>JBBDLO010000016.1:0-26629 GCA_040878815.1 Gemmatimonadota bacterium | reverse complement strand
CCGGAGGTCCCGCCCGGGGTGGCCGAGTTCGAGGGTCAGAGGTAGATTTCCCCCCGAGCATTCTTTGTTTTCGGTCGACCACACCAGGGGATCGACCCTCGACGATCAGGCCGGGTGAGCCATGGAAAACTGGGTTGGTATCGGGATCTGGATCCTTCTCGGGGCCTCGATCGGCCTCCTGATGAACATCCTGACCAAGCGTGGCGAGGTGCAGCCGGGCCACACACTCCTCATCGCCATCTTCGGCGCCTTCGGTGCTGTCGTGGGTGGGATGCTGGGGGTCGGGTTCTTCCAGTTCGAGGATCCCGCGGCGCTCAGCATCGGTGGCATGGGCGGCGCGATCTTTCTGAGCGCACTCCTCACCTGGATCTACCGTTGGGGCACGCGCGCGCTGATCTAGAAGGCTGTTGAACAGCCTTCCGGGGATGCACCTCGATCGCTTCCGCGAGGAGCTTTTTTCCTTCCTCCGAATCCCTTCGGTCTCCGCCCGACCCGAGTTCGACGCGGATACGCGCCGCGCGGGGGAGTGGGTCGTGGCCGCCCTTCGGCGGGCCGGACTCAGCGCCGAACTCGCCGAGACCGATGGTCACCCGCTCGCGCTGGGGGAGTGGCGGGGGGCAGGACCCGACGCCCCGACACTCCTGATCTACGGACACTACGATGTGCAGCCTCCGGAACCCATCGAGCTCTGGACCACTCCCGCCTTCGAGCCCACGATCCGCGATGGCCGGATCTACGCGAGAGGCTCCGCAGACGACAAGGGCCAGGTCTTTCTCCATCTGAAGGCCCTGGAGCTCCTCCTCGCCGAAGATGGGTCGCTCCCGGTCAACGTGGTCGTTCTGATCGAGGGCGAGGAGGAGGTGGCCTCGCCGAACCTCCTCCCCTTCCTCGAGGCGAACCGTGCGCGGCTCGCGGCCCATACGGTCCTCATCTCGGACTCCGGGATGTTCGCGCCGGACCTCCCCTCGCTCCTCGTCTCCCTGCGTGGACTGGCGTACTTCGAGGTCCGCGTTCGGAGCTCGAGCACCGACCTGCATTCCGGGCTATACGGCGGGGCAGTACCGAATGCCGCGACTGAGCTCGCTCGGATCCTGGCCACATTGCACGACGACCGGGGGCGGGTGACGATCCCGGGCTTCTATGACCGGGTGATGGACTGGGAAGACGAGGCGATCCAGGCTGTTCGCTCGCTCCCCTTCGACGAAGAGGGATTCCTCGCAGAGGCCGGGGTCGAGGCGCCTGCGGGAGAATCGGGAAGGTCGACCTTGGAACGGCTCTGGATGCGCCCCACCTGTGAGGTGAATGGGCTTCTCTCGGGGTACACGGGCCAGGGCGCCAAGACGGTGCTCCCCGCGCATGCCATGGCGAAGGTGAGCTTCCGACTCGTCCCCGATCAGGACCCCACCGCGGTCGCGACGCTCTTTCGAGCGCACCTGGAAAAGGTCGCTTCGCCGACTGTGACCGTGGAAGTGGAGTCGCTCCACGGTGGTCGTCCCTGGCGAGCGCGTCCGCAGGGTGCCTTCTTCGAGGCGGCCCGGGGCGCCCTCCGCGAGGTCTTCGGAAGGGACCCCGTGCTGGTGGGTGAGGGGGGATCCATTCCCATCGTAGCGGACTTCGAGCGGGTCCTGGGCGCGCCCTGTCTGCTCATGGGATTCAGCTATCCGGGAGCGAATCTCCATGCCCCGGACGAATGGTTTCCCGTGGAGCAGGTCGAGCGGGGAATCGCGGCGCTGATGGCGTTCTACCGAAGGCTCTGATCCGTGCCATGCGATCGACGACTGCATGGGCGCACGGGCTCCGTCAGCGACGGCGCCATCCCAATCTCAGCAGGGTACGCACGCGATCCTTGACCGGCCGGTCTCCGGGAAGGCGCTCGTAGCGGCGGATCACCCGCTTCAGCGCGGCCTTGTCGAGATCCCCCTTCCGTCGAAAGACTGCGAGGGAATCGGCTCGCTCGATCGGGTCGAGAAACCGCAAGACGGGCCGGTATCGCGGTCGGATCCAGAAGTCGTGGATCAGGAGGAGCGCGTGGTCCGGCGTGTGCAGGAGGCTTCGTAGGGCGCAGGCGACCCGGAACCGGCCGTCCACCAGGACGAGGTCATGATCCCGAGCCCGTGAGAAGACTGCCGAAGAGTATTCGGGCCAACGATCCCGCTTCGACACGTCCCTCGGAAACCCCCATCCGACGGTCTCCCCGAGATCGATGAGATGGAAGGTCAGCTTACCGGAGGCAAGGGCGGCATCGATGGACGGATCTCCCACCAGATTCTCCCGCACATAGGCTTCGGAGGACTCGACGGAATCGACCCGCAGGAGGTTGGCTGCCGATGCCGCGTAGACGGTGCTCTGCCCCGACCCGAACTCCAGATATCGCTCCGCCGCGTCGATGTGCCTGTGGAGGGTCTCCAACTCCCGGTCGGTCATCGTCATCGGGCGGCAGCCGCACTTCTGCACGATCGCGGAGCCATCCCCGGACGGCGACGACTCATGCGTCGGGCGGGCCCAGCATGACCCCGGCCCGCAGGAGGGCACGAGCCTTGTTGAGCGTCTCCTCGTACTCTGCCCCGGGATCGGAATCTGCCACGATCCCTGCACCGGCCTGCACGAAGGCACGACCGCCAGTCGTGACTACGGTACGGATGGCGATCGCCGTGTCCATCGTCACCCCGCCGTACCCGAGATAGCCGACGGCACCGGCATAGGGACCTCTACGGGTGGGTTCCAACTCCTCGATGATCTCCATGGCTCGGATCTTCGGCGCCCCCGAGACCGTCCCGGCCGGAAAGCAGGCCCGCAGGACATCGATGGCGCCGAGCCCCTCGCGGAGCGCTCCCTCCACCTGCGAGCCGATGTGCATCACATGCGAGTATCGCTCGATCGCCATCAACTCGGGTACATGGACCGTTCCGTACCGAGCTACCCGTCCCACATCGTTGCGCCCCAGATCCACGAGCATCCGATGCTCCGCCAACTCCTTCTCGTCGGCGAGCAACTCCAGCCCCAGCGTCCGATCCTCTTCCGGGGTCCGCCCTCGCGGTCGGGTGCCGGCGATGGGGCGCACCGTGACCGTGCCCCCCTCCACGCGGGTAAGAACCTCGGGTGACGCGCCGACCAAGCGGACCCCATCGAGTTCGATGTAGAAGAGGTACGGCGACGGATTGAGGGACCGAAGCGCCCGATACAGATCGAAGGCCGACCCATCCAACGTCATCCCGAGCCGCTGGCTCAACACGACCTGGAAGGCGTCGCCGGCCAGGATGTATTCACGGATTCGACCCACGGCCGCCTCATACTCTGCCCTCGTCATCGTGCTCTCGAACGGCGGATCGTTCGGTGGCTCGGCTCGCAGCGTGAGGGCGGGGAGCGGCGACTCCGATTCGAGGCGCGCCACGAGACCGGAGATCGCCTGTTCCGCTTCGCGATATTTCTCCCTCAGGGCATCTTCGGAGAGACCCGGTTCGACCTCGACCGCCCGGATCGCCATGGCCTGACCGCGCAGGTTGTCGATGGCGAGGACCAGATCCGTGAAGATGAGCTGCGCATCCGGGAGCCCCAGGTCATTCTCGGCCAACTCCGGAAGACGCTCCACCTGGCGGATCACATCGTATCCGAAGCACCCTACGGCCCCGCCCCAGAAGCGAGGAAGCCCTGGCACGTCGGCCGGAGTACGGGCGCGGAGGCGCGCATCCAGATCTTCGAGGGGGTCGTCGGTGTCCACGACTTCCCACCCTGCGGCGGGTGTCCACCAGGAGACGACATCGCCCTGAAGCTTCCAGGCCGCCGCCGGTTCGGTTCCGAGAAAGGTGTACCGGGCCCACTTCTCGCCTCCCACCACCGATTCGAGGAGAAAGCCGAAAGGCGGCCGGGCCAACTTGTGGTAGGCGGTAACTGCGGTCTCAGTATCGAAGAGGAACTCCCCGCGCACCGGGACCACGCGGGCCCCCTGGGCGAGTTCGGCGAACTCCTCGAAGGACGGGATCAGCTTCATTGGGCTTCGAAGGTTGACGGGCCGCACCGCAGATCGAGATCGTGGAGACGGAGCACCGAATAGGAGGGCGGGAATGTCCCGGAGTGAGGACCGAAAGTCAACGTCGTTGCTGGCCGTGGATACGGGTGGAACGTTCACGGACATCCTCCTGCTCCACGAGGGGCACCTGACTTCGCTCAAGGTCCCATCCACTCCCGGGAACCCCGCCGAAGCGGTTCTCACCGGACTTCGGCGCATCCTCGGAGCGCGGGAGGGCGCGGGAGAAGGCGGAGAGGAGAGTGTGGCCGGAGGCATCGTGGCGAGCGGCCTCCTCCTCATCCACGGGTCCACGGTCGCCACGAACGCACTTCTGGAGCGGAAGGGCGCTCGCGTCTTCCTCGTCACGAACGAGGGATTCCAGGACGTCATCGAGATCGGACGTCAGAATCGACCCCAGCTTTACGCCCTTACAGGACATCGACCTCCCCCCCTCGTCGACCGTAAGGATCGGCTGGGGATCGCCGGCCGGCTCGGACCCCACGGAGAGGAGATCGTGCCTCTACGGCCCGGGGAACTGGCGGACCTCCCCGGTCGGTTGCGCGACGCCGAGGCCGTCGCGGTCGTTCTCCTTCACAGCTATGCGAACCCTGTGCACGAGGAGGCCGTGGCTGAGGCGCTGGGTATGCTGGCGGTACCGATCTCCGTCTCCTCGCGCATCCTCCCCGAGTTTCGGGAATACGAACGCACCGCCACGACGGTGGCCAATGCGTACGTGGCTCCTCTCATGGAGGGCTATCTCCGCCAGATCGAGGCCGAGGCGGGAGTCGATCGTATTCGTGTGATGGGCTCGGATGGAGGAGCCCTCCCCATTTCACGTGCCTGCGCAGAGCCGGTTCACACCGTCCTTTCCGGTCCGGCCGGGGGAGTCGTAGCCGCACTCACCTGGGGGCGGCGACTGGGAATGGAGCAGCTCCTCTCCTTTGATATGGGGGGTACTTCGACCGACGTCAGCCTCATCCCCGGAGCCCTCCTCCACACGCGCGAGGGGCATCTCGGCGACCTTCCGATCTCGATCTCTCTCCTGGACATCCACACGGTCGGTGCGGGAGGGGGCTCGGTCGCCCACATCGATCCCGGGGGCGCGCTCCGCGTAGGACCGGAAAGCGCAGGGGCCCACCCGGGACCGATTGCCTACGGTGCCGGAGGGACCCGGCTCACCGTTACCGATGCACACCTCTGGTTGGGCCGACTTCCCGGCATCGGACTCCTGGGAGGGGCACGGCCGCTCGACCGAGGGGCACTGGTCGCCCCCATGACGGCCCTCGCCGAGGCTGCCGGCGTTTCTCCGGACCGGATCGCCGAGGGAATCGTCGAGGTGTCCAATGCGGCCATGGAGGGGGCGCTCCGCCTCATCTCGATCGAGCGAGGCGTGGACCCCAACGGGTTCGTTCTGGTGGCCTTCGGGGGCGCGGCCGGTCTCCACGCCGTGGAGCTTGCCGAACGCTTGGGGCTCGCGGGCGTGCTCATCCCCCCGGACCCGGGCCTCCTCTCGGCTTTCGGGATGCTGGTGGCGCCGGTCGTCAGAGAACGCCAACGCACGGTCCTCCTTTCCTCGGAATCCACCACATCCCTGGAGGAGGTGGCAGACCTCCTCCGCGAACTGGAGGAGGAAGCCAGGGCCGAGATGATCGGCGAAGGGGAGAGAGAGGAAGGCCTGGTCGCGACCCATTGGGTCGACGCGCGATACCGCGACCAGAGCTTCGAACTCCGCATCCCGGGCGAGGGGTGGACGACTCGTTTCCACGAAGCCCACGAGGCCCGATACGGCTTTCGCCGCGAGGGGACGCCGATCGAGGCCGTGACGCTCCGCGTCCAGGTCGCGTCCCCGGGCCTTCCGGCACCGGAGTGCCTCACCGAAGACGGGGAAGCCCTGCCCTCGAAGCCCAGCCTCGTGTATTGGGAGGGCTCGCGGTCGGAGGTTCCGGTGCTTGCCCGTTCCGGGCTCCGCTCCGGCAAGCCCGTCGCCGGACCGCTCATCCTGACGGAATACAGTGCGACCACATGGTGTCCTCCCGGGTGGTCTGTAGAGCGAATGGCTCAGGGGGCACTCTACCTTTCCCGAGCCTGAAAGGACGCCTCTCCCTCCAGCTACCCGATTGGAGCGGCCGGAGCTACGGCCAGGGCGGGGACGCCCGTGGGAAGCCGCCGCGGAATCCACCGACCCGAAGGCGTCAATGTCATCTCGATCGCCAGGGAGAACCGCTCGGGAATCCGTTCGAGGACTGTTGGCGGTGCAACCGCCAGGACCAGTCGGCCGGGAGGAGTGAGGGCGCCGATCAGATCCAGGGTGGCCGGCGCCAGCTCCTCTCCCCCCGGTTCGCCCAGCTCCCGGAGGAGGATCACGTCGACCGGCCGCTCCTCGACGGGCTGGTCGAGCCAAATGGCCAGGTGCAGAGCGATCCTGAGCGCCGTTTGATCCACCCCCTCGGGCATCCACTCCCGTCCATCGATGTCCACCAGCATGAGTTCGGACCCTCTGGCTCGAATTCCACTGAGCCGACCCTCGGTGATCGTTCCCAGAATTCTTCCGGCGTTCCGAAGCAGCCCCCGGAGGCCGGGAAGGGATTCCAGTGGAGGGTATGGGCCATGGGCCGTATGCCCCCCTTCTTCTCGTATGTCCTTCCCCGCTCCCTCGGTGCGATGCCGAATTCGCTCGCGGATCCCCTCCAATCGCTCCGCTTCGTCTTCCACCCGCGCATGTAACCGAAGCGAAGCCTCTTCCATCTCCTGCAGCGCCTCGGACTTCTCTTCGAGCTGGAGTCGTCGGCGCTTCCACCACTTCCCGTCCTGGACGACCCCCTCCCACTCGTCCTGGAGGACCGACTCCATCCGGGGAGCATGTTTCCCCAACGGCCGCCCGCAGGTGGGGCACGGCTCCTCACTCCCGCGCTCCTCGACCAGTCGGATTCGGCTCCGGAGTTCCCGAGCGCGCTCCCGGTAGGCCTGCAGTCGCGAGTCGGCTTCCTGGCGATTCCGGACCCACTCGAGGAGCTGCAGTTCCACCTCGCCTGCGGCCTCGAGGGCATCGGCGCGGAGTTCGACCAGCGCCCGTTCCATACGGGGAAGGTCGCCGGCTTCGAGTGCCGTCTCGGTACCTTTCGAGGCGGGATCCACGACTTCCGCGACATCGGGGGCTGAGGAGCCGTCCGCGCTCGCTATCGGGGTGCCGAGAGCGGCGGGATCGTCCAGGAGTCCGCGTAGGAGCCCCGTCGGTGAGTCGTCGCCTGCCCAGAGGAATCGTGCCCGCCCGCGGTCCGGCGGATCAGGGCGAAGCCGGAGGGACGGCTCGGCGGCCCCTTCTCTGGGGGGAGTCCCCGACGCCGCGGACAACTCCCGGGTGATCCGCCGCCGC
Organism: Gemmatimonadota bacterium; assembly: GCA_040878815.1. Taxonomy (GTDB): domain Bacteria; phylum Gemmatimonadota; class Gemmatimonadetes; order Longimicrobiales; family Gaopeijiaceae; genus JBBEBG01. The sequence continues at coordinate 19,250 of JBBDLO010000016.1, read as the reverse complement.
AGTGCCTCCGTGGATGCCGTGAGCAACACCAATCCGGCCCCGAGGTGGATCTCTCGCCCCGTCCCCGCCTCTCTTCCGGGTACGGAAAGGATGCGCTCGGTCTCGATCATGGGCCCCGGGATGCGACCTTCAACACCGGCCTCTCCATACGACTGAAACTCCGCGTGCGCGGCCCGCTCCCGAATCGCGAGAAGGAGCCCCTGTCCGATCCCCTCCTCGGGGACGACGATGTCCCCCCGGAGTCGCACGCGGACGATCTTCCCATCGATCCCTCCCGGTGTCCCCTCCAGAAGCTCGCGAAGGCGGCGTGTACCGGGTTCGGTGTCTCCCAAGGCCACCCGCACCGGTGCCAGGTCCACGACCGGCCGTCCCGGCACAGGGTGGAACTCCGCCCTCCTGGAATCCAGGTCGAAGCTCAGGAATCCACGCTCCTCCGTGGCCTCGTTCCACGGATTCGTGCCGGGCCGCTCGATCGCCCCCGCCGCACGGACGTTCGGGCCCCAGTTCGCGCTCCGGTGCGGCCCACCGACGGCGACGTAGCTCCATTCCGAGGGATCGACCGGTAACGCGTCCTCGCGGTCTCCCGGCACCCCACGGATCAGGAGCAGATTGACGCGCGCCTCCGGATCGGGTCGGAGAGCGGGGAAGGGTCGATCGAGTGCCGCCCGATGGGGAACCAGCAGGGCGTGCACGCCGGCCTCTCGAAATCGGACCGCTCGGGGGGCGGCCGCGGCGGCCTCGACGCCGGGAATGCTGTCGAGGAGGGCCAGCGGGCCCGGATCTGCCGGATTCAGCGGGGAATCGCGCTCTCCGGCGATGGCCAGAATGGGGGTGGCAGGGAGGTGACTCCGAAGGACGCCGATTCCCCGGTGCAACGCGAGGTATGCCGTGCTCGGTGGATCCGGACGGTCGAATAGGTCGCCTGTCAGGAGCACGAAAGCCGGCCGAAGTCGCACGACCTCCTGCAGGGCCCAACGAAAGGCCCGGGCCACATCCCGTTCCCGCAGGTTCCACCCTTGTTCGGTCTGGGGAAAGGCCCGGAAGCCGAGATGTAGATCCGAGAGGTGAACGATTCTCACCCGTTTTCCGATCCGGGCGTCACGGGGCCACGATTCCGTACCGCCCCTGAAAGAAAACCAGCGGCGAGCCGGGTTTCGTGCCCCCGTCCTCTACCTCCCCAATCAGAATCGTGTGGTCCCCGGCCTCGATCGTGCGCCAGACCCGACATTGAAACCACGCGATCGCATCGGGGAGAAAGGGGAGTCCCGAGGGGGCCAGCCGCACCTCGAGGTCTCGGAACCGGTTCGCAGTTGGCTCGCCGGCGAAGCGTCGGGCCACAGCCTCCTGTCCCGAATGCAGGACCGAGATCCCGAAGGCTCCGGTCTCGAGGAGGGCCGCCAGCGACTTCGATCCCCTGTCCAGGCAGACGAGCAGGAGCGGGGGATCGAGGGAGACGGAAGCGACCGAGTTCGCCGTCAAACCCACCCGTTCCCCATCCGGATCCACGCCCGTCACGACGGTCACACCGGTCGCGAAGTGACCCATGACCTGGCGGAAGCGCGCACTCTCATTCTTCATTCCCGCTCCCCCTGGACTCGGTTCCGGCCTTTGCGCTGAAACCCGACCTCGGATAACTTCCTCGCTCGGCGGTTCTCCATCCCTCGACCGGGAACCCGAAGCCGACCGCTGCCGCCCCACCCCGGAAAGACCATGTACGCCAAGGGATTTCCATCCTTCCTCGTGCTCGTGATGATAATCGTGAGTTCGGGGTGCGACAACGTCGAGTTTGGGGGATTCCAGGTGGAGCTTCGCCCTCCGGCCCCTGCCGTGGCGCCTCTTGTGGAGGTCGTCGAGGCCGACACGGCCGGTGTACCTGTCGTCCCCCTGGACCTCGAACCCATCCTCTACCTCCTCGAGCGAGGGGACGGTTCCGCAGCCACGTTGACCGCGGTGGCACAGTTCACCGAAGAGGGCTACATCCCCCTTCCCGATCCCGATGAGACCCCGGATTTCCTCACTCGGTTCTCGGCCGGCCGGCTCGATCCGGGTACGGAGTTCGACGTCCTGGCACGAGGGATGCGTGTCGGGACCTTTCTCGCCGATGGTACCGTCGGACTCGATGAGTCGACCTGTCTCATCCGGCCCTCTGCCGGCGGGCTCTTGGAGCTGCGGCCGGAACTGGAGGGAGAGCAGCATTTCCTCGCTCTGGTTCGGTCCGACGCTCCAGTTGGGGATTCCCTCGGGTCGAGCCGGGCCGCTCCGACCCCTGTGGCCCCGGGAAATGCTGCGCTCGGTGCCGCCTCGGTGACGGCGGCGCAGATCGTGCTCCAGGAGATGAACATCCCCTGGCCCGCGTCGATCCCCCAGGCACGGATGGATCTTCAGCCCCTACTCACCGGGGCCGAGGGACCCATGGGACTTGCGGCGACATTCGTATACGGCGGCACCCTGGGGATCGGGCCCGTGCCGGCGGTGGCTTACGGCCTCTTCATCGTGGCGGACCTCGGAGCGACGCGGCCCGAGCCGATCGTCGCCTGGTATCAGCGGAGTGGGGCGGACGGAAAGGCCTTTCCCCGTCTCTTGGGCGCTCAGGACCTGTACGCGACGGGACGTCCCGACCTCCTTCTGGAGGTATTCGGTACGGACACGCGTTCGCTGGCCGTCCTGGGCGCACGGGACGACGACTGGTCCATGCTGTATGAGGATCCCTGTGGCGCTCCTGCCGCTCGGGGAGGGGTTCGGTCCTTCCGTTGATAGGCACCCGGCTGGGTGGCCCGCCCGGGCACCCGTCCAGGCTCGCCGTTGCTCGGCCGTTTGCCGCTCGCGGCGAGATCCTCTTGGGGGCCCTCCTCCTGATCGCCGGGTGTGAGGTCGTTCGGTTCGAGGACGGGGCCTCGGACACCATCCGACAGACTTCGCAGGACCTCGCTGACGCGTTTCCCCGCTCCCTTGTGGATGATTCCGGACGGGAGGTTCGGATCGCGGCGCCCCCGGATCGGATTCTCTCGCTGGTGCCTTCCGCCACACCGATTCTCATGGCCCTGGGACGCACGGAGTGGTTGGTGGGACGCACCGATTTCGACCGAGATTCCGCGCTTGCACACCTGCCATCTGTCGGCGGAGGCCTCGGCGCGTCCGTCGAGCGGATCGTTTCACTCCGCCCTCGGTTGGTCATTCGCTTCGACGCCGGGTCCGATCCGGCGACACCGGGGCAGCTCGATGCGGCAGGGATTCCACATCTGGCCATTCGCCCCGACGGGATCGAGGACGTGCTCCGCATCATCGAACTCCTCGGCGTCGCCGTCGCCAGGGAAGCGGCCGCCGACTCCCTACGGACCTCCCTTGTCGGGGAGCTCGCCACGGTAGCCGAGGAGGTAGCCGGACGCCCTCGTCCTCGCGTTGCCATTCTCCTGGGCGGCAATCCCCCCCTCGTGGCCGGCGGAGACACCTTCCTGCATGAACTCACCGAGTTGGCGGGGGGGACGAATGTCCTGGCGGACGCTGGGACGCTCTATGCGCCGATGAGCGTCGAGGCCATCCTGCAGCGAAGCCCAGACATCCTCCTCCTCTCGGAAGGCTCGGCGCCTCCACGGGGCCTCGAGGGGATCCCGGTCCGGAGCCTCCCCCTCGCAGTGCAGATCCCCGGATTGGACCTGGGGAGTTCGGCACGACTCCTGGCGGATCTCCTTCATCCGGACCGCGCCCAGTGAGCACCGAGGGCAGGTTGCCCGTAGGCATCCTATTCGCCTTGCTCATCGCCGCGCTCGGCGCGACGGTTCTCCTCAGCATCCGGTACGGGAGCGTCGAGTTCTCGACGGCTCGACTGATCCAATCCCTCACGGGAGGTGCCGACGAGACGGACCGATTCATCGTGCTGCAGCTCCGCCTCCCCCGAGCCGTTCTGGGACTCCTCGTGGGGGGCGGCCTCGCACTCGCGGGAGCCGTGTTCCAGGCACTCCTCCGCAATCCACTTGCGGAGCCCTACATTCTGGGAATCTCCGGAGGGGCGGCGACCGGAGCCGTTCTCGTACTGGCGGCCGGTTGGGTCACGGCGGTCTCCTGGGCGCTGCCGGTCGCTGCTTTCGTGGGGGCCGGGGTGGCGATCTCCCTCGTGTTCGGCGTGGCCCTCTCCGCGGATCGACGAATGGATGTGCGGGTTCTCCTCCTGGCCGGCGTCGTGGTCGGTGCCTTCTTCTCCGCCTGCATCGCCCTCGTCTTCGCTCTCTCCGAGGCCTCTACGCTCCGTTCGGCCATGATCTGGATGATGGGTAGCCTTGCGGGCGCATCCTGGCGCTCCGTTACGATCGTGGCGGCGTACACCCTCCCCCTCTCCGCCCTGATCCTGGGCCTCGCCCGCTCGCTGAACCTCATGGCGATCGGCGACGACACGGCGCACTACCTGGGGGCGCGGGTCGAGACGGTCAAGCGCACCGCCTATGGAGCGGCTTCACTCATCGCCGCCGCGGGGGTGGCCTTCACCGGTGTGATCGGCTTCGTGGGCCTGATCGTTCCCCACGGCGTTCGCATGTCCCTGGGTGCCGACCATCGCCTTCTCCTCCCGGTCTCCTTTCTGGCCGGAGGCCTCTTCCTGGTTCTCGCGGACCTCCTGGCCCGGACGGCGCTGGCCCCCTCGGAGATCCCCATCGGGGTCATCACCGCCTTCGTCGGCGTCCCCTTCTTCTTGCTCCTCCTGCGCAGGAGTCTCCAGGGGTGATCCTCGAGGCGCGCGATCTCGTCGTCCGGTACCGCCGCGGACTCCCGCCGGCGCTCGACGGAGTGTCCCTCCACGTTCCCGCCGGAGCCTTCTACGCAGTCCTGGGCCCGAACGGATCCGGCAAATCGACGCTGATGCGCGCGCTCCTGGGTTCGATTCCGATCGAGTCCGGAACCGTGGTCCTGGACGGCGCTCCGCTGGGCGCGTGGGGGCGCCGCGCACTCGCCCGTGCCGTCGGCGCCGTGACCCAGACCGAGTCCGTCGCCTTCCCCCTCACCGTGCGAGCACTCGTGGGGATGGGCCGATATCCCTACCTCGGGCCCTTTCGTTCGGAGGGTCCGTCGGACACGGCTGCGATCGAGCGTGCACTTTCGCGCTGCGATGCCATCGAGTTGGCGGATCGCGATGTAGGCACTCTCTCGGGAGGGGAGTTCCAGCGCGTGCGGGTGGCGCGTGCCCTCGCGCAGGAGCCCCGGGCCCTCGTCCTCGACGAACCCACGGCGAGTCTCGACGTCCGGCACGAGATGGAGATCCTGCGACTCCTTCGAGCGTCCACGGAGTCGGGGATGACCGTCGTCCTCATCACCCATCACTTGGAGGCCGCTGCCCGGTTCGCGGATCGCCTTCTGCTCATGGATCGAGGGAGGGTCGCCGCCGAGGGAACCGTGGCAGAAGTTCTGCAAGAAGAGGTACTCGAGCGGGTCTATCATTGGCCTCTCGCGGTCCGAACCGATCCGCTCACGGATCGACTTCGCATCACACCGCGCTAGAAGTCCACCCCTCAGCTCAGTCGTTCAACGAGTCCGCCATCATCCGGTAGCTCTCATAGCGACTGCCGGCGATCCGCCCCTCGGCGACCGCCTCGCGAACCGCGCAATCCGGTTCATGGATGTGCGAGCAGCCACGAAACCGACAGGCCTCGGAGGGCGCGTCGAACTCGGGAAAGGCCCTGCTCAGCTCCCGCTCCCCAACTCCCCAGAGCCTTACATCGGAGAAGCCGGGGGTATCCGCCACCCATCCACCCGATGAGAGGGGGAGCAGCCGGGCACTCACCGTCGTATGGCGCCCCTGACCGCTTCGGAGTCGCACCTCCTGGGTGCGGAGCGAGAGGCCTGGCTCCAGGGCATTCAAGAGGGAGGACTTCCCCACCCCGGATGGCCCGATGATTGCCGAAATGCCGGACGAGAGGAGGTCACGGAGGCGAGCCACTCCCAGTCCGGCCTTGGCCGAGGTCACGAGGACCTCGTACCCGACGGCTCGGTAGAGGGGCTCGATCGTGGCGATGAGTTCGGCGGCCTGAGGGAGGTCCCCCTTGTTCACCACGAGGATCGGAGGAATTCCCGCGCTCTCCGCGAGCGCCAGAAAGCGATCCGCAACCGCGGAGTCCCAGGCCGGTTCCTCCACGGCGAGCACGACGAAACAGCGATCCAGATTCGCCGCGACCACACGGGCCCCTCGACCTCCTGGACCCGCACGCACGAGCTCGTTCTGGCGAGGAAGGATCTCCTCGAGCGTGTGGGCATCCGAATCGGGTACCGGGGCCGCCCGAACTCGATCTCCGGTGACTACCCGGTCGCCGGTTCGCTTCTCGAGGCGAAGACGCCCCCGCAGGACGGCCTCTCCCTCACTCCCGTCGTCGAAGCGAACTCGGTAGCGCCCCCCCAGGCTCTCGAGGACGACCCCCTCCTGGGAATGCGAAGCGCCCCGCCCGCCCGGCGTCACTGGGGACGACCGTGGCGAACGGGGCGCGAGGCTACGCAACGGGGCGTGGGCGTCAGGCGGCGAACGACTCCAGCGCCGATCCCTTCTCTCCCTCGCGGAGGCGCCGAAGCGCCCGGTCCCGTAACTGACGGATTCGCTCGCGCGTCACCCCGAGCATGTTTCCGATCTCCTCGAGCGTGTGCTCTCGCTCTCCATCCAGCCCGAAATAGAGCCGCAGCACCTTGGCATCCCGCGCCTCCAGCGTGTCCAGCGCCCCGGAGACCGCCTCGGCGAGCAGCCGCATCTCGACATCCTGCTCGGGCTCGGCCGCCTCTTCATTGATGAAGCGCTCCACCAACTGGGAGTCCTCGCTGTCGCCGATCGGGGCATCGAGACGAATCTCCGCCGCATTCAGCGTTTGGAGCGACTCGATCAATTCGGGAGTCAGGTCCGTCGCCGCGCTCAACTCATCGGGATTCGGGTCTCGCCCGAGCTCCTGCTTGAGGCGTTCCTTCTCCCGGAAGATGCGCGCAAGATCCGAGGCGCGGTTGAGCGGCACCCGCACCGAACGTCCGTGGTTGGCCAGCGCGGCCAGGATGGCCTGTCGGATCCACCACACGGCGTAGGAGATGAACTTCACGCCCTGCTCCGGATCGAACTTCCGGGCCGCGGTCACGAGACCGACGTTCCCTTCCTGGATCAGGTCCGTGAGCGAGACTCCGCGATTCTGGTACTTCTTCGCCACACTGATCACGAAACGCAGGTTCGCGCGCGCGAGTTCCTGCACCGCCTCTTCGTCACCCGCCTGCGCGAGCGCGCCGAGCTCCTTCTCGCGAGCCGGCGTGATGAGCTCGTGGCGGCTCACATCGCGAAGGTACTGGTCGAGCGCGGTCTGCTCGTCGAGTGCGGCGTCGAAGCCACCCAACGAACCCCTCGATCTCCCCTTCTTCTTTGCGGCGGTGCGGCCGCTGGGGGCTGTGCTGGCCATTTCGATCTATCTCCTTAGAAAGCCCCGGAATTCCGGCGGCCTCGTGAAATCCTTCGTATCACTTCGGCCCCTCGTACCCGCCGAAGCCACGTGAGGTCCACAGCCATTTAAGCTATGTGGTCGACTCCGATATGTCCACAGCACGTTGGACGCGGCCCCCGTCGGACGAGGGCCGATGCCGTACGCGATCTCCGGGGAAGTATGGGGGCGTCGTAACCCACCATTCCTCCCTTGTTCCGGTCTATCCCATGGACCGCATCCATCAACGCGCCGCCAGGATCGCCAGGACCGTGGCGGGCTCGATCGTCCGGGGCCGTAGCGTGAATACGCGCAGTACCCGGGCTGTCCGATACAGCTCTTCGGCGAGCCGAGGCAAATCGATCACACCCCGCAGTCCCGCAGAAGTCAGGCGCTCCACAGCTCCGCCACGCCGCTCGACCAGGAGGTTCAGATCGAGCATTCGCTCCTTGGCCGGATAGTCGATCATGACTTCTCCTTCGTCGAGTCCGAGGCGCTTCGCCATCTCGTTCTCCACCTCCCGCCGGATCGGCGCGTCCTGCGAGATCCAAGAGGGAAGCTCGATCCCCTCCAACTCCGCCGCCGTCAGTTCGCAGGCCCGTTTCGGGAGGCGGCGGGTCCGCAAATTGACCACCCATTCCTCTCCAATCCGGCGAACCCTCGGATTTTCGTGTGCTCCGGAGCGCTCGACGATCCGGTATAGCAGTTCTTCGTCGGTTGGACCGACCAACTCTTCCGGACGAAAAAGCTCCAGGTGAACCGAGTCGTCGACGATCCTCCGATACAGCGCCGTTGCGGCACGAACCGCATGGTGCCAGTAAACGTTTCGGAACATCTGATACTTCGCGAAGAGAAGGGATTCCAGGGCGCTCACGGCCTTTTCCTGGACTCCGATCTCGAAGCGTCCCTGTTCGGGGTCCCTCAGGAGCACCAGACCTTGCAAGAGTCGGTCCACATCGACCTCACCATAGGGAACTCCGCAGAAGCGGGCATCGCGCCGCAGATACTCCATCTTGTCGAGGTCGAGACTTCCGCTCACGAGTCCCCCCAGAGGGTGGGAACTCTCCCCCCGGATCAGGGCATGGATCTTTTCCGGCGCGTCCGGACCCAATGGACCGAGCGCCACGGCGAGTTCTTCAGAACGGAAGAAGCGCAGGCTCACCGCTTCATGACTTCCCGGAATCCGATCCGGCTCCAACTCTTCGAGGGCGTGCGAGAAGGCATAGTGCCCGATGTCGTGGAGGAGGGCGGCATAGGGGACCAGTTCCGCCTCCTCCCAGACACCCGGGAACTCGCCGCCCCGCTCCCGCAGGAGCCGGAGGGCGGTCCCCGCCAGGTGATAGACGCCCAGCGCATGGTCGAAACGGGTGTGCGTGGCCCCAGGGTAGACGAGATGCGCGAAGCCGAGCTGGCGGATGTAGCGCAGGCGTTGGAAGGCCGGTGTGTCGACGATCCCGGTGGCCACGGGGTCTAGGCGGATGGTGTTCCAGAGGGGGTCACGGACAGTGCGAAAGGGCGGGGACGGATTCATGGCCCGAGTGTATGCCGCCGGCCGGGGCGGGGCAATGTCACGGCTCGGCCATCTAGGCCGCGATCGAGGGCCCGTGACTGGATTTCGCACCCTGAAGGCGAAAGGGGGCCCCCGCCTTTGGGGACCCCCTTTCGCCTTCAGGTCCGGATCTTGGTCGCGCATCGAAGGAGGTGGTCCTCCGTGGCACGCCGCCTTATCAGGGCAGGGCGAGCGCCTGCAACCCCGTCGCTAGCTGAACCAGTACGTACTGCTTCCCCTCATGCACGAATCCGGACATACCGTACCGGCTTCCGCCCGGAATTTCCACGGAACCGACCCGCTCCCCCGTGAACTTGTCGATCCCGAACACGTAGCTGGTTCCGTCGCCCCCGGTACCGCTGGCGATCAAGAGGTTTTCGGTGACCATCATCGCCGAGTGCCCCGAGCGCCCCGGATTCGTCGGCGCGTTCGGAACTCCCTGTAGTAGGGGATGATTCCGCAGCGCCTCCTGAATCGCGTCCGGCGCATCCCCATTGGGAATCACCCAAAGGTGATCGCCCGTGTTCAGGTCGATGGCGGTGATTCGCCCCACCGGCCCCTTCCAGATCGAGAGCCCGTCGAGATTGTCGGGCGGACCCTGATTCCCGCCTCCTCCGGCTCCACGGGCCCATTCCGTGACCGTGGTGCCCGTGGCTCCATCCCAATCGCTGTCGATGCCAGGCCCCAGGAAGGTGCTGGAGCACCCGCTGTGCGAGGTGATGAAGATGATCCCATTCACCGGGTCTGCTACGGCCGGCCCCGTGATGTTGACCCCACCGGTCGAGCCGGGGCAGATTCGGGCCGCGCCATCCCCTTGCTCATTCCCCGCATGAGTCGGCGGGTTGTAGAGCGGCGCGAAGTGATCCCCCTCGATCGCGCGTTCGAGCGCCATCTGCCGGAGCTCCGGCGTATAGTCGATCAGGTGCTCCTCGGTGCGTCCCTGGAGATCGAAGGGCGCCGGCCTCGTCGGGAACGGCTGCGTAGCCGCCAACTGCTCCCCGGGCACGTTCGACTGCGGAACCGGGCGATCCTCGATCGGCCAGATGGGCTCCCCCGTCTCTCGATTCAGCACATAGAGGAAGGCCTGCTTGGTCGCCTGCGCGATGATCGGCACCTGCTCCCCGTCGATCGTCACGTCCATCAGGATGGGTGCGGTCGGAGTATCGTAGTTCCAGACGTCGTGGCGTACCATCTGGAAGTGCCACCGGCGCTCGCCCGTCTCCACATCCAGGGCGATGATGCTGTTCCCGAAGAGGTTGTCCCCCGGACGATGGCCTCCGTAGAAGTCCTGCACTCCGCCCTTGGTCGGAATGTAGACCAAGCCGAGTTCCGGATCCGCCACGAGCGGGGCCCACGAGCCGATGTTTCCGGACCAGTACCAGGCGTCGTTCTCCCATGTCTCATGACCGAACTCGCCGGGACGCGGAACCACGTGGAACTTCCACTTGAGGTCTCCGGTGCGCGCATCGTATGCGACGATGTCCCCAGGGATATTCTCGATTCTCGACTGGTTGTAGCCCTGCTCGTGCGAGGTCCCGACCAACACGACATCATTGACGACGATCGGTGGTGAAGACGCGGTCGCGTACCCGATCTCGAGCGGGATGCCCTGATACGGGTCCCACTCTTGATTCAGGTCTTCCCAGGGACCCCATCCCTCGGCCTGATCGCGCAGGACATCTACGACACCCGTCTGGGCGAATCCGGGGAGGTCCACCCCCTCACCCCACCCCTCCAGGGGCTGTCCGGTCCGGGCATCGAGAGCGTAGAGGAAGCGCGCCGGGGTGACCATGAAGATCACGGGCCTTCCATCCACCTCGGCATAGGAGACCCCTTTGCCGTAGCTCGCCCGCATCGAATACTCCCAACGGAAGGTATCCGGCTCGCGAAAGCTCCAGATCGTCGCCCCCGTACCCGCGTCGATGGCGACCACATTTCGTCGGGGACCGGCGACCGTATAGAGCACCCCGTCCACATAGCTGGGGGTGGCGCGCATCAGAGCGGAACCCTGGGAACTGAAACTCCGCCCATCCCACTCCCACGCCACCTCGAGATTTCCGAAGTTGGTTGCGGTGATCTCATCTGCCGGGAGATACCGCGTGTGCCAGGCGTCCCCTCCCAGGTACCACCACTCGCCATCCTCCGTGCCCGGGCCCTGGGCCAGAGTCGGAGAGGCCAGGAGAACTCCGACCGCCAAGGCGATCCAGCTCCCGGTCGCTCGGCATGAACTCGGATTCCAGAGTCGAATCATTTGGATTTCCTCGTGGGGTTTGGTTGGGGCGGGACCGGCATGGCCGGAACACCCGTCCGAAAAACGAGAGCGGGGACCCCCGGCGGGTCCCGCCCATCCTACCCTACTTCACCTTGGCGCAGTGCGCACATCCGCAGCCGCGTCAGTCCGGAAGTGCGACCGCCAGCAGCCCCGTGGACTGCTGTACCAGCACATACTGCTTGTCGTTGTGCACGAATCCGGACATTCCATAAGAGCTCGGTCCGGGCATCTCGACCGCGCCGACCCGTTCCCCCGTGAACTTGTCGATCCCGAAGAGGTGCGGCGTGTTGTCGCTCGTCGCCCCGGTCGCGATAAGCAGGTTCTCCGTCACGATCATGGTGGAGTGTCCGTTCCGACCCCGATTGGTTTCCACATCCAAGCCCTGAAGGAGCGGATGGCTTCGGATGGCTTCCTGCTCCGCCTCGGGCGCGTCACCGTGCGGGATCTTCCAAAGGTACTCACCGGTGTTCATGTCGATCGCGCTGATGTGACCGCGTGGGCCGTCCCAGATGAAGTCGTTCGGGAGCCCCTCGAAGGGGTTCTCAACCGGGGTTCCGGCCCCGCCGCGACCGCCGCCCCCACGCGAGGTGGCCCAGTCCACGATCGTGGTTCCGGATGCCATGTCCCAGTCCCGCTCCACACCGGGAACCAGCAGGGAGCTTCCGCATCCATTGTGCGCGGTAATGAACATGATGCCATTGACCGGATCACCCACGGACGGTCCGCTGATGTTCACGCCCCCTGTGTCTCCGGGGCAGATGCGCGCGGCGCCCAGGCCCTGTTCGTTCCCCTGGTGCGTCGGTGGATTGTACATGGGTGCGAACTGGTTGGTCGCCTCCGCATACTGGCGTGCCATCTCACGGAGTTCGGGCGTGTAGTCGATGAGGTGCTCGACGGCACGACCCTGGAGCGAGTAGGGCGCCGGCTTGGTGGGCCAGGGCTGCGTCGCCGCAAGCTGCTCGCCCGGTACATTCGACTGTGGAACGGGGCGATCCTCGATGGGCCAGATCGGCTCCCCCGTCTCACGATTCAGGACGTACACCCACCCCTGCTTGGTGGACTGGGCAATGATCGGAACCTCTTCCCCGTCGATATTGACATTCATCAGGACGGGAGCCGTCGGCGTGTCGTAGTTCCAGACGTCATGCCGCACCATCTGGAAGTGCCAGCGCCGCTCTCCCGTCTCCACATCCAAGGCGATGATGCTGTTGCCGTAGAGGTTGTCGCCGGGCCGGAAGCCCCCGTAGAAGTCGAGCACGCCTCCCTTGGTCGGGATGTAGACCAATCCGAGCTCCGGATCGGCTGCCATCGGCGCCCACGATCCGATGTTCCCGGACCAGTACCAGGCGTCGTTCTCCCATGTCTCATGCCCGAACTCGCCCGGTCGCGGAATCACGTGAAACTTCCACTTCAGGTCTCCGGTGCGCGCATCGTACGCGACGATATCTCCGGGGATGTTCTCGACGCGGGTCTGATTGTATCCCTGCTCGTGCGAGGTCCCCACAACGACCACGTCATTCACGACGATGGGTGGCGAGGAGGCCGTGGCGTATCCGATTTCCAGCGGGATCCCCTGGTACGGGTCCCATTCCTGGTTCAGGTCCTCCCAGGGGCCCCATCCTTCCGCCTGGTCGCGGAGTACGTCCACGACACCGGTCTGGGCGAAGCCAGGGAGATCCACACCCTCTCCCCAGTTTTCGAGCGGGGCTCCGGTATGCGCATCGAGTGCATAGAGGAACCGGGCCGGTGTGACCATGAAGATCACGGGGCGCCCGTCCACCTCCGCGTACGCGACCCCCTTTCCATACCCGGCCCGCATCGAGTACTCCCAGCGCCAGGTGTCCGGCTCACGGAAGCTCCAGATCGTCTCGCCGTTGTCCGCGTCGATCGCAACGACGTGACGGCGGTTGCCGCCGACCGTGTAGAGCACGCCGTCCACGTAGCTCGGCGTGGCCCGCATGATGCTTCCACCGGCACCGAAGCTGGCGGCATTCCACTCCCAGGCGATCTCCAGGTCATTGAAGTTTTCGGCCGTGATCTGATTCGCCGGGAGATATCGCGTATGCCACACGTCTCCACCCAGGTACTGCCACTGGCCACCCTCGGTGCCCGGGCCTTGTGCAAAGCCGAGGCTCGGGGCAGCAAGCAGAACACCGAGCGCCAGCACCATTCCGGTGCCGGCACCGCGCCGCCCCAGCTCAGTGAGTTGTACTCTCATGTACCCTCTCTCCGGTTCGTTTCCCGCTGGATTTGGTTCCTACGACTCGACATCAGTTTGGTCCCACCTTTCCGGCGCGATCGGGGTCGTCGCCAGGATCGCGACGGTACCCCATCTCTCCCCGGAATTGGGGGAGTCACGGTACGACACTCCCGCCGCCCGTGCAACCACATCGCCCCGTCGCGAACGCACGACTCAATTCGCCGGGGGGTCGAACACACCCTCAGGTACGGAGGTTTCAACCCTCAGATGAGGGAAATGGATCCGCACGGCGCCGTCGGTCCGACGGTTCTCCGCGAGTTGGATGGGGCCGTACTGCTGCCAATCTGTCCAATCCGACGGAGAGGGATCGGCATCGGCATTCGAGAAGTGGTGCCAGCGCTCCATCAACCCCGTGGTAGGATTCACGAAGGCGTGATAGCGGTTCTGGGGCGTGAGGCCGGTGTCCTCGGTGAAGGCTAGCTCGACCACCTCCCAACTCTGCCCGGCCGCATCCGTCTGCTCGCCCAGATACTGCGTGGTGACTCCCGGGTCGGCCCACTTGTAGGGCATGATCAGCCAGTAGGAGTCGTTGATGTGTGCGCGGTATGCCCCAGCCAGCCGCTCCTCGGCATCCTGTCCCTCGAGTTCGACCCCATCCAACCAGACGCGACCCACGGTCGGTTCGTTGGCGTTGAAGAGGGCCACGAGGTTCTGGCCCTGAGTCTCCACCTCGTATCGGACATCGCCTTCCCATCGGTCCCAGCGGTGGTGGCGCGTCGTGTTCCCGATCGCCCAATCGAACTCGAGGTATCGCGCACGCTCCCATCCCCGATCCGGAGCCATGGTCTCCATCATTCGGGTGTAGATCCGGGCCACTTCGGGATCCGTGAATGCGGCCTCGTACTCCTGGGCCAGATCCCCGCCCGTGCCGCACCCTACGAGGAGGAGGAAGGAAACTGCGATTGTTATCCGTGTATCCATCGTTCAACACCCCAGGAAGGAAGTGACCTTCGGCACGCCGAAGCGTACGGTGGTAATGTATGGGTAGATCCCCGGATCGGAAACGAGATTATGGCGGGCCCGCCGTCGGGCTCGCGAGACCCCTGCCCATGAGTGTGCTGAGGACGTGACGTCGCCGCCCAAATCCCCGGCTGCCGAGTTCTTGCGCGAGGTCCGTCGTCGCGACGACGAGATCGACCTCGCTCGAGCGGCGCTGTACGTTGCACGGGAGACCTATCCGCAGTTGCAGGTCAGCGCCTATTTGAGCCGACTCGACTTGCTCGCGGAGGAGGTTCGGGACCGATTGTCGAACGAATCGGCCCCGATGGTGCTTCTCCAGGAACTCCGCACGACCCTCTTCGACCGACATGGCTTTCGGGGGAATCGCGAAAACTACTACGATCCCCGTAATTCATTCCTCTCCGATGTCCTCGACCGCAGGGTCGGGATTCCGCTGACGCTCGGAATCCTCGTCCTCGAGGTCGGATGGAGACTCGGGCTCGACGTCGAGGGGGTCAACTTTCCCGGGCACTTTCTGGTGCGTTTCCGGGGAGAGGAGTTCGACCTCCTCGTAGACGCCTTCGAGGAGGGAAGACTTCGCTTCGAGGACGAGGCCCAGGAGATGCTGGATCGAGGGTACGGCGGGCTGATTCGGCTGCGGCCCGAGTTCTTGAAGGCGACGGGGCGGCGCGCCATGCTCGTCCGGCTGCTGACGAACCTCAAAGGGGTATACCTCGGTTTGGAGGACTACGAACGGGCCCTTTCGATGGTGGACCACATTCTCGCCCTGCAGCCGACCGCGACCGGAGAGATCCGGACCCGAGGCACCCTCCTGGCCCGACTGGGCCGGGACCGTGAGGCACGGGAGCATCTCGAGAGCTACCTCGAACGAGTCCCGTCCGGGCCGGAGAGCGAGCGGATACGGGCGCTCCTCCAGGACCTTCGGGAATCCAAGCGCGAGGGCCGCGAGCGATGAGGGAAGCGGACGGATACGCGGCCACCCTGAGCTCTTCGGTCGCGATCGATCGATCCTATGTCCGATTCCTGCGTGTGTCCGGCCGCGCACCCACACAGATGCTGAAGGGGCTCGTATCCGGGAGCATCCCCCCCGCGTTGAGCGAACCAGTCGCGGGAATTCGACGGGGCCGCGTCACCTATTCGGCACTCCTGACCCCGAAGGGAAAGACGGTCACCGATCTCCGAATCACCCGGCTCGAGAATGGGGAGGGCGGCTCCCTTCTCCTCGAGTTCCCCCCCTCGGGGATCGAGGGGGCGGAGGCGCATTTCCGGAAGTATCTCCCTCCGCGCTTTGCCCGACTCGAATCGTTGGAGCGCGCCTTCGGCCTCCTCTCGGTCATCGGGCCAGGGGCCGTCCAGGCGCTCGCGACTGCGGTGGAGCCCTGGGGCGGAGACGCCGCCCTTCTGGCCACTCTCGGAGAGGGCGAAGAGGTCGTGCTGGACGAGGGCCCGATGCGCGGTGTCCGCCTCGTTCGAAGTGGAGAGGTAATCCCCGTGGCATTCGATGTGGTCGGGGACGCGGAAATTCTCGAGGAGATCGGATCTCGCCTGGAAGAGAACGGCACCCTCTGCCCCCCCGAGGGATCGGCACTCTGGAACACCTTGCGCATCGAACGGGGGCGTCCCGCCTTCGGCATCGACTTCGACGGGGAGACGCTCCCTCCCGAAGTCGGGATCACCGACCGTGCCATCGACCACCGCAAGGGATGCTACACTGGACAGGAAGTGATTGTCCGCATTCGGGACCGAGGGAAGGTGAATCGGCGGCTGCACGGCCTTCTCCTCGGGACTGCCCCTCCTCCCGACCCCGGCACCCCACTGTACGCACCGGAGCGGTCGCGCCCCGTGGGTGAGACACGGAGTTCCGTCCCCTCGCCCCGCTTCGGTCAGACCGTCGCCCTTGGGTACCTGAGGCAGGAGGTGGGCCTCCGGGACACGATTCGACTGGGGACCCCAGACGGCCTCCCGGTAGCCGTTCGCGCACTGGAGGATCGCGGTTGGGTGCTGGTGGAGGGGGATCCGGATTTCGTACCTTAGCGTTCCATGGCACTGAGCCCCGAGACCCCCGAGATCCTGGATCGCTTCCGGACCCTGATCGCCCAGGGGGAGGGGGAGGTGCTCGCCCACACCCTCGAGGAGCTTCCCCCCCACCAGCTCCTCGACCTCTGGTTCGACCTCTCACCCGAGGAACGCGAGCAGGTTCTGCGACATCTGACGCCGGAGAAGGCGGCGCAGGTCGTTTCCAACATCTCGGAGGAGGAGCAGCCGGAACTCATCCAGTCACTCTCTCCACCGATGTTGGCCGGGCTCCTGGAGGAGCTGAGCCCGGACGATCTGGTGGACACCCTCCAGGCGCTCGAAGCCAACGATCCGGCACACGCGCACGAGGTGCGGGCTCTCCTCGAACCCGAGACGCTCGCCGTCGCGGATGCCCTCACGGGATACGACGAGGAGGAGGCCGGCGGTCTGATGACCCCGGACTTCGTCTCGGTCCGGGCCTCGATGACGGCCGAGCAGGTCCTGGCGTTCCTGCGACGAGCCAATCCCGATGCGGAGACGATCTACTACATCTACGTCGTGGATCGGGAGGATCGACTCCTCGGCGTCCTTTCTCTACGAGGGCTGATCGTCGCGACACCGAGCGCCCTCGTCGCGGATTTGATGAACACGGATCTCGTGAGCATCTCCACGGACACCGACCAGGAAGAGGTCGCGCGGGCGATGGCGGACTATGACTTCTCGGTCCTCCCGGTCGTGGATCATGCCGGAAAGCTCGTGGGAATCGTGACGGTGGACGACGTCCTCGACGTCGTGGAGGAGGAGGCTACGGAGGACATCCACCGAATGGGTGCCGCTCCGATCGACATCGATTACGTGCGCGCCAACCCCTGGCTCCTCTTCCGGAAGCGCGCCTCCTGGCTGGCCCTCCTCATCGTCTCCATGACGCTCACCTTCAATGTGATCACGATGTACGAGGACCTCCTCGAGGAGATCGTGCTCCTCGCGGCTTTCATCCCAATCCTGATCGGGACTGGGGGGAATGTGGGATCTCAGGTCGCCACGCTCGTGGTCCGGGCCCTCGCCACGCGCGAACTCGAGCTGAAGGACTACTTCAAGATTTTCGTCAAGGAGACGGCCACGGGGCTCCTCCTCGGGCTCGCCTTCGGTCTCTTCATGACCGGGTATGTAATTTTCCTGCGGCCCGACGCCGACCCCCGCATCGCCCTCGCGCTGGGAATCACGATGGTACTCATCGCGCTGACGGCGAATCTGGTCGGCGCCTCCATGCCCTTCCTCTTCCGCCGCTTCGGGATCGATCCGGCACTCACCTCGTCGCCGGGGATCACGACGGTGATGGACGTGGTGGGGCTCCTGATCTACTTCCGGGTGGTCATCTGGATCCTGGGGCCACTGCTGGGCGGAGGGTAGCGTGCCTTACCGGGGAGAGCGGGACGACCGCGAAGACCTTGCACCACGTGGGGAAGGTACCGTCGGCCGCAGGCACTCGGTCCGCACGCTCACCCCTGCGGACGCCCCGCAGATCGTCGCCGTCCTCGCCGATGCCTTCGCCCGCTATCCGGTCATCCGCTTCGTCCTGGACCCCGAACAACGGGTCGACCCGAGGCCGCTGCGGCGCCTCCTCGAGTTCTTCGTGATGGCCCGCGTTCATCGGGGTGAGGCACTGTTGGGAATCTCGGACGGAAGCGCGCTCGTCGCCGTCGCGCTCGCATCGAAGCCGGACTCCGGACCCTCTCCCCCGGAACTCGACGGCCTTCGGAAGGAGGTGTGGACGGAACTCGGGCCCGAGGCGCGCGCCCGTTACGAGGCATTCGGAGCGGCCACAGGCGACTTCGAAATGGACGTTCCCCATCGGCATCTCAACATGGTGGGAGTGCGCCGGGCGTTTCAGGGAATCGGGCTGGGTCGCAGGTTGATCGACGCCGCGCAGGAGCTCTCTCGAGCGGACCCGCACTCCGAGGGGCTCAGCTTGACCACCGAGGATCCGCGCAATGTGGCGTATTACGAGGGGCTCGGCTTTCGGAACACGGGGTACGCCCGGGTCTCCCCGGAGCTGGAGACGTGGGGGTTCTTTCGAGGGGACACGGAACTCGAAGGGTAGGGCCGGAAACTTTCGGATGGCGTCCGGCCTCGGCACACCGGGGAGGAACAGGAATGACGGCAGAGGAAGTGATCGATCGACTACGTGGCCTGGGAAGCGAGTCCTACGCCCGGATCCTTCGAAACCACGGCGCGCAGGAGCCCGTCTTGGGCGTGAAAACCGAGGAGCTGAAGAAGATCCAGAAGTCGATTCGGACGGATCATCGGCTGGCGCTCGACCTCTTCGCGACCGGCATCCACGATGCCATGTACCTGGCCGGTCTCCTGGCCGACGACGCGCAGATGACGAAGAAGGACCTCGACCGCTGGGTCCGCGAGGCAGGCTGCCCTGCCCTACTCGAGTATACGGTCGCCTGGGTCGCCGCCGGGAGTCCTTTGGGACGTGAGATCGCGCTCGAATGGATCGAGTCGCCGAACGAGGGGATCGCTTCGGCGGGGTGGTCCACCCTGGCCGGCCTTCTCGCCCTCACACCGGGCGACGCACTGGACGAACGCGAACTGCGGGCCCGGCTCGAACACATTCGGAAAACGATCCACGATCAACCCAACCGGGTCCGCTACACGATGAATGGCTTCCTGATCTCGGCGGGGATCTATGTGCCCTCCGTGTCCACTTACGCGAAGGAGATCGCTCGGGCGATCGGCCCGGTTACGCTCGACATGGGAGGGACG
>JBBDLO010000015.1:0-29222 GCA_040878815.1 Gemmatimonadota bacterium | reverse complement strand
GAGCAGCGGAATCATAATCCGCGTGTCGGGGGTTCGAGTCCCTCCTCCGGCACTCAAGCAGCAGAACGTTTTTCGGCCTCCCGGGTTCGCCTGGGAGGCCGAATTTCATGCCAAGATCCAGGGTTCTTCCAATGGCTCCCGCGATCGAAACGGATGCGGTCTCCGAACGCGAGGTGCATACCGGCTCCTCCGGTGTCAGATTGCGCCCGCACCACCGACGGACCGACATGGAGACCACACCGTGAACCGAGAGGGCGGGCCCCGACGGACACGCGCGGATGCCCGGAGTCTTCCGGGCCTCCTCGTCGAACCCTCGTGGCTGAAGGAGCGGCTGGGGCAGCCCGGCGTCCGACCCATCGACCTGAGGGACGCGGCTGCGCATGCGGCTGGCCACATCCCCGGGGCGTCGCACCTGGAGCTTGCGGAACTCGGGGTGAACGATGCCGGTCGCGACAACGTCCTTCTTTCCGCGGCCGATTTCGGTGCGCTCATGGTGCAACGCGGAGTCTCCAAGGGGGACACGGTAGTGGTCTATGACGATCAGTGGGGACTCGCGGCCGCACGTCTCCTGTGGGCGCTCCAGCATTACGGCCACGACCGGGTAGCAGTGTTGAACGGCGGTTGGGATCGCTGGCGGGAAGAGGGAGGGGAATCCGCCGTCGTGGAGGGGCACGTCACGCCCGGCGACTTCGAGGCCACCCCTCGAGCCGAGGTGTCCGCCGATACCGGGTGGCTCGTACCGCGGATCGAGGCCGGCGACGTGGTCCTCCTGGACACGCGCACGCCGGCGGAGTTCGATCGCGGACACTTGCCGGGAGCCGTTTCCTGGGACTGGTTCACTGCGGTCCCCGCCGGATCTTGGAATGTCTCGCGGGATCCGGAAGAACTGCTCGCCGAGTGGCGATCGCTCGGGATCGATCCCTCCGACGAGGTGATCGTGTATTGCCGCTCCGGGATGCGGGCGGCGCATACGTTCCTGGTGCTCAGGAACGCCGGGTTCCCGCGGGTGCGCCTGTACGACGGATCCTGGCAGGAGTGGTCCATGACCATGGAGGGCGGCGATGACATCTGATGTGGCACACGTTCTGACGCCGCCGGCCGGTGCCGGGGCCCCGTCTCGCGACACGTGGCGCGCGATCGCGGCGTGGGCTCTGGCTGCGGCCGTCTTCGTGGTGGCCCACGGGGTGGATACCCAGTTCTCCCGATTCTGGGGGTTCGGGCTTGCCTTCGGGTTCGTGCTGCAGCGCGGCCGCTTCTGCTTCGCCTCGGCCTTCCGAGATCTCTTCCTGTTGGGCCACGGTCGCACCATGAAGGGGGTGCTGCTCGGTCTCGCGATCGCGTCGGTGGGGTTCGGCGTCGTCATGGCCAGGCAGATGCCCATCACCTCCATCGGCTTCAATCCACCGACCGCCAACATCCTGCCGGTCGGGGTGCACACCATCCTGGGGGGGGTCCTTTTCGGCGTCGGAATGGTGCTCGCGGGTGGGTGCGCCTCCGGGAGCATCTATCGCATGGGGGAGGGGTACGTCGCATCCTGGGTGGCCTTTGCCGGGCTCATGGGCGGCCTCCTGGTATCGGCCTACACGTGGAACTGGTGGTGGATGGGCACGATCTCGGTGGCCCCACGCGTATGGCTGCCGCGCCCATTCGGACATGTCGGGGCGTTGGGCCTGACCCTGCTCGCTCTGGGAGCCGCCTTCGTCTGGGTGCTCTGGCTGGAGCGCCGCGCTGGGATGGTGCTGCCTGACTCGCCCTCTCCGAAAGAGGCTTCCGAGAGCGTGGCCGACGATCTGCGAGCGATCGGGCGGAGGGTGTTCGTTCGCGGATGGCCTGTCCTCATCGCCGGCGCCGTTCTGGGCGGGCTGAACGTGCTTCTCTTTGCGGCACAGGAGCCGTGGGGATTCACCGGCGAGGTGGCCCGGTGGTCGGCGGGTCTGGCTGGGTTGGTCGGCACCGCGCCGCCGCCGCCGGCAGGGGCGGACACGCTGCCGGGTTGCGTGATGGTGCCCCTGGATGGTTCCATCCTGAACCACATGACCTTCATGGTCGGGGGGATGTGGTTCGGCGCCTTCGCAGGAGCGTTGGGGGCGGGTGAGTTCAAGCTGCGGATTGCACGGCAGCCCGTCCGGTATGCCCAGTCCCTCGGCGGCGGGGTCTTGATGGGCTACGGAGCCGGCATTGCTACGGGGTGTACCATCGGAGCGTTCTTCTCCGCGATCCCCTCCCTGGCGATCAACGGCTGGGTGTTCGCGGTCTTCTTGGGGGTGGGCGCCTGGATCGGCACGCAGATGATCCGTAGAATCGCATGACCAGAGGAGTTCGGCAGGACGGAATCAACCATGGGGTCCAAGATGTCACAGAAGCTCGATGTACGAGGCGAAATCTGTCCCTATCCGATGATGCGCACCGTGAGCATGCTCAAGAAGTTGTCGGCGGAAGAGCGCACGCTCGAGGTGCTCACGGATCACGCGCCCACGCTCGATACGATCCCCACCCAGGCCGCCCGGCTCGGCTTCGAGACGGCCGTGGAGGAAGTGGGTGGGTCGGAGTGGCGCCTCACGCTGACCCGCATCGGAAGCGGGGACGGGGCCTGACCTGGTCGGAACGAACCTGCAATCTGGAGGCATTGTGAGACGTACGAATATTGCGGCATCCATGCTGGCGGCGGTTCTGCTCGCCGGATGCGCGGGCGAGGCCCCCGAGGCCGACACGCCCCAGGAGGTTGGGCAGCCGGTCGTCGTAGAGGGGGGCGGGGAGTACAGGGAAATCACCGTCCCCGAGCTACAGGCCATGCTCGCCGACAAGGACTTTCCGTTGATCAACGTGCACATTCCGTATGCGGGCGATCTGCCGGATACGGACGACTCCATCCCCTTCAACGAGATCGAGAGGCATCTCGACCGACTCCCGGCCGACAAGGATGCAAGGATCGTCCTCTATTGCCGGACCGGCCCGATGAGTGAAATCTCCGCTACGTCGCTGGCCAGGCTCGGGTACACGAACGTGTACCATCTGGTCGGCGGCTTCACCGCGTGGATCGAGTGGGGACTGCCGATGGCGGAGCCCGAATCCTGAACCGCGCCAACCCGGAAACTCCCAATGGTCCGCGCACGCTTCTTCATGTTGTCAGGTCTCCTGATCCTCCTCGGGACGGCTTCCGCTGAGGCCCAGTCGATTCCCGCTGCCGAGGTGCAGAACGCCCCCGTCAACATGGGTCCCGTCATCAACTCGGGTTCGCGTGACGCGGAGCCGACCTTCACGGCCGATGGGAATACCATGTATTTCAACTGCGACGACAGGAACGGGCGGACCGGTTCCGACATCTGTGTCGCGCACAGGCAGGGAGGCGGGTGGACGGAACCGGAGGTCGTCCCCGCGCCCATCAGCACGGAGTATATGGAGGTCGAGCCGCTCCTCTCTCCGGACGGCTCGCAGCTCTACCTCATGAGCAATCGGCCAGGCGGCCTCGGCGGGATGGACATCTGGGTCAGCACCATGGTCGACGGCGCCTGGGGAGAACCGGAGAATCTGGGGGCACCCATCAACTCGCCCGCCATGGACCACTGCCTCTACTTCGCGGGGGAGGATTGGGATGTGGCCTACTGGACCTCCACTCGTCCGGGCGGCTATGGCGGGAACGATATCTGGACGTCGCGACGCGTGGACGGTGTCTGGCAGGAAGCGGTAAACCTCGGCCCGAACGTCAACTCGGAATTCAGCGATCACCATTCGCTCCCCTCGCCGGACGGCCGGTCGCTCTATGTGACCTCGGGGCGGCCTGGCGGCTTCGGTGGCGAGGACATCTACGTGACGACGCTGGGGGAGGACGGAGCATGGGGACCCATGGTCAATATGGGGCCCCTCGTGAACTCCGAGGCGAACGATCGTTGTCCGGCCTTCTCGCCCGATCACTCGATCTTCTACTTCGATTCGGCGCGGGAGGGAGGGGAAGGCGGAATCGACCTCTGGTGGATCTACACGTCCAACATCGCCGAGATCGGACGGGAGTCCGCGCGGGCGTTCCCACTCCTACCGGGCGCTCCCGTTCCGCTGGAGTGAGCCGGGCAAGTCGAAGTCGGCCGCCCCCCACTGGACGGGTCGGAGTGTCGTGTCGTAGCTTGGCAGTTCCCGCGCACCTATCGAGCCTCCGGACAGAAGACCCATGCCACACATTCTTCGCCTCACGGCGCTCACCGTCGCCGGCCTCGCGATCCTGACCTTCGGGACGGCCGATTCGGCGGAGGCCCACGTCTGCCTCATGTACCCGATGTCCCGCGTCGGGCCGGACTGTGCTGCGCGATCTCCCCAGAAGATCGGCCCCTGCGGTGTAGCGGGGCGGAGCGAGCAGGTCACCCAGTTTCGCCCCGGCGAGACGATCACCGTCGAACTGAACGAGACAATCAACCATCCGAGCCACTATCGGGTCTCGTTCAACCCCGACGGCGATACCTTCCACGATCCGGTTTCGATCGACGACAACACCGGCGCGCACCCCTTCGTCCTGGTCGATGGGATCGAAGATGCAGAAGACGCACGTCAGGAGGTCCAGGTCACCCTCCCCCTCGTGGAGTGTGAGAACTGCACCCTGCAGCTCATCCAGGTGATGTATGACAAGCAGGGAAACGGATTCGGTGGGGCCAACGGCGGCCCCGACGACAACGACGACCTCTATTACGCGTGCGCCGACCTCGTCCTCCGGGGCGAACCGGTGACCGCCGATGCACCGCTTTCTGCGCCGGAGCTGGAACGGACGGCTTCGTCCGAGGACGGCCGCGGGCTGCCTCTTCCGCTCTGGCCCGCACTGGCGCTCGGAGCGCTCTTCTTCTTGGGCCGCCCCGCGCGGGGCCGATAGGCAGCCCCATGTCCGAAGCCACTTCGACGCAGGACCTTGTCCAGAGCCGCCGACGCGTCCTACAGGAAATCGTGGGCCGTCCGCTGCTGACGCCGATGGGCATCTCCGACACCCCCCTCGTCCCGGCTCGGCGCGAGCATCTCCTCGATGAACTTCGGGAGCTGTATTGGAACGACCTCGAGTGGGAAAATGTCACCGAAGAAGAGCGGATGGAGGGAGGATCGATCCCTGAGCTCACCTTCCCGGGCGTCCTCGCGCTCACCCGCGGGATCCTCCTGACCGAAGTCGCCGCGGACTCGCTCGGAGAGGCGGAGCCTCGGCCCGAAATCGTCGAGGAGTTCCTGCACTTCCTGGCGCAGCAGATCCTCGATCTGGGCGAGAAGGCCAGTGGCGAGCCCAGCGATGACGGCGACCGGGCGGCTCTGGATCTCCGCATGACCGAGGGGCTTCTGGACCGTGTCCTGATGGAGTACCATCGACTTTCCCCCGAAGACGTGGGCACGCTCGACGAGGCCTGAGCCCCGCGGGAGGCACCCGTGATCCTTCGTTCCCGCCCGGGGCATCCGTATCTGGCCGGGCGGCCCCTCTTCTTCGCCCATCGGGGTGGGGCGAAGCTCGCGCCCGAGAACACCCTCGAGGCTTTTCGGAACGCCGTCGATCGCTGGCGCGCCGACGTGCTCGAAATGGACGTTCGCGGGACGAGCGATGGGGAGGTGGTCGTCATCCACGATGCCACGGTGGATCGGACGACGGACGGGACGGGCCGAGTGGCCGACTTCCGCTGCGATGAGCTTCAGCGCCTCGATGCCGGTGCCCGGTTCCGTGACCTCGAGGGGCGTCCCTCCTTCCGCGCCTGTGGCGTTCGGATTCCCCGGTTCGAGGCCGTGCTGGAGGCCTTTCCCGAGACCCGATTGAATGTGGACGCCAAGGACCCGAAGGTCCTCCCGGCGCTCCTGGACCTCGTTCGCCGCCATGGTGCCACGCATCGGGTCCTGCTCGCCTCGGCGGAGGAGGCGGGGCGCGCGGACCGGATGGTATACGAGGGGCCGACCTCGGCCACGCGTCGACAGCTTCGGCTCTTCTATCTTCTTCACCGTCGGTGGGGCGGAGGGCTCTACACCCCGCCGGTCGAGGCTCTCCAGATCCCGTATGCTTGGGAGGGGCGACAGGTGGCTTCTCCGCGTTTCCTGGAGGAGGCGCACCGGAGGAACCTCGCCGTGCACGTCTGGACGGTGGACGAGCCCGACGTCATGCGGGAGCTGCTCCAGTGGGGAGTGGACGGAATCCAGACGGACCGTCTCGACCTCCTGGCGCGCATCCTTCATGAGGAGACCGGTCGCCCCCTCCCCCCCGCCCTCACCCAGGAGGGGGCGGGCGAATGACCGAAGGGACTGCGCAGACGGCACACGGTTCTCGGGACGAGACGGCGAATTCTGATGTCGCCGCCGATCCCCTCGCCGTTCGGCTGCGCGCGAACTGGCGCTCCCGCGGATGGGACCGGGCAGGGACGCGCGTGGCCGTGGCCTGCTCGGGGGGGGCCGACTCCCTCGTTCTCCTGCACCTCCTCCGCTTCACCTGCCGCGACCTCGGGCTCTCCGTAGAGGCCGCGCACTTCGATCACCGGATGCGCGCCGACGGGGACGCCGATGCCGCCTGGTTGCGGGGGCTCTGTCGAGCGTGGGGGATTCCACTGCATGTGGGTGTGGCCGAGTCGGTTCCGCGGGACGAGGCGACTGCGCGTCGCCTGCGCTACGACTTCCTCGAGGGGCTCGTTCACGCCGGCGCGGTGGAGCGGGTGGCGACCGCGCACCAGGCAGACGACCAGGTTGAGACGGTGCTCTTCCGGATTCTGCGTGGCACTGGTATCACAGGGCTCCAGGGAATCCCTGAGCAGCGCGCCCCGGGAATCCTGCGGCCCCTACTCCCCTTCCGCCGGGGCGAACTGGAGAAGTACGCGGAGCGTCACCACCTGCGGCCCCTCGTCGACCCGACGAATGCGAGCGACCGGTTCGCGCGCAATCGCGTTCGCCTCCTCCTCCTCCCTCTCCTCGACGAGATCCACCCGGGAGCCCGGGCCGGCCTCCTTCGGGTTGCCGAGAATGCGGCGGAATCGAGCCGGGCCCTCCACTCGCTCCTGGCCGATCGATGGAAGGAACTGGGCGGGGAAAGGCGTGGAGACGCCTTCGTCTTCTCCCGAACGCGATTCCTGGCTCAGCAGGAACCCGTGCAAGGGGAACTCCTTCGGTTCGCGGCGAAGTCCGTCGAGATCGTACTCTCCCGGGCCGGAACCGGTGCCGCGCTGGAGTTTATGAGGAAAGGCTCCAGCGGAGGGAGCCTGGCGCTTTCCGGGGGGGCAACGATCTCACGGGACTTCGACGAGATCTCGATCCGGCCGGCACCCGGAGTCGTTGCTGCGACGCCTTCTGAGCCACGCGATACGTCCTCGGGGACCGTGCTTTCGATCTCGTCGGCCGCATCCGGCAGAGGGGAGTTCATCGTCGGGAGTGCGCGGTACGCGGCTTCGTGGGGAGACGATCCGGGCCTGTGCGACGCTGGGGAGTCGACCTCCTTCGTAGCCGAGGAACTGCGATTTCCCCTCGCCCTTCGCGGGTGGAGGCCAGGAGACCGAACACGCACCGGAGGAGGCGGAAAGAAGCTGGCCAAGCTCTTGGGAGAACTTCGAATCCCACGCGGGGACCGCGGGAGACTTCCCGTCCTGGTGGATGCAGCGGAGGATGTCCTCTGGATTCCGGGACTCCACCGGGTTCCGGCGCTCGGGAGTGTGCCAGGTGGGCCGGCAAACGCAGCAAAGGCGGCGGCCCCAGAAGCCCAGTGGCATGTAGGAGTGTGCTCGGTGGACGATGCGTGAGCCGCGCGTGGCCCCGGTCTCCGGGCGGCTCGACGCGCCGCCGGTGGTCTTTTCGGAGCGCCGGATCGCCGAACGGGTGGCGGAGTTGGGCGAAGAGATCACCCGTCACTACAGGGAAAGCGAAGAGCTCCTGGTTTTGGGACTACTCAAAGGCTCGTTTATATTCCTGGCCGACCTGGTGCGTACGATCGAGCTTCCCCTCCAGGTCGACTTCCTGATCGCATCGAGCTACGGATCGGAGACGTCTTCGTCGGGGCGTGTGAAGCTCCTCCTCGACACGAACGTATCCTTACGAAATCGGGATGTACTCGTGGTCGAGGACATCGTGGACAGCGGCGTGACGTTGCGGAACATCGTCCCGCTTCTGCAGGCCCGGGGGCCCCGGAGCCTGGAAATATGTGCGCTTCTCCATAAGCGTACTGTTACCTTGGAGAAAGAGCCGAAATGGGTCGGCTTCGAAGCCCCGGCTGATTTCCTGGTGGGATACGGGTTGGATCATGCCGAGCGGTTTCGACATCTCCCCTTCATCGGAAGCCTGTAGCTTCGGCACGTAACCGGAGCTGGACGAGCGAAATTTCATGGCGCAACGCCAACCAAAACGCCCGAAGGATTCCGGCGAGCCGGCCTGGACCCGTCTTTCAAAGACGGCCTCATTCTGGCTGCTCATCATCCTCATCCCCCTCCTCTTCATGAACCTCATGCCCGGAGGGGAGGATCCGCGGCTGGAGTTCACGTACTCCGAGTTCCGTGCGGAATTGGCGGAGGGGAATGTCCACTCGGTGACCGTCATCGACCAGAGCCGGGTCGAGGGCGAACTCCGCGACGTGGTCACACGCGAGGAACAGGACTACGAGCTCTTCTCGACCAATCTCCTCGGACCGATTACCGAGTCGCTCGAGGCGGAGTTGGAGGCGCAGGGCGTCCTGATGACCGGGGAGCCGGAGACGACCCCGTGGTGGGGATTTCTCATCACCGCGCTCCCCTGGATTCTCATCATCTTCGTCTGGATCTGGTTCCTGCGCATGATGCAGGGAGGCGGGAACAAGGCGTTCCAGTTCGGGCGTTCCAAGGCGAAGCTGATCTCACCGGACACCCCGAAGGTCACCTTCGCCGATGTGGCGGGGGCGGACGAGGCCAAGAACGAGCTCGAAGAGGTCATCGAGTTTCTGAAAGACCCGCAGAAGTTTTCACGTCTTGGGGGGCGACTTCCCAAGGGTGTTCTCCTCGTGGGCCCTCCCGGCACCGGGAAGACGCTCCTGGCCAAGGCGGTGGCCGGGGAGGCAAACCGTCCCTTCTTCCAGATGTCGGGCTCCGATTTCGTGGAGATGTTCGTGGGGGTCGGCGCATCCCGCGTGCGCGACCTCTTCGAGCAGGGGAAGGCGCACGCGCCCTGCATCATCTTCATCGACGAGATCGATGCCGTGGGGCGGCACCGGGGCGCCGGCCTCGGAGGGGGTCACGACGAACGCGAGCAGACGCTGAACCAGCTCCTCGTGGAGATGGACGGGTTCGAGGCGAATGAGGGGGTCATCCTCCTCGCGGCCACGAACCGCCCCGATGTTCTCGACCCGGCGCTCCTCCGCCCGGGCCGCTTCGACCGCCAGGTCGTCGTGGATTCCCCCGATGTGCAGGGACGCGAGCAGATCCTGAAGGTCCATGCGCGCAAGCTCCCCCTGGAAGACGATGTGGAGCTCTCGCTGATTGCGCGTGGAACTCCCGGCCTGTCGGGCGCCGATCTCGCGAACATCTGCAACGAGGCCGCCCTCCTTGCCGCCCGGCGGGATGCCGATCGGGTTTCGATGGAGGACTTCGAGATCGCGAAGGACAAGGTCATGCTCGGGACTGAGCGCCGGAGCATGGTTCTGACCGAGAACGAGCGGAAGCTGACCGCGTATCACGAGGCCGGCCATGCCGTGATCGGTCTCCGAATCCCGGGGCTCGATCCGATCCACAAGGTGACCATCGTTCCCCGGGGCCGCGCCCTCGGCATCACCGCCTCGCTCCCCCAGGAGGACCGGCACTCCTACACGAAGGACTGGTTGGAGGGACAGCTCGCCATGCTCTTCGGGGGCCGCGTCGCAGAGGAAATGACCTTCGGGCTGGAGAAGGTGACGACGGGGGCGGGGAACGATATCGAGCGGGCCACGCAGATGGCACGCCGGATGGTCACCCGCTTCGGGATGTCGGAGCTCGTCGGCCTGATGGCCGTGGGCGAGTCGGATCACGAGGTCTTCCTGGGCCGCGACATGACCCAGCGCCGCGAAGTCTCGGAGCACACCGCGCAGTTGGTGGACCAGGAGGTGAAGCGGACCCTCGACGAGGCGCACGACCGGGCCAGGGGTGTTCTCGAAGGCGAGCGCGACCTCCTGGAGCGGATCGCGCAGGCCCTTCTCGAGCGAGAGACGCTCGGCCGAGAAGAAGTCGAGCTCCTTGCCGATGGGAAGGAGCTCCCCCCGCTTCCGCCCCCGGTCGAACCGACCGAGCTTGGAGCGAAGAATCCGGCCGATGCGGGGTCGCAGGCCGAACCCTCTGATGCGTCTGGCTCCCGGCAGCCCTCGGACGAATCCGGAGACGCCGCTTCGGGCGACGAAGAGATCAACCCGGTGCAGGAGGATGAGGCGGTCGACGAGGCTCCCCTGTCGTCGCCCGCGGCTCACCTGTCCCCGAGAGGCCCGGACCCCGACGCGTCGCGGGGATGAGACCCGGTCCCTGGAAGATCGCCCGTGGTAGCCTCTCCCTGGAGGCGCCTCTGGTGATGGGGATCCTGAATCTCACGCCCGACTCTTTCTCGGACGGGGGGGTGCTGGGCAGCGTCTCCTCGGCCCTGCGCCGCACCGAGGAGATGATGGGTGAGGGCGCGGCCATCCTCGACGTGGGCGGGGAGTCGACGCGCCCCGGGGCGCCCTCGGTGGAGGCGGACGAAGAGATCCGCCGCGTCGTCCCCACGATCGAGGCGATCACTGCCCGTTTTCCCGTTCCCGTCTCGGTGGACACCCGAAAGAGTCGGGTCGCGCAGGCGGCCATCGACGCGGGGGCCGCGATCGTGAACGACGTCTCGGGACTTCGCTTCGATCCCGAGATGGCCGGGGTGGTGGCGGCTTCGGGGACCGGGGCGGTGCTGATGCATATGCGGGGGACCCCGGCGGACATGCGAGAGCACACCCACTATGAGGGGGCGGTGGAGGAGGAAGTCGCCCTCGAGCTCGGCCAGGCGGTGAATGTGGCTCTCAGGGCCGGAATCGACCGTTCGGCGCTGGTGCTCGATCCCGGCATAGGCTTCGCCAAATCCGCTTCCCAAAGCCTTCGCCTACTGGGCCACCTGGAACCCCTGCTCGCACTGGGGTTTCCGATTCTGGTGGGTCCCAGCCGAAAGAGCTTCCTGGGCGAGCTCCTCGGCGTGCCCGCCGAGGAGCGAGCCGTCGGCACGGCAGCGGCCTGCGTCCTCTCTTTTCTGCAGGGCGCCCGGATCTTCCGCGTGCACGACGTGGGCGTCACCTTTCAGGCGCTCCAGGTCGCGGCTGCGATCCAGGGCACGCAACACTCCGAGGGTGAGGTGAGGGCGACGACGTGAACTTCGTCTGGGAGCAACTCCGACTCCTGTTGCCGGGCGGCACGGATCTCATCGAGATCGTCATCGTCGCGGTGCTCGTCTATCGGATCCTCTTGCTGGTGCAGAGGACCCGTGCGATGCAGATGATTCTGGGGGTGGGTCTCCTGGGGGGCGTCTACTTCTTCGCGCGCATCCTCGAGTTCACGCTCATTCGGTCCCTCCTCGAGACGCTCTTCCAGTACGGAGCCATCGCTGCCCTCGTCGTATTCCAGCCGGAGCTCAGGGCCGCCCTCGCCCGCCTCGGCCAGAGCCGCATGTTTCGGATCTTCGTCAAATTGGAGAGTCGGAAGGTCGTCGATGAGATCGTGGAGGCCGTGGAGCAGCTCTCGCGTACGAGCACGGGTGCGATCATCGTTCTTGAAAACGAGGTCGGGCTCGACGAGTACGCACGAACGGGAAACGCGATCGAGGCGCGTGTATCCCGCGAGATCCTGACCACCATCTTCACCCCCTTCTCGCCGCTGCATGACGGCGCGGTGATCATCCGGGGCGACACGATCAAGGCGGCCGGCGCGATCCTCCCCCTCACGCAGAGTCCGCTTCACGACCGTTCCCTCGGGACCCGACATCGGGCGGCGCTCGGGCTCGCGGAGGAGTCGGACGCGATCGTAATCGTCGTGAGTGAAGAGACCGCAAGGATTTCCGTCGCGCAGGCCGGCCGCCTCCTCGTGGGAATCGAAATCCCCAAGCTCCGGGAGCTTTTGCAGGGAGCGCTACCGGAGCCGGGTTCGGGGCTCCGACTCGCCTCCAATCCGGGGTGATCGTGACCCGACACGGAGTTGAGTCCGGTCCGTTGACATCACGGGGATTGCCTCCCTACATTGCCGCTCATCATTCACAGTATTCAAGCTGCGACTTCGCCCAGGGCGAAGCCGTCGTGGTCTGCGCCGATAGCAAAAGGAGCATCGATTGGACCAGTTCCAGTACTCCCTGCTGACGCTGTTCGCAGACGGGGGGCCGATGATGTATGCGTTGGTCCTCTGTTCGTTGATCGCCCTCGGCGTGATCATCGCCAAGGCGTGGACGCTCTGGGTTGCTCACCGTGACACGGAAAAGATCCTGGCCGAGGTGGAGGAACTCACCACGGCCGGTCAAATCAGCGAGGCGATCCAGCGTTGCACGGAGACGCCGGGACCCACGGCAGCGATCCTGCTCGTCGGCCTCCGCCGCATTCGTGACGGTCAGATCAATGAGTCGGAGCTCGAACAGGCGATCGATACGACCGGCACGATCGAGCTGGGATTTCTGGAGCGTGGTTTGGTGATCCTGGCCACAGTCGCCAACGTCGCCCCGCTCATGGGGTTCCTGGGAACCGTCGCCGGCATGATCCTGGCCTTCGCCGCGATCGAAACGGCGGGGTCCGTCGAACCGACGCTCGTGGCCGGCGGAATCAAGGTGGCGCTGCTTACGACTGCCGCAGGTCTCCTGATCGCGATTCCGACGAACATCGGCTACAACGTGTTCGTGACGCGAATTGACAAGTTGATCGTTGACATGGAGTTGGGGACGCAGCAGGTCCTCAATCTCGTGTGGGAAATGGAGAAGCAGGGCAAGGTCCGGACCGCACCTCGGAACTAGCCCGTCCGCCCGTCGGTAGTATAGACATCATGCCCTTCCAAGGAGTGGGTTTGTGGCGATTCTGAACAAGAAGTCGAAGGTGAGCGACGAGATTCCCAGCGCGTCGATGGCGGACATCGCGTTTCTCCTCTTGGTCTTCTTCCTCGTGACGACCGTCTTTCCGCGGGACCGCGGGCTCCGCGTCGTGTTGCCGGAAGAGGCCGAAGAGGTAGAGGTATCGCAGCGCAACATCCTCCACATTCACATTATGACGAATGGGACCGTGGAGCTTCGGCGGGGCGAGAGCGAGAACATCTCCACGATCGCCCCGGGGGCGTTGCAACAGATCTGGAGGACTGAAGTCGCGGCCAATCCCAATCTGATCGCTGCGGTGAAGACCCATCCCGATGCGGCGCACCGGTTCATGATCGCTGTTCTCGACGCCCTACAGATGGCCGGCGCCGAGCGAATTTCTTTGCAGTTGCTCGAGGAGGGCTGAACCGATGGCGTTGAAAGGTGCAGGTTTCGAACGAAAGTCCAAGGCCTCGGATGAAATCCCATCCTCATCCTTGGCGGATATCGCCTTCCTTCTGCTGATCTTCTTCATGGTTACGACGGTCTTCCGTCAGGAGACCGATCGCCAGATCGAGTGGCCGCAGGCCGAAGCCACGCAGCAGATCGATGAGCAGCGGGACAACATTCTGAACATCTGGGTCGAGCGGAACGGCGACCTCTGGGTCAATGATCGCCCGATCGCGATGGAAAGTGTCGCGGATCTCGTCGGACCACTCTGGCTCGAGTCGGGACAGCGACTGATCATCTCCATTCGGGCGGACTCGCAGGCGCCCTATCGCTTCGTGGACTCACTGCAGGAGCAGCTGAAGCGCTCCGGTGCGGTGTACGTGGTGTTCGCGACGGAGATGGAACGTAGCCTCACAAGGGAGAGACGATGAGCACTGAATCCGAATCTCCGAAGCTGATCTCGGACGTCTACGAGACGGCCAACGACCGCTTCAAGCGATCCTTCGGCTCGTGGTTCTGGGGATCCATGATCGCGGCGACCTTCGTGCACTTCGCGGTGCTCGCCTTCTGGCCGAACCTGGAGGCCTCGAGTCTCGATTTCACGATGGACGAGCTCACGGCCATCGAGCTCCCGCCGGAGATTGAGATTCCGCCGCCGCCCGAGCAGATCCAGCGGCCGGCCAACCCGATCGTGACTGACGCGCAGATCGACGAGGACATCACGATCTCGCCGACGACGTTCGAGGACAATCCGATCACGGACCTCCCCCCGCCTCCCACGCAGGGTGTGGTCGATGTTTCCGATCAGCCGGTCTTCACCCCGTTCACGGTGCAGCCCGAGGTTCGGAATCGTGCCGAGGTCCAGCGGGCTCTCGAGCGTGAGTATCCTTCGATGCTCCGCGACGCCGGAATCGGCGGGACGGTCATCGTCTGGTTCTTCATCAATGAGCAGGGTGTGGTGGAGACGGTGCAGGTGAACCAGAGCTCGGGTCATGCCCAGCTCGACGATGCGGCCCTGCGGGTTGCGCGTCAGTTCGAGTTCACGCCTGCGCTCAATCGTGAAGATATCGTGGCGGTTTGGGTGCAGATTCCGATTAACTTCCAGTCGAACTGACCCGCGACCGGATTCGCTTCGAAAGCCCCGGCGCCCGGGCGGCGGGGGGGGGGGGCTTCGTGCGTTCGATACGGAGACCCACCTCAGGTTCCCCACGTCCCTCGAAACCAGTAAGATCGTTGAGCGGCCCAGATACCCATCTCTACCGAAGCCGGCTGGATGCGTCGCTCCCCGAAGTCCGGGAGCGAATCGCTATCGCCGCCGGTCGAGGGGGGCGCGATCCTGAATCGGTTCGGGTCGTGGCGGTCACCAAGGAGCACGGGGTCGAGGCGATCGAGGCGGCGCTGGAGGCCGGCATCGCCGACCTGGGGGAAAACCGGGTCGAGCGCATCGAAAAGTGGGTTGGGGAGCTGGGTCCCGAAGTGGCGCGGTGGCACATGATCGGGCACCTGCAGCGACGCAAGGCCGGGCGAACTCGGGAAGTCAGTACCCTTCTGCACTCGCTCGACTCGGTCCGGCTCGGGGAACGGCTGGAGGAAGTGGCCACCGAGGGAGACGCGCCCTTTCCCGTGCTCGTTCAGGTGAACACCTCGGGAGAAGCGACGAAGGGGGGATTCTCGCCGGACGAGTTCTGGGCGGGACTCGAGCGGCTGCTTCAGCTGCCGACTCTGCGAGTGGAAGGGCTCATGACAATGGCGCCGTTTACGCAGGACGAGAAGGTGATCCGCCGAACCTTCTCGACGCTCAGGGCGCTACATGGGGAGGCAGGGGATCGGCTCCCCGCCTACGAGGGAACGGAGCTGTCGATGGGGATGTCGAACGACTTCGAGATTGCGGTCGAGGAGGGGAGCACGATGGTGCGCTTGGGCACCATACTCTTGGGGGAGCGCCGAGGATGATCGATCTGACACCGCTGGATATTCGGAAGAAGAAGGGGGACTTCGGGCGAGGCCTCCGCGGGTACGATCCCCAGGAAGTGGACACCTTCCTGGAAATGGCCGCAGACCGCCTCGAAGAGGTCGTTCGTGAAAATCTGACGTTGAAGGAGCGTGCCGAGCGGCTCGCCCAGCAGGTCCATGGGCAGGAGGGACGCGAGAAGGCCGTCCAGGAGGCGCTCGTCTCCGCCCAAACCCTTCGGACCGAAATCCAGGAGCAGGCCAGGCGGGAGGCCGACCTGGCGCGTCGCGAGGCTGAATCGGCCGCGCAGGAGATCCGGAAGGAGGCTGAACTTCGTCTGACCGAGGCGCGTGACCTGGTCGAGCGCACACTCGAGGAACGGAGGCGGGAGCTGGTAGAGTTGAATCGGGCCCGGGCCCGGTTTCTCAAGTCCTTCCGCACCCTCCTGGAGCGCGAACTGGACAACGTCGAGATCGAGGAATCGCACTCCCCCCCGGCCGACTTCGGGGTTCCACCGACCGGCCCGTCCGAGGAGGAGTCCCCCGAGCCGGTCGGCGACGGTGAATGGAAGGAGGATTGGTGACATCGGAATCCGTCGCGAATGGCGGCATGGCCGCCTTTCATGCGGCCGTCCAGGAGATCCGGTCCCGTAGCTCTCTCGTCCCGAAGGCGTGCGTAGTACTGGGGACCGGTCTCGGCGAGGTGGCCCGGGCCATGCAGATCGAGACCACGATTCCGTACGGAGAGATTCCGCACTTTCCGGAATCCACCGTCGAGTCGCACGCGGGACGTCTCCTCCTTGGGCACCTCGAGGGGGTGCCGATCGTGGCGATGCAGGGGCGGTTCCATCGGTACGAGGGATACACCCTCCACGAAGTCACCTTCCCCCTCCGCGTCGTGCAGCTCCTGGGGGCCGATACCGTCCTCCTCTCCGGTCTGTGCGGGGGGCTCGACCCATTGATGTCATTGGGGGACCTGATCCTCCTCGACGATCAGATCAACCTGATGGGGGAGACCCCCCTGGTCGGTCCGAACCTCGACGACTTCGGTCCCCGCTTTCCGGACATGTCCGAGCCCTTCGACCGGGCCCTGCAGGAAGTGGCCCTCGCGGCCGCGCTGCGGCACGGCATGCGTCTCCAACGTGGGGTCTACGCGGCCGTCGTCGGCCCCAACCTCGAGACCCGCGCCGAGTACCGCATGCTGCGCACGATCGGCGCCGATGTCGTGGGGATGTCGACCGCCCCCGAGGTTATCGTGGCGCGCCATATGGGGATGCGGGTCCTCGGGCTCTACATCATCTCCGACCTCTGCCTTCCGGACGCCCTAGAGCCGGTGGAAGTATCGACCATCATCCGGGTCGCGGGCGAGGCGGAGCCCCGACTCTCGACCATCATCCGTGACGTGGTGAGGCACCTCTGAACCGCCCTGCAAAGTATCCCGACGTTCCCTCGACGCTCCTGGCGCTGGAAGAGGAGATCCTTGAGCACTGGCGCGACGAAGATCTCTTCCGCCAGACCCTCGCGGCCACGGAGGGGGGTGAGCCCTTCGTCTTCTACGAGGGCCCACCCACCGCCAATGGGCGTCCGGGCCTGCACCATGTGATCTCGCGCACGATCAAGGATCTGGTCTGCCGCCATCGCACGATGCAGGGGCGGAGCGTCACGCGGATCGCGGGGTGGGACACCCACGGACTCCCCGTGGAGATCGAAGCGGAGCGGAAGCTCGGAATCTCCGGCAAGCCGGAGATCGAGAAGGTCGGGATCGCCAAATTCAACGAGGTCTGCCGCGACTCGGTCTTCACCTACACCGAGGAATGGGAACGGCTGTCGGAGCGGATCGCCTACTGGCTCGACTACTCCCGCCCGTATGTGACCTACCACACCGAATACATCGAGTCGGTCTGGTGGATCCTGAAGGAGCTGGCGGGGAAGGGGCTTCTCTACCGCGGCCAGAAGTCGGTGCCGTATTGCCCGCGCTGCGGGACCGCGCTCTCCTCGCACGAGGTCGCGCAGGGGTACAAGGACGTCGATGATCCGTCCCTCTACTTCCTCTGCGACTGGCTCGATGACGCCGGCGCAGCGCCCGACCCGGAGGGGCGCTCCTTTCTCGTGTGGACGACGACCCCCTGGACCGTCCCCTCGAACACCGCGCTCGCGGTGCACGAGGAACTTTCCTACGCCGAGGTCGCCTGGGAGGGGCGCCGCCTGGTATTGGCGGAGGCCCGCGTCACCGAGATCTTCGGCGAGGAGGTAGAGATCCTTCGTCGCTACCGGGGGAGCGAACTCGTCGGGCGGCGCTACCGGCGGCCGCTCGACCTGATCGCGCTCACCGACGACGAGGCGGCGCGGGGTTGGCGCGTCGTGAGCGAGGACTTCGTGTCTGCGGACGACGGTTCCGGGATCGTGCACCTCGCCCCCGCCTTCGGGGCCGACGACTATGCGGCCGGCCGACGCCACGACTTTCCCCTCCTCCGCCCGGTGGACGACCGCGGGTGCTTCCGCGAGGAGATCCCCGTCATCGGCGGTGTCTTCGTGAAGGATGCGGACCCGGTCCTCCTCGACGCGCTCGAGGCGGCCGGCATGCTCTTCCGCGTTGACTCGGTCCGGCACTCGTATCCGCACTGCTGGCGGTGCGATTCGCCCCTCATCTACATGGCCCGAGACTCCTGGTTTGCCGCTACCTCCACCCGAAAAGCGGAGATGCTGGAGATCAACCGACAGATCGGGTGGCACCCGCCCGAGGTCGGCGAGGGACGCTTCGGAGAGTGGTTGGCAAACAATGTGGACTGGGCGCTTTCACGCGACCGCTTCTGGGGGACGCCCCTCCCCGTCTGGGTATGCGACGCGGACCCGGAGCATTCGGAGTGGATCGGGTCGGTCGCGGAGTTGGCCGAGCGGGCTGGGCCCCTCCCCGACGGGTTCGATCCGCACCGGCCCTTCATCGATGAGGTGACGTGGGAGTGCGCTAGCTGCGCGGGGACGATGCGCCGAGATCCCGTGGTCCTCGACGTCTGGTTCGATTCGGGGGCGATGCCCTATGCACAGTGGCACTGGCCCCACGAGAACGAGGAGGAGTTCCGCGCCCACTTCCCGGCGGATTTCATCTGCGAGGCACTCGATCAGACGCGGGGCTGGTTCTATTCGCTCCTGGCGATCGGGACGATGCTCGACATGGGCCCCGTCTTCCGGAATGTGATCGTGAACGGCCTCATCCTCGATGCGGACGGACAGAAGATGTCCAAGTCGAAGGGGAATACCGTCGATCCGTGGGAGGCGATCGCGGAATTCGGGGCCGATCCGCTGCGCTGGTACCTCATCACCGCTTCCAATCCTTGGGTCCCCAAGCGCTACGATCCGGAAGGGGTGAGGGAGTCGGCGCGGCGCCTCTTCGACACCGTCCTGAATACCTACCGGTTCTTCGCCCTCTATGGGAACGTGGAGGCGTGGACCCCCAGCGACGAGGATCCCGCTCCGGAGGAGCGAAGCGTGCTCGATCGATGGCTCCTTTCCAGGCTCGATGCCACGATCGCGGGCGTCGGCGAGGAGCTCGAAGGGTACCAGCTCACCCGCGCCTACCGCCTGGTTCTGGACTTCGTGAACGAGGACCTCTCCAACTGGTACGTGCGGCGCTCCCGCCCACGCTTCTGGGGAAACACCGACACGCACGACGCTCGGTCGGCCTTCCGCACCCTCTGGGAGGCGCTCATCGGCGTGGCTCAGATGACGGCCCCGGTGGTCCCCTTCTTCGCCGACTGGCTGCATCGATCCCTCGACGAGGGGCGATCCGTGCATCTCGCCTCGTTTCCCACCCCGGAGGCCGGACGCCGTGATCCCGCTCTCGAGGCGGAGATGGAGGGGGTACGTGCGCTCGTCTCGTTGGGACGCGCCGCCCGCGAAGAGGTGCGGATCCGGGTGCGTCAGCCCCTGCGGACGCTCTACTCCGTCCTCCCCGGCGGACTTCGGCCTCGCGCAGAGCTTCTGGCGCTCCTCAAGGACGAACTGAATGTGAAGGAGGTGCGCTTTCTCGACTCCGCCGAGGAGCTCGTGCGGCTCTCGGCGCGTCCGAACTTCCGAGCGCTCGGACCTCGCTTCCAGAAGGAGAGCGAGGCGGCCGCGACCGCGATTCGAGCGCTCGACTCGAGCGCGCTCCGCGCCATGCAGGCGGGCGAGGCGGTCTCGATCGAGGTCGGCGGCGTTTCCGTCCCGCTGGAAGCCGAATGGTTCGAGTTCGCCGAAGAGGCGGCGGGAGAACTGGTCGTGAAGTCGGAACAGGGCTTCACCGCGGCCCTCGATCCGGCGCTGGATGCCGAGCTTCGCACCGAGGGGATGGCGCGGGAACTCGTGAACCGGATCCAGCGGCTCCGTAAGGATGCGGGGCTCGAGATCACCGACCGAATCCGGATCGGGATCGGCGGACCGGAAGAGGTCCAGGTCGCGGTTGCGCGATTCCGGGAGTTCATCGCACGCGAGACGCTGGCGTTGGAGGTTCTCGCGGTGGCGGAGCGACCCGACGGATACGAGGCGGACGTCGAGGATGAGATCGACGGGGTCCCGGTCCAGCTCGCGCTTCGTCGGGATTCCTGATGGGAGACCGGTCGGTGCTCGTCGTCGAGAAGGACGACGAGGGGGGCCGCCTCGACGCATGGCTCGCCTCGCGGCTGGAGCTGTCTCGCACGCGGGTGGCGCGCCTCGTAGAAGAGGGGAGCATCCTCCTGAATGGTGCCATTCCCCGCAAGTCGGAGGTGGTGACCGAGGGGGACCGGATCGAGGTGGATGTACCGAGTCCTCGTGCGGCCGTAGCCCTCCCCGAGGCGATCCCGCTGGAAATCGTCTAC
The DNA here is from genome assembly GCA_040878815.1 of Gemmatimonadota bacterium. Lineage (GTDB taxonomy): Bacteria > Gemmatimonadota > Gemmatimonadetes > Longimicrobiales > Gaopeijiaceae > JBBEBG01. The sequence goes on along the minus strand of JBBDLO010000015.1, from coordinate 9,027 downwards.
GAGGATTCCCATCTTCTGGTGGTGAACAAGGCGGCCGGGATGGTCGTTCACCCGGCCCCCGGGCATCCCACCGGCACGATGGTGAACGCCTTGCTGCACCATGTGACGGATCTGGCGGGGATCGGTGGAACGCTTCGCCCCGGAATCGTACACCGGCTCGACCGCGACACCTCCGGGCTCCTCGTCGTGGCCAAGGACGATCCGACGCACCAGGCGCTCTCGCTCGCCTTGAAGGCGCGCAAGATTCGACGGCTGTACGTCACGGCCACCTGGGGGCATCTTTCGGAGGGGCACCTGCGGGTAGACGCTCCGATCGGACGCGATCCGCGGCATCGGCACAAGATGGCTGTCGTGGAGGGAGGGAGGCGTGCCGTCACCCGAGTCCGGGTCCGCGAACGGTGGCCGGCGGCGGAGCTTCTCGATGTCGCCCTGGAGACGGGGCGCACCCACCAGATTCGCGTGCATTTGGCGCATGTCGGGCACCCCGTTGTCGGCGACGTGACCTATGGGGCAGGGTGGCATCGTGGGATGGGTGGTCCGGATGGGGGTTGGGCGCGGGAGTTGGCACGGAAGGTGCCGCGACAGTTCCTCCATGCCGCCAAACTGGCATTCGATCACCCGGCTACCGGAAAACGCATGACCTTTCAGGCGGAAATTCCTTCGGATCTCGCCAACGCCGTGGCGTGGGTGCACGGTCAGATGGAGGACACCGGGGAGCGGCCCGCATGACTGGTGAGCCGGATGCACACTTCGATCCGCGACTGACCTTCGACACCTTCGTCGTGGGTCCGGCCAACCGCCTCGCATCGGCGGCGGCTCGGCGCGCGGCTGAGTCACCCGGGACGAGCTTCAACCCCCTCTTCCTCTATGCGGCCTCCGGGCTCGGAAAGTCCCACATCCTCTCGGCGATCGCGAATCAGTCGGCGCGCGTACACCCGGAGAACGAGGTGGCCTACCGCACCCTGGAGGGATACCTCGACGAGCTGACCCAGGCGCTGGAGGCGGGTGGCCAGAGTGCGATGCGGGATCGGTACACCGAGATGACCGTCCTCCTCATCGACGATGTCCAGTTCCTGGCGGGGCAGCCGCAGGCCCAGGAGATGCTCCTGCGGACCCTCGACACCCTGACCGGAAACGGGGCGCAGGTCGTGCTCGCCTCGGACCGACCCCCTTCGGAGATCAACGACCTGGATGCGCGCCTTCTGTCGCGCTTCTCCGGGGGGCTCATCGTGGACATGGGGACCCCGGACTATGAGACCCGCGTCGCGATCCTGCGCCGAAAGGCCGAAGAACGGAACTCCACCCTCGGGGAGGGAGTGGCCGAGGCCATGGCGCGCTTTCCCTTTCGAAACGTGCGCGAGCTTCAGGGCGCGCTCAACCGCATCGTGGCGATCCAGGATCTGGAGAACCGCGATGTGACGCGAGACGAGATTGCCGCTCTTCTCGGGGGAGACCCCGCTCCGTCGGCCCCGGGCGCCGTCGGCGCCTCGACGGCGGGTCCCGCCGAACCCGAGGTGGAGGCCGAGCCCCGGTGGCGCATCGAGGTGCGGGCGGCCGCCCGTGCCGCGGAGGGCGCCGGATTCGAGGCGCAACGGATCGCGCGTCTCCTCGAAGAGACGGACGAGCCTCCGAATTGGAGCGAACTGCTCGACCGCTTCCGAGCCGGAATTGGGCGGATGAAGGAGATCCGGAGTGAAATCGATGCGCTGGGGAACCCCTGGCCCGAGGCGGCGGAGACCCTCCTTCGCGACCCGGACCGCATCGAAGAGGTCGAGCAGCTCCTGGCCTCGGCACGGGAGCGGATGCGCCCCTTTCCAGGATTCGGGACCGGGCCCACCCTGGCGGATCTCGGCGGCGAGTTTCCACCCCTGGCCATCAACGCGGCCCAACATCTGATTCGGGACGAGCGTCCGGACTACAACCCCCTCTTCGTGCATTCTCCCGATCGGGATCGGACGCGCACCTTTCTGGAGGCGGTGGGTCGCTCCTATCGGGTGCGGGACCCGGAGTCGCGGGTGGGAATCACCTCCGTGCAGGACTTCTCGAACGACTTCATCCGGGCCATCTCCGGGGGAGTGGCGGGGGCCTGGCGGGAACGGTGGTGGTCGGTGGAGGTCCTCCTGGTCTACGGAATCGAGGAACTCTCTACGGCGGAGCGGGCTCAGGAGGAGTTCTTTCACCTCTTCGAGGCCCTGAAACGCCGTACGGCGCGGATCATCCTGGCGGCCGATCGCGCCCCCGCCACGATGGAGGGGGTGGACGAGCGACTCCGCTCCCGCTTCGAGGGGGGACTCGTCGTGGATCTCACGGGGAGCGGCGCGAAGAATTCGCGTTCCGCGCCGGCGGAGGGTTCGGGAGCCTCCGTCGCGGCCGGGGGTTCGGATGACGATGGCCCGGTCTGGAGCAAGGGCGACCTGGCCACCGTGGGCTCGGCGACGCCAGAATCGACCGCAGGGTCCGGCGGTGCCTCATCGAATGGTTGGTTCCCCTCGCGAGACCGCGTCGTCTGGGATTGGCCCCGTATCGAAGATCGGATCGCGACCGAGGAGGGCCTCGATGGGGATTGAGGGAGAGCTCTCCTCCGTCACGCTGGCCGACATCTGCCAGCTCCTCTCGATGGGGCGGAAGACGGGATGCCTCACGGTCACGCACCGGACCAACTTCGGATATGTGTACTTCGAAGCCGGCCGCGTGATCTATGCCACGGTGCTCAATCGTCCCGACCGGCTCGGTGAGCTTCTGGTTCTGAACGAGGTCGTCTCGCGCGAGGACCTCGACGCGGCCGTGCGTTCTCAGGCGCGCCATTCCGGAAAGCGGCTCGGACGGATCCTGATCGAGCAGGGGAGCCTTTCCGAGGCCGATTTGCGTCGCTTCATCACCATGCAGATTGAAGAGGCGGTGTATCACCTCTTCGCCTGGGAGGAAGGCTCCTTCCACTTCGAGACCGACCAGAAACCCGACGCCGACAGCACCCTGCTCGTCTCGATCCCCGTCGAAACCCTCCTGCTGGAAGGCGCGCGCCGCGTCGACGAACTCTCGATGATCGAGAAGAGGATCCCCTCTCGGGAGGTGATCTTCGAGGTCGAACGGCTTCCGAAGGACGGCGACGAGGCCGAATTGACCGAGGAGCAGCAGAAGCTCCTCCGGGTTCTGAACGGGAACCGCACCGTCACAGAGGTCATCGAGGAATCCGGGCTCGTCGAATTCGACGCCCTCAAGGGGCTCTTCGGGCTCCTGCAGGCCGGGTACGTGCAGGCCTCCGGGGAGCGGGAGGGCGGTGCTGCCGCGGGGACCGAGGACGGTCTGGGGCCCCGCCTCAACCTGGCCAACGCCTTCTACCGAGCGGGAATGCTCGAAGATGCGGAGCGGGAGTATCGCGCAGCGCTCGCGGCCGATCCCGAGGAGCCGGTCGCGTGCGCCCGCCTGGGCGTCATCGCCCTCCGTTCGGGTCGCCCCCAGGACGCACTCGAGCACTATGAGGTCCTGGTGGCGGGAGACCGGGAGAAGCCCCGCTTGGGCACGCACCTCAATCGGGCGCTCGCCCTCGAACTCCTCGGGCGCTACTCGGAGGCCCTCGAGGCGCTGGAACGCGCAGCCCGCCTGCGACCTGGCGACGGGGCGGTGCACCTGGCTCGCGGCGTCGTGCGCTTCAAGGACCGCGACGTCCGAGGGGCAAAGCGCGACTTCGAGGAGTACCGAAAGGGACTGGGAGAGGCAACCCAGCCCAGCCCGGTCTACTTCGCATACGCAGTCCTGGCCTCCGCAGCCCTGGGCGAAGTGGAGGAGGCGGTCCGGATCGGCCGCGACGGGCTGAATCTCTACTCGGGCTCCACCCCGATCCTCGTCAACCTCGGAGTCGTGCTCGAGCGGAAGGGAGATGCAAACGCCGCGGAGGCGCTGTATCTGCGGGCCGTCTCGCAGAACCCTCCCTCGCCGCAGGCGCACCGGAATCTCGGCGATCTGGCCCACGCCCGTGGGGACCAGGCCGGGGCCCGTGCCCATTACGAGCGTGCGGTGAAGCTCGCACCCGCGCTGGGAGTCGATCTCTACCTCAAACTCGGGAACCTCGCCTATGAGGAAGGGGATCGCACCTGGGCCCGGCAGCACTGGGAGAAGGCGCTCGAGCTGAATCCGGAGAACGAGACCATCCGCACGAATCTCGACCTGATCTCGTCGCACACCGGCCCTTGAATGGGCCTCGTCCTGCTCCTCGGTTTTCTTCTTCTTCAGGAGCCGGTGCAGCCTCCGACCGAGCTGCCTCGGAGTGAGGAGGCACAGATCCTCTCCTCGGAGCATCCCCTCCTGAGCGGACGGGTTCGCTTCATCCACTGGCCCGGGGACGGGGCCCGGGCGGCCCGGCTCCTGGCGGCCATCGAGCGCGTTCCAGTCCTGCCGGGGCTTCCCCCCGAGGTGCCCGGAGTCGCGGACATCTACCTGGCCCCGAGCATGGAGATCTGGGATGCCCTGACGGGAGGTGCCATTCCCGAGTGGGGTGCCGGGGTCGCGATCCCGTCCCGTGGGATCGCGGTGATTCCGGTGAACGAGGGACCGACGGCGACGCTGGACGACCGCGATGCGACCGCCGTCCACGAGTGGGCCCACCTCGGACTTCACGACTACCTGGCGGGCCTCCGGATCCCCCGATGGTTTGACGAGGGGTACGCGCAGTGGGTGTCGAGCGGGTGGGATTTCGAGGAGGCCTGGCGCCTCCGAGTGGCCCACGCGGGGAGCGGTGCGCCCCCGCTCGATTCGCTGACCCTGAATTGGCCCGCGGATCGGACCGACGCGCAGCTCGCCTACCTCCTGTCTGCCTCTGCGGTGGAGTACCTCGTGGCGGAGAGCGGTGCGCGTGGTATGGAGATCTTCCTGACGCGCTGGCGCGAGATGGGGGACTTCGAAGCGGCCTTCCGGGAGACCTTCGGCACGACGACGGGGAGCTTCGAGTCGCGCTGGATCGCCCATGTGAAGCGCCGCTATAGCTGGGTGCTCGTTCTCTACCAGACGGCCGCCTTTTGGCTTTTTGCCGGGTTGGCGATCATCTACCTCTTTTCGGTGCGTCGGCGCAGGGATCGCGAACGGATGGCCAAGCTCCGGGCCACGGATCCCCCGGATCTGCCCGCCTACTGGGAGGGGCCACCGACTCCGCCGATCGGAGGGTTCACCTCGGACCGCGAGGGGGCGGGACGAGGTTGACCGGGATCTCCGGACCCCGTAGCGTTGGCCCATCATGAGCCGAAAGCGTAAGAGAGATCAGCAGAGTAAGCCGGTCGCGCCGCCCCCGCGGCGCACCGGGGTGCAACCCAAGTCGACGGATCGGGAGTTGCCCGTCTTCACCAGAGGCATGGCGATCTTCGGCGGGGCGGGGCTCATGGTCGCCTTGGCGGGGTTCTTCCTCCTGGCACAGGGTTCGATCGCGCTCGCCCCGGTCCTTCTCGCGATCGCCTTTCTCGTATTCTTTCCGCTGGCACTGGTGAAGTAGTTTCATTGCGAAGTTCATGAAGGCGAGGCTTTCCTCAAGGAGGATGAGATGACCGTTCAGCCGACGCACAGCTTTACCCAACGCATGATCGGGGCGGCGAAGGTCGACGCCGCGATCTATACCGAGGTCGAGCATGACACGACCGCCACCGGCCAGGCGGCCGGGGTCGTGGCGATCGTGGCGGTCTGTTCGGCGATCGGAGGGGCCGGGGGTGGCTTCGGGCTCATGATCTCTGGGATCGTCGCCGCGGTGGTGGGGTGGCTCGTCTGGTCGGGCGTCACCTATCTCATCGGTGACAAGATGCTGGGGGGGACGGCCACCTGGGGTGAGCTGCTGCGGGCACTGGGCTTCGCGCAGGCTCCCGGGGTGCTGTATATCTTCAGCGGGATTCCCGCGCTGGGCCTTCTGGTTCGATTCGTCGTCGGCATCTGGGTCCTCGTCTGCGGGATCGTCGCCCTCCGCGAGGCGCTCGATTTCAGCACCGGAAAGGCGATCCTGACCGCGGTCCTGGGGTGGCTCGCTATGATGATCGTGACCGCCGTGCTCTTCGCGATCGCCGGAGGCCCGGCAGCGTTCAGCCCCTGAGCTTCCTGCCGCCGGATTCGCTCGAGTCCGTGATGGCTGAGTACTTCCTCTACTGGAGTGTCCCTTGGTCCGCTCTCTTGCTCTCTATGTCATGCTTGCGCTGGTGCTCGTCGCCTGTGGGGGGGACTCGTCTCCGACCGAATCCGGCGGGCCCAACGGGCCGATCATCACGGCCAACGGGTGGATGTCGGCCACGATCAACGGATCGCCCTGGAGTGCCCAGTTCATCACGCCTGTCATCGGGCAGTCGGGACACGTGTGGACGATCGGGGGGTCCGGGGCGAACGGAACTACAGTCTCGTTCGCCTGGATGGACAACGGCGGCAGCACCTACACCGTTGGCGACCCGAACTCTGTCGGCTTCAATTCCGTCGTGGCGATTGCAGGGCAGGGGTACCAGGCCGGACCCGCGAACCTGGGCATCGGCGGCTCGGGGACGATGACGATCACCTCGATCACCGCCAACCGGATCACGGGTACCTTCAGCTTTACGCTGGTCCGTGCCCAGGGAGAGCCTGGCGCCGGCGCCAGCATCACGAACGGGCAGTTCGATATTACTTACTGAGGCGGCTCGGGCTCAGTCCACCTTCGCCTCGAGCGCGGCCCTGACCTTGGCCCCGAGGTCCGCGAGCGCAAAGGGTTTGTGAAGGAACAGCGCAGGTGCCTCGCCGCCTGAACGGCGTGCAACGACTTCCTCCGTGTAACCGGACATGAAAAGTACGCGCAGCCCAGGGCGGATCTCCCGTGCCGCCCCAGCGAGGCGGGGTCCGTCGGTATCCGGGAGCACGACGTCCGTCAACAGGAGGTCGAGATTACGCTCTGCGTCCGTGAGTAGGCGCAGCGCCTCCTCACCGTTTGCGGCGACCTGGGTAAGGTAGCCCAGGGACTCGAGCATTCGTGCCGTCACACCCCGAAGGGCGTCGTCGTCCTCGACAACCAGGAGCGCCCCCGTACCGGAGAACTCCTTCAAAGGATCGATCTGTGGGACGGCACTCTCGGCCGGTGCGTCGACCTGCGGGAGGTACAAGTTCATGACCGTTCCCTGCCCGACCTCGCTATATACGCCAATGTATCCACCGTGACGCCGAACGATCGCATAGCTTGTCGCGAGCCCGATTCCATTGCCCTTTCCTGCCTCCTTCGTCGTAAAAAACGGCTCAAAAAGCCTCTTTTTCACTTCGGGTCCCATCCCGATCCCCGAGTCGGACACGGCGAGCCTCGCGTAACGTCCGAGTTCGACCGACCCTCGGACCCGCGCGTCGTCGGGGGCCAGAGTGACGGTCTCCGTCTCTAGGGCGAGCACCCCGCCTTGGGGCATGGCGTCACGCGCGTTTACGATAAGGTTGAGGAGAACCTGCTCGATCTCACCTCTATCCGCCCGGACCTTGTGTGGGCCGTCGGTGGTCCGCACGACAAGTCGGATGTCTTCGCCGATTATTCGGCGCATCATCGACTCCATGCTCCGCACGAGCTCCTTGAGATCGAATACGGAGGGATCAGTGGCCCGTCCCTGCGAGAACTGGAGGAGCTGGCCGGTGACCTTGGTCGCTCTTGTAGCCGCAAGCCGGATCTCATCAAGCGACTCCTTCATTTCCGGATCGGTGGCCGTCTGACGGGCGTACTCCGCCTCCCCAACGATGACGGTAAGGAGGTTGTTGAAGTCGTGGGCAATCCCACCTGCGAGCCGCCCCACAGCGTCCATTTTTTGGGCCTGCTGGAGCTGCTCCTGGAGCAATGTTTCGCGAGAGATGTCGCGCAGGATCGTGGAGAAATACTTCACCGATCCGTCGTGGGACAGGTGCGCGATCAACACCTGTGATACGGGAATCTCGCGACCGTCACGCGTCAGGAGGGCGCTTTCGCCTCTCCACGTCCCTTCCGAGGCCGCCCTGGGGAATGCCTCCGTGGCGATGAGTTCACTGGCCCAGACAGGGTGGCAATCGGGGACGACAAGCCCCGTCACGTCTTCGTCGTGCGGAATCCCCAGCATCTCCCTTCCGGAGCTGTTGATCGAGAGGACGTGTCCACCTGGATCGCTTGTGCCTACAAAATCGGGGGTGGCCTCCAAGATGGAGAGAAGGCGTCGCTGCTCACTCTGGAGCGCGGCGCGTTCCATGGCCCGGCGCGTCGACGAGGCGAGGCGTTTGAAGTGCTGGGGAGCCTTTACGACGTAGTCGTCGAGACCCTCCTTCATGGCCTCTACGGCTACCTCCTCGGTGCCGGTGCCCGTAAACATGACGGTTGGCACCCAGGGATCCCGGTCCCTGATCCTTCGAAGCACCGTCAGACCGTCGCTCCACTTGAGCTGGTAGTCGGTGATGATCAGGTCGTATGTTCGATCTAGGCTCAGTTCAAGTCCGGCCTGATCGACGACCTCTTCAATCTCGACGTCACCGTATTCGACCTGTAATTCCCGCGCCACGAGCGCCCGGTCGTCCGGGTTGTCGTCGATGAGCAGGATTCGGAGGGGGGCTGCCATTAGGCCCCCCTTGCGCCGACGCCCGGTTTTTGATTGAGGACCATCCAGTAGAAGTCCAGCGTCCGAACCATCTCGAGCAAGGCCTCGAACTCCGGCGGCTTCACTAGGTACGAATTTGCGCCGCTCCGATAGGCGCGCTCGAGATCCGATGACTCCCTCGACGAGGTCAGCACGACCACCGGTAGAGAGAGCAAACCGGGCTGACTTCGGATCCACTCGAGAACCTCGTGTCCCGACTTGCGCGGCAGCTTCAGGTCCAGAAGCACGAGCTCAGGGAGCACCCTGTTCTCGTAGGGTGCCTCTCCGGCAAGGTATGCGATCGCTGCCTCGCCATCCGTCACCACTTCGAGTGTGTTGGCGATCTTGGACTTCGCGAACGCCCGGCGAATAAGGACCACATCGTTGTCGTCATCTTCAACGAGAAGAAGCGGATGGCGGTTCCCTAGCGTCGTCGGCCCCAGAGCGCTCATGGCCTACCCTCTCC
>JBBDLO010000014.1:0-30224 GCA_040878815.1 Gemmatimonadota bacterium | reverse complement strand
GTTCACGTGCGGCTTCGTTCGCTCGAATTTCGCCTTGGCCATCATCTTCCTCGCGTCGCTTCGGTTTGCTGCGGTGGTCGGGTTCGGGGGGTATCCCCGATCAGGAACGGCCCCCGTTCGCACTCATGATCTCTTCGGCCACACTCTTGGGGACCTCGTCGTAGTGGCCGAACTGCATCGAATAGACTGCCCTTCCCTGGCTCATCGAGCGGAGTGTCGTGGAATACCCGAACATCTCCCCAAGCGGCACGAAGGCGCCGATCACGCGTGCGCCGGCCCGCTCGGTCATCCCCTCGACCTTCCCGCGGCGAGAAGAGAGATCGCCGATGATGTCTCCCATGTAGTCCGATGGCGTCACGACCTCCACCTCCATGATGGGCTCGAGCAGAACCGGCTTGGCTCGGCGCACCGCTTCTTTGAGTGCCATGGACCCGGCAATCTTGAAGGCCATCTCATTGGAGTCGACGTCGTGATACGATCCATCGATCAACTGAACCGCCAGGTCGATGAGCGGATATCCCGCGAGGGTACCAGTCCCGGTGGCCTCGCGAATCCCCGCCTCGACCGAGGAGATGTACTCTCGGGGGATGGAGCCCCCGACGATCTTGTTCTCGAAGACGAATCCCGTTCCGGAATCGCCCGGCGCCAGATTGATGACGACGTGTCCGTACTGACCGCGCCCACCGGTCTGTCGCACAAACTTTCCTTCCACCTTCTCCACAGGGGCGCGAACTGTTTCGCGGTACGCGACCTGCGGGCGACCGACGTTGGCTTCGACCTTGAACTCGCGGCGCAGACGGTCGACGATGATCTCGAGGTGCAACTCCCCCATCCCCTGAATGATCGTCTGGTTCGTCTCGGGATCCGTATAGACCCGGAACGTCGGGTCCTCCTCGGAGAGCTTCGAGAGTCCCGTGCCCAGCTTGTCCTGGTCCGCCTTCGTCTTCGGCTCGATCGCGACGGAAATCACCGGCTCCGGGAACTTCATGCTCTCGAGAACGATCGGATGATCGGGGTCGCAGAGCGTGTCTCCGGTGCGGACCTCCTTGAGGCCGATGGCAGCCGCGATGTCGCCGGCGTAGACCTCGTCTCTCTCGTCGCGCTTGTTCGCGTGCATCTGAAGGAGGCGTCCCACTCGCTCCCGCTTTCCGTTGGTCGCGTTCAGGACGTGAGTCCCGGTCGGGATCGATCCGGAATACACCCGGAAGAAGGTCAGCTTTCCGACGTACGGGTCGGTCATGATCTTGAAGGCCAACGCGGCAAACGGCTCCTTGTCGTCCGGGTGCCGCTCCATCTCCTTCTCTTCGTCGTCCGGATCCAATCCGATGATCGAAGGGACGTCCAGCGGAGAGGGAAGGAAATCGATCACGCCGTCGAGAAGGGGCTGTACTCCCTTGTTCTTGAAGGCCGACCCGCAGAAGACAGGAAAGAGATTGCCGGAAACGGTCGCCTTGCGAACCGCGGCGCGTACCTCGTCGTCCGTCAGCTCCTCGCCACCCAGATACTTCTCGATCGCGGCATCATCGTGCTCGACGGCGGCCTCGATCAGTGCGCTGCGGAGCGCCGCGCACTTCTCCTGTAGCTCGGCCGGAATCTCCTCCTCGTGGAAGGACGATCCGAGTTCGTCGTCGTAGAAGGTCGCCTTGCGAGAAATCAGATCGACGATCCCCCGGAAGGACTCGCCCTCACCGATCGGGTATTGAATCGGATGAGCGTTGGCCTTCAGACGATCGTGCATCATCGTGACGACATTGTCGAAGTCCGCACCGATGCGGTCCATCTTGTTCACGAAGGCAACCCGCGGCACGGCGTATCGGTCGGCCTGCCGCCACACCGTTTCGGATTGGGGCTCGACTCCGGCCACGGCACAGAATACGGCCACGGCGCCATCGAGAACGCGGAGTGACCGTTCGACTTCGACGGTGAAATCCACGTGTCCCGGCGTGTCGATGATGTTGATGCGGTATTCCGTCCCGTTCCGCATCCAGAACGCCGTCGTCGCTGCCGAGGTGATCGTGATGCCGCGTTCCTGTTCCTGCTCCATCCAGTCCATCGTGGCGGAGCCCTCGTGCACTTCGCCCATCCGATGCAGCCTTCCCGTATAGAAAAGGATGCGCTCAGTGGTCGTAGTCTTCCCGGCATCGATGTGCGCCATGATGCCGATATTTCGGAAGTGCAGGAGCGGATGCTTCCTGGGCATGGATCTCGGTCCCTGACTCAACGTAGCTGACTTCGTTCAACTCGGAGACGCTCCAACCAGAACGCCCCATCGACACCAACCCTACTCCCGGAATGGATTCCGGTCCCTCTGAAGGATGACACAAAAAAAAGCAGCGGCGTGAAAGCGGAAAGCGCGGGGCCCCCTGCCGTGACCTCCCACCTGGCCACCAGCCCGTCCACGCCACCTCTGTCGAGTTCGAATCCCGTAGAATTCGTCCGCCGCTTCGGCGCCCTGCGCGCTCCCGGTACGGTACTCTTACGGTGCTGTGTTCTGGACTACCAGCGGTAGTGGGCGAATGCCTTGTTCGCGTCAGCCATCCTGTGCGTGTCTTCCTTCTTCTTGATCGTGGATCCCTCATTGCGCGACGCGGCGAGGAGCTCCGCAGCGAGTCGTTCCGCCATGCTCTTCTCTCCGCGACCCCGCGCATACGAGATGAGCCACTTGATCGCCAGTGCGTTGCGCCGCTCGGGTCGAACCTCGACCGGAACCTGGTAGGTGGCACCACCGACACGCCGGCTCTTCACTTCCAGGGCCGGCTTGGCGTTCTGAAGCGCCTGATTGAATACCTGCACACCCGGCTGCCCGGATTTCTCTTCAATCAGATCCATCGCTTCGTAGAAGATCGATTCGGCGACCGACTTCTTTCCGCCCAGCATGAGGGTATTCATGAACTTGGCGACCACCGGGGAATCGTACTTGGGATCCCCGACAACCTCTCTCGTTTCCGCTCTTGAACGCCGGCTCATGGTTAGCTCTTCGGCCTCTTGGCGCCGTACTTCGAGCGCCCCTGCCTCCGTGCGGTGACCCCCGAGGCATCGAGGGTTCCCCGAATCGTGTGATACCGGACGCCGGGCAAGTCCTTCACCCTGCCGCCCCGGATCAGGACGATCGAGTGCTCCTGCAGGTTATGCCCCTCGCCGGGAATATATGACGTCACCTCGTAGCCATTCGTCAGTCGCACGCGGGCAACCTTCCGGAGGGCCGAGTTCGGCTTCTTCGGGGTAGTCGTGTAGACGCGCGTGCAGACGCCCCGCTTCTGCGGGTTGCCTTGAAGAGCCGGAGACTTGTTCTTCTTCTCGACCTTCTTCCGGCCCTTCCGAACCAGCTGACTGATCGTCGGCATGAGACTCCGTACCCGTGTTTCACAATTTCCGCGCTTCGGAGGGTTCCACCGGAGCGCGGCATGTTGAACTCCATGTCGATCGCGTAGCGCTGAAAGACAGGGAGCCGTTCCAACAGAGACGAGTAAGCTATCCGACGCCCGAAAAAGTGTCAACGGGCGAGGGTGTGGGAGTGGCTGCCGCCGAAGTGAGAACCTGGCGACCCTCGTCCCCTCCCTTCGGGTTCACCGAATGCAGACATCCGGTTGGCGACGGCGAGCCCCCCGCGGAGGGCGTCCGTCCTTGACAAACCCCGCCCGCACGATAAGATGGACTTCATTGGGAGAACATCCATCAGTGCGGGGTCCGGCTCTCGTATGACCATCGTCCTCTTTGGTTTGCTCAGTTCGGCCCTAGGCCTTATCGGGCTCCTCCTGGTACGTGAGCTTCCAGGAGGAGGGCTCTCGCGAGCACGCCGATCCGGACCACCTTAGTTCGACTCCAAAGATCGGCAGAAGCGAGCGGGCCCTCTCCCCATCGGGAAGCCCGCTTCTTTTTTTGTACCCTTCGGAGACCCGAGCCGGCGCGGCGGATGGCGACAATCGACGGATCGGGGGAAGGAGCGACCGAAAGCCCATGACTGAACGCATCGTGATCTTCGACACCACCCTGCGCGACGGGGAGCAATCCCCAGGCGCCAGTATGACCACGGCGGAAAAGCTGAGAATCGCTCATGCCCTGGATGAACTCGGGGTGGATGTCATGGAGGCAGGGTTTCCGATCAGCTCCCCGGACGACTTTCAGGCCGTCCGTAACATCGCGCGCGAGGTTCGGCGCCCGGTGATCGCCGCACTCGCTCGGACCCGGCCCGAGGACATTCGACGCGCAGCCGAAGCCGTGCAGGGCGCGGAACGGCCGCGCATCCACACCTTCATCGCGACCTCCAAGCTACACCTGGAACGAAAGCTCGGCATCTCCGAGGAGGAGTGTCTCGAGCAAACCACGGCTGCCGTGACCTTGGCGAAGCAATACACCGACGATGTCGAGTTCAGCGCCGAGGACGCGACCCGAACGGAGCTGGACTTCCTCTGCAAGGTCGTCGCCGCCGCCATTCAGGCGGGCGCGACTACGATCAACCTGCCCGACACCGTCGGATACTCCCTCCCGGTCGAGATCTCGCGAATCTTTCGGACCATGATCGAGCGAGTGGATGGGATCGAAGGCGTGACCCTCTCCACACACTGCCACAATGATCTCGGGTTTGCCGTCGCCAATTCCCTGGCGGCCGTCGAGGCGGGAGCCCGCCAGGTCGAGTGCACGATCAATGGCATCGGGGAGCGGGCGGGGAATGCCGCGCTTGAGGAGATCGTGATGGCCATCCGGGTCCGGCGGGACCTCCTGGGCTTCGAGACCGGAATCCATACCGAGCGGATTCATCCTACGAGCAGCCTGCTCTCGAAGATCACGGGGATCCACCCCCAACCGAACAAGGCGATCGTCGGGCGAAACGCCTTCGCCCACGAGGCCGGAATCCACCAGGACGGCATGCTCAAGGAACGGGCCACCTATGAGATCATGGAGCCGGAGATGGTCGGGGTCCCTGGAAGCCGCCTGGTTCTCGGGAAGCACTCGGGACGGCATGCGCTAAAGGAGCGGTTTCGGGAGTTGGGCTTCGAACTCGATGCCGGAGACATGGAGCGCGCATACCGCCTCTTCAAACTGCTTGCCGATCAAAAGAAGAACATTCTCGACGAAGACCTCTTGGCCATCGTGCACCACGGGGCCATGCAGGACATTCCCACGACCTTCGCCCTCGAAAGGATGCGGGTCGAGTGTGGCGGGGAGTGGTCGCACGCCGACCTTTCGATCCGGGTGGAATCCTCAGAACCGGTTTCTGCCAAGGGGAAGGGGGACGGCCCGATCGCAGCCGCCTTCGACGCGGTGAACCAGATCGTCGGGTGGGACGTGGAGTTGGAGGACCTCACCATCCGCTCGGCCACCCCGGGTGGCGATGCCGTCGGTGAGGTGATCCTGCGAGTCCGCATCTTGGGGAAAACGTTTACGGGAAGGGGCGCATCGACCGACGTCGTCGACGCAGCGGTCCGGGCGTACCTGCACGCGCTCAACAAGGCCGCCATTACAGAGAAGGAATCGACGGAAGCGTTCCAGGGATCCACCGAGTCAAGGGGAGTTTGACGTGACGAAGTCCTTTCGTATCGCTGTTCTTGCTGGAGACGGGATCGGCCCCGAGGTGACGGACGCCGCCCTGCAGGTCCTCGAAGCCGTGTCGGATCGCTTCGACTTCGCCTACGAACTCGACCGACAATCGGTCGGATGGGCTGCCGTTCAGGCGTTCGGAGACCCGCTCCCCCCGGCGACCCGCGAGGCAGTCCTGGCCGCCGATGCCGTCTTCCTCGGTGCCGTCGGGGACCCGGCCGCGGACAACCTCGATGCGCACCTGCGTCCGGAGACCGGGCTCCTCGCGTTGCGAAAGATCCTGGATTGCTTCGCGAACCTCCGCCCGGCGCGGGCCATGGACGCCCTCGTGGACTCGTCGCCCCTTCGGGCAGAGCGCGTGCGCGGGATGGACTTCCTGATCGTCCGAGAGCTCTCCAGCGGCCTCTACTACGGGGAGCCCCGGGGCATCGACCGGACCGCAGCCGATCCCGTGGCGGTGAACACCCTTCGCTACACGGCCTCTGAGGTGCGCCGCGTCGCACGGGTCGCATTCGAGGCGGCGGCCAAGCGCAGGGGCCGGGTCGTTTCCGTGGACAAGGCCAATGTCTTGGAGACCTCTCGCCTCTGGCGGGAAGTCGTGACCGAGGTGGGTCAGGACTTCCCAGATGTCTCCCTCGAGCTCATGCTGGTGGACCGTGCGGCCATGGAGTTGGTCCTCCGGCCCGGAACATTCGACGTCGTCCTGACCGAGAACATGTTCGGGGATATCCTGAGCGATGAAGCGGCCGCGCTCACGGGTTCGATCGGCCTCCTCGCCTCGGCGAGTCTGGGATCCGGAACCGGCCTCTACGAGCCGGTGCACGGATCCGCGCCGGACATTGCCGGAAAGGGGATCGCGAACCCGATGGCCGCCATCCTCTCCATGGGACTCCTCCTGGAGCACAGCGCGGGAGCGGTAGAGGCAGCCCGGGCGATCGACCGAGCCGTGGAAGGCACGCTCGCGGCAGGTGTGCGCTCTACCGAGCTCGCGGGACCGGGAGATCGGGCCTCCGGGACGGACGAAGTAACGGAACGCGTGGTACAGGAAATCGCGAAGGGTTGATGACGCTGGGGCGCGAGTAGCACTCTCGGAAACTACACGGACTCCAACTCCTCCCGCGACGGGAGGATTCACACTGAAAGGAAGGAGAATACGGATGACCACCGCCCGAATCCTGACCGTCGATGACGTCGACCCCACCCTACTCCCCTCGAAGAAGGTCGCGGTCATCGGGTATGGGAGCCAGGGGGCGGCCCACGCCCGACTCTTGCACCAGGGAGGGACCGACGTGCGGGTGGGGCTTCGCCCGGGCAGCAACTCTGCCGCCGCAGCCCAGAAGGCCGGGATTCCGGTCAAATCGGTGGCCGAGGCGGTGAAGGAGGCCGACCTGATCGCGGTGCTGATTCCCGACACGGCTCAGCCCAAGGTGTACCAGGAAGAAATCGCCCCCAACCTCCGCCCCGGCGTGGCGCTCCTCTTCGCACATGGATTCAACGTCCACTTCGGAGAAATCCAGCCTCCGGCCGATGTAGATGTGATCATGGTCGCGCCCAAATCGCCTGGCCCGATGCTGTATCGTGAGGCGAGCCAGGGGAATGGCGTCCCCGCCCTGATTGCAGTTCATCAGGATGCCACGGGGAAGGCCCATGCGCTGGCGCTCGCGTATGCCCATGGTCTGGGATCGACGCGAGCCGGAGTTCTCGAGACCACCTTCGCCGAAGAAACCGAGACGGACCTCTTCGGCGAGCAGGCGGTCCTTTGCGGGGGACTCTCGTCACTCATCCAGACCGGTTTCGAGACGCTCGTGGACGCCGGATACCAGCCGGAGGTCGCCTACTTCGAGTGCCTCCACGAGATGAAGCTGATCGTCGATCTGGCATACCAGGATGGACTGTCCGGCATGCGCAAGCGGATCAGTGACACCGCCGAGTGGGGTGACTACGTCAGTGGACCACGTGTGATCGGCGATGCCAGCAAGGAGGCGATGAAGCAGATCCTTTCCGAGATCCAGTCCGGCGCCTTCGCGCGGCGATGGATCGACGAGTCCACCGGAGACGCCGCGGAATTCAATCGGCTGCGGGCCGAGGGCAAGGCCCAGCGGATCGAAGAGGTCGGATCGCGGCTGCGCTCCAAGATGGCCTGGCTGCAGAACGGTGAGGAGGCCTCATGAGTGCACAGTTTCCCGAGCAGGAGGGCTGGATCTGGCGGGACGGCGAGTTCATCCCCTGGTTGGATGCGCGCATCCATGTGATGTCCCATGTGGTCCACTACGGCTCCTCGGTCTTCGAGGGAATTCGCTGCTATCGGACTCCGGAGGGTCCGGCGATCCTGCGGCTTCAGGATCACCTTCGGCGCTTCACCGATTCGGCCCGTATCTATCGGATGAAGCTGGAGTACACGGCCGAGGAGCTCGAAGAGGTGAGTCTCGAGCTGATTCGTCGCAACGAACTCCAGGAGTGCTACCTGCGGCCGCTGGCCTTTCGGGGATACGGGGCCGCGGGGTTGAACCCCTCGACAAGCCCCATCGAGGTCTACCTGATCTGCTGGCCCTGGGGTGCCTATCTCGGGGCGGACGCATTGAACGACGGGGTCGATGTCTGCGTGTCTTCGTGGCAGCGGCCCTCGCCGAACACCTTCCCGACGCTGGCGAAGGCGGGCGGCCATTATCTGAATGCGCAGCTCATGAAGATGGAGGCTGTCGCAAACGGATACACCGAAGCCGTCGCCCTCAACAAGGAAGGGAAGGTCAGCGAGGGAAGTGGGCAGAACATCTTCCTGGTTCGGAACGGTGTCCTCATCACCCCTCCGGTCGACGGCGCGATGCTCCCCGGAATCACGCGGGACTGTGTGCTGACACTGGCGCGGGAGTTGGGAATTCCGGTCTCGCTGGAACAGGTGCCTCGAGAGGCGCTCTACATCGCGGATGAGCTCTTCTTCACCGGCACCGCCGCCGAGGTGAGCCCCATTCGCAGCGTGGATCGGATCCCCGTCGGCGACGGCAAGCCCGGTCCCATCGCACGGCGTCTTCAGAAGGAACTCCTCGGGCTCGCCAAGGGTGAGCGGCCCGACCCTTATGGATGGCTGACTCCCGTGAATGCGACGGGAGTCGAGAAGCGACGACCCTCAGTGAAGGAAAAGGTTGGTGGATGACCCCGCGCACCCTGTTCGAAAAAATCTGGGACGCTCACCTGATCCCTCGGAATGAGTCCGAGAAAGGATCCTCCGATAGTCCCGACCTCATCTATATCGATCTCCACCTCGTGCATGAGGTGACTTCGCCCCAGGCCTTCGACGGTCTCCGCCTTGCGGGCCGAAAGGTCCGACGAGCGGATCGGACCGTGGCCACCGTGGACCACAATGTCCCGACCTGGCCCCGGTCTCTGCCGATCAAGGACGACATCTCCCGGCAGCAGATCGAGGCCCTTCGGAACAACACGAAGGAATTCGGCGTTCCCTTTTACGATGTGGACGATCCGAATCAGGGGATTGTCCATGTGATCGGACCGGAGTTGGGGTATACCCAACCGGGCATGACGATCGTATGCGGGGACAGCCATACCTCGACACACGGGGCGTTCGGCGCGCTGGCCTTCGGGATCGGAACGTCTCAGGTGGAGCATGTGCTCGCCACGCAGTGCCTCCCGATGCAGAAGCCCAAAAGCCTCCTCGTAGACGTCCAGGGTGCGCTACCCGCCGGAGTCACGGCGAAGGACCTGATTCTCGGAATCATCGGGGTCCTGGGCGTGGACGGTGCCCGCGAGCACGTCATCGAATACGCCGGGGAGGCCATTCGCTCCCTCTCGATGGAGGGGCGCATGACGATCTGCAACATGTCCATCGAGGCTGGGGCACGCGCCGGAATGATCGCTCCCGACGACAAGACCATCGAGTACGTCCGGGGCCGGGAGCATGCGCCGAAGGGGGAGGCCTTCGATCGGGCCGCCGCGTACTGGCTGTCCCTCGCGACCGACCCCGGAGCGAAGTACGATCGAGCGATCACCATCGATGCCGGGGCGCTCGCGCCTATCGTCACTTGGGGTACCACCCCGGGAATGGTCGTCCCGGTCACCGGTCGGGTTCCGGATCCGGACAGCCTCGCCTCGGCCGATGATCGCGAGGCGGCTCGGAGGGCGCTGACATATATGGGACTCACCGCGGGAACGGCCATCGAGGAGATCCGGCTGGATCGGGTCTTCATCGGGTCCTGCACCAACGCTCGGATCGAGGACCTTCGCTTGGCGGCGGCCACCGTTCAGGGCCGAAAGGTTCACCCGGAAGTCCGCGCGATGGTCGTTCCTGGGTCGACCTGGGTCAAGAGCGAGGCCGAACAAGAAGGGTTGGACCGGATCTTCCAGGAAGCGGGTTTCGAATGGCGCGAGGCCGGCTGTTCGATGTGCCTGGGGATGAACCCGGACACCCTCGCGCCCGGAGAGCGGTGTGCCTCCACCTCGAATCGCAACTTCGAGGGGCGACAGGGTCGCGGAGGACGGACCCACCTGGTCAGTCCATCCATGGCGGCCGCCGCAGCCATTGCCGGTCACTTCGTCGACATCCGTAGTTGGGAGAACCCATGAAGCCCTTTCGCTCCGTGACGGGCCCGGCGATCCCGCTGGACCGCGTCGATGTGGACACCGACCAGATCATTCCGAAGCAGTTCCTGAAGCGAATCGAGAAATCAGGGTACGGGGATTTCCTCTTCTATGATTGGCGGTACCTATCCGATGGCTCACCGGACCCCGAGTTCGTCCTGAACCGGAAGGAGTATCAGGGGGCCCCGATCCTCCTGGCCGGCCGCAACTTCGGCTGCGGTTCCTCCCGCGAGCACGCCGCGTGGGCACTGGAGAACTACGGCATCCGTACTGTCATCTCTTCGAGCTTCGCCGACATCTTCTTGAGCAACTGCTACCAGAACGGGATCCTCCCCGTGACCCTCTCGGATGCGGACGCGCGGACCCTCATGGATCGCACACTCGCGCATCCAGGGACGGCGCTCACCGTGGACCTCGAAGCCTGCGTCGTGTCGGATGGTCAGGGTTTCCGTGCGACGTTCGAAGTCGACCCCTTCCGCCGCAACTGTCTATTGGAGGGGCTGGACGACATCGACCTGACTTTCCGCGAACTGGATCGCATCCGCGCATTCGAGGAGGCGCGGGAGTCTGCCTGATTCGATGACCCCGACCGTGGCCTTCCAGGGCGAACTCGGGGCCTTCAGTGAGGAGGCCGTACGGACCTGGTTCGGTCCCGATGTCGAGCCCCTTCCCTGCCGCGAGTTCCGGCAGGTCGGGGAGGCCGTCCGGTCGGGACGTGTGACCGCCGGACTCCTTCCGGTAGAGAACTCGCTCGCTGGCACCGTTCAGCCAGCCTATGACGTGTTGGCCGAAGAGGGACTCGCAGTGGTCGGTGAGGTCGTCCGGCCCATTCGCCACTTCCTCCTCGGGGTGCCGGGAGCGACACTGGACGGGGTGCGTCGAGTCATATCCCATCCGGTGGCTCTCGCCCAGTGTGGGGAATTTCTCTCCAATCACCCGAAGATCGAGGCGCTCGCGGTCTACGACACGGCCGGTGCGGCGCGCGAAGTCGCCGCAGGAGGCGATCCAACCGTCGCAGCGCTTGCAGCCCAACGTGCGGCTGAGCGATATGGGCTCGACGTATTGGCGGAAGACCTACAGGACCGAGCCGACAACCAGACCCGCTTTCTGGTCATTCGTCGGGACGACGCGCAGGCATTGCCCGGAGAGGCGTTGCGTGCCGAGCATGGCTGGAAGACGGCCCTCCTCGTAGAAACCGAGAATCGGCCCGGCGCCCTGGTCGACATCCTCCTGCCGATGGCGGAAGGGGGAGTCAACCTGTCGAAGCTGGAGTCCCGTCCGGGGCGCACCCCCTGGAGTTACCGGTTCTTCCTGGAATTCGAGGGGGGAGCCGGAGGCGAAGCCGTGACGCGAGCCCTTGAGCAGGTGCGCACGCGCGCGCACTCCGTGCGGGTCCTCGGGACCTTCCACCCCTGGCCTGCACCTGCCGATCCGGCTTGATTACGGACCTTCGCGGCAGATATCCAAGCGCCCGGCCGATGGCTTGCCCCCCTGTCTCTTACTGGTATGGAACGGGCGGGGTCTTTCCGAGGAGTCGCGCGTAGACGGCCAGCGACCCGCGGTGATGCGCCGTATGGTCGGTGATTCCGGCGACGATTGAGCGACGCGTGGCACCCTGCATGAAGGATTGATCGGGAATGAGCGCGGCAAGCGCTTCGTCCGACGCGCCTCCAACTGCCTCGGCGCAGGCGCGAAACGCTCGGTCCAACCACGCCTTCGCGTCGTCGAGATCGGTGACCGCCTTCGCACGCGCATTGGACGCCAGCCAATCCGTGTCCCACCCCTCCCCGAAGGCCGCGTTCACGAACCAGTCCACCGTATCGGCCACGTGCGCGACCTGACCGGCCACCGTGAAGGCGTCGGCGTGGGGCGTGAAGCCCGCATCCTCGGGCCCGAAGGCACCCAGCGTCGCCTCGAAGTAACGGCGGACGTTGGCCAGCTCGCGAACCAACCGTTCGGAATCCTGCATCGGCGAATCCGTCCTTTCTCGATCTGAGGGTGGAGGGGACTGAACGCGCCCGCTTTCGGTTGACGCCACAATCTTCGGCCTTTCTTCGGCTAGGATGGTGGATCGCCAAGCAGATGTCAAGCGATCTGCTCCGCCTCCCACAGAAAGGGCTCCGGCCGCGCCTGCGAGGATTTCCCCGTAGGCGCGACCGGAGCCACCGATCCCCGTGAGTCCGATCCGGCGTGTCAGCCGATCGCCGGGCTCCCGGTCTCACCGGTCCGAATCCGGTAGCACTCACCGAGTTCGAGCACGAAGATCACTCCGTCTCCAAACTGTCCGGTTCGGGCTCCCTCGATGATGGCATCGCGAGTACGCTCCAGAAAGCTGTCGTTCACCGCGATTTCGAGACGGGTCTTCTTGAGGAGCTGGACCTCGAACTCGGTCCCTCGATAGCTCTCCGTGAAGCCCCGCTGCTGGCCGCAACCCAGCGCGTTGCTCACCGACATTCGCGCCACTCCTACATCGGCCAGCGCCTTCTTCACATGGTGCAGCCGTTCCGGCTGGATATAAGCAATTACTAGTTTCATCGGTCACTCCGTTGGTGTTGAGCGTTGGACGTCCGTCACAGCCTGATCGTCAGCGCATGGATAGGATCTGGAAGTCCGGATATGCCTCCATGTTGTGCTCCGCGAGATCCAGTCCGAGGCGCTCCTCGTCTTCCGTGACTCGCAGACCGAATACCGCCTTTACGACGAGGAAGATCAGGAGTGCGGCGCCGAAGGCGACGGCCCCGTATGCGGCGACGCCGATCAACTGCGTCACGATGCTGAACTCGCTGCTGAAGATCCCGACAGCGAGCGTCCCCCAGATTCCGCAGGTCAGGTGGACCGAGATCGCACCGACCGGATCGTCCAACTTCCACTTGTCCAACAGGATCACCGAGAAGACGACGATGATTCCGGCAATCAGCCCGATGATGACGGACGACATGACGCTTACCACGTCGGCACCCGCCGTGATTCCCACAAGTCCCGCCAGCGCCCCGTTGAGCACCATCGTCATGTCCGGGTGCTTGTGCACGGTCCAGGTGGTCAGCATTGCCCCAACGATCCCGGCTGCGGCCGCCAGCGCCGTGGTCGTGAAGACGAACGAAACCAGACCGGGATCGGCGCTCAGGACCGAGCCTCCGTTGAAGCCGAACCAGCCGAACCAGAGGAGGAACATCCCCATGACGGCGAGGGGCATGTTGTGGCCCCGAATCGGCCGGATCGTGCCGTTGACGTATTTCCCGATACGCGGCCCGAGGAGGATCACCCCCGCGAGTGCCGCCCAGCCTCCGACCGAGTGGACGATCGTTGAGCCGGCGAAATCATAGAACCCCATCCCATCGAGCCAACCACCGCCCCACTTCCAGGAACCCAGAATAGGATAGATGATCGCCACATAGATTGTGGAGAAGACGAGAAACGCCGAGAGCCGAATGCGTTCCGCGACCGCTCCCGATACGATCGTGGCCGCAGTGGCCGCGAACATCCCCTGGAAGATGAAGTCGGTCCAGTAGGTGTACCCTTCTGCGTAGGCCGAAGTCAGCCCTGCCTCGTCGGTTCCTATCCCGAACCCGGCGAAACCGATGATCCCGGCGATCGGAAACTCCCCGGGATACATGAGATTGAATCCCACCACCGCGTAGGTCAGGAGACCAATTGCGATGATGCTCATGTTCTTGAAGAGAATGTTGACGGTGTTCTTTGCCTGGGTCAGCCCAACCTCGAGGCCCGTGAAGCCCAGGTGCATGAGGAATACCAGGAAGGTCGCCACCAACATCCAGGTGTTGTTGACCGTGAACATTGCGTCGTCCGCCGTCACGCCTGCCGCCTCCTGAGCACCTGCCAATACGGGCAGGCCCAACAGTAGGACCGCGGGGAGTACGGGCAAGAGCCTCCGAAAGAGCCGCATGGGTGATATCCCTCCGATCATTCTGAGTGAACTTCTACATCGCGCCGATGCGCGAGCCGCGACAACCGGGGGATCATAGGGGCAAGGCACATGCCAATCGGTGGGATCGCTCTGGCGGGGTCCCGACACCCGTTCTCGCAATTGACTTTCTGGAGGGATACCCGCAGGGGAAGTCCGGCCAACTCCAGGGAAGGATGCCTACGCGCAGGTAGGTCTTCGGCCGCATCCTACATGCGTGTAGGCTACCCGCCGGTGTTACTCGAGGCCGAATTTCTGTACGCGCAGCCCCATCACTCGCTCGGTGATCCCCAGGAGCCGCGCGGCGGCGGCACGGTTCCCCTTGCTCATCTTCAGGGCGTCGATGATGAGCTCCTTCTCGAGCGCCTCGAGCTGATTCACGAGAGGCCCGGAGCGGGAATCCTCCGGCTTCGCCATCTGGAGGCTCGGAGGCAGCAGGCGTGCGTGGATCACATCGCCATCCGCGAGGAGGACGGCCCGTTCGATGGCGTTCTCCAGCTCTCGCACGTTTCCGGGCCAGTGGTAGGCCATGAGCAGGTCGATGGCAGGCGTGGAGAGGCGCACGATCGAGCGGCCGTGGCGCTCGCTGTACTTCTCGATGAAATGGTCCGCCAGAAGAATGATGTCGGTCCTACGCTCGCGTAGGGGCGGCACGTGAATCGGAAAGACGTTCAGCCGATAGTAGAGGTCGGCTCGGAAGCGCCCATCGTCCATGTCCTTTTCCAGAGGCCTGTTCGTCGCGGCGACAACCCGAACATCGGCCGTCAGGACCTTGCTCCCCCCGACCCGCTCGAACTCCCTCTCCTGCAGCACGCGCAGGAGTCGCACCTGCACGGCGGGCGTCAGATCTCCGATCTCGTCCAGGAATATGGTCCCACCCGCGGCCCGCTCGAATCGGCCGGCGCGCTGCTGCACGGCTCCGCTGAACGCTCCCTTCTCGTGACCGAAGAGCTCGCTCTCGATCAGCCCCTCGGGAAGCGCAGCACAGTTGACCCGCACGAAGGGTTCTTCTGCGCGTGGGCTCCCGTAGTGAACGGCCTGGGCGATGAGCTCCTTCCCCGTCCCGCTCTCGCCTCGAATCAGAACGGTCGCGTCGCTCCGTGCAACCTGGTCGATCATTTCGTATACGGGAGCCATCTCGCGAGACTTCCCAATGATGTTGTCGGGCCGGTACTTGTGGGCCAATTCCCTCTGAAGACGCTGGTTTTCGGCCACCAGTGCCTCTTCCTCTTCAGCGAACTGGCGGAGGCGAACCGCATGGGCAATCAGTGAGGCGATGATCGAGAGGACCCGAATGTCCTCGTCGAACGAGACGTCGTGACCGTAGGCCCGCTCGATGCTCAAAGCCCCGATCGTCTCGTTCCCGAGCCGAACCGGGACGCATACGAAGGCCATTTCCGTGGCGCGCTCGTCCTCTCTTCTCAGCCGATTGAGGAAGAGGGGCTCCGCAGAAATCGTGGGAACCACGACCGGGGCCCCGGTCTGAACCACTCGCCCCGTGATCCCTTCTCCGAGGCGATAGCGGGCCCGCTGTCGCTGGTCGTCGGTGAGCCCGACGGCCTCGTGTACCAGAATTTCGGAGGTGCGACGATTGAGAACGGTCAGCGTCGCATACTCGACCTTCATGTGCCGCGCCAACGCCACCAGACTCGGCTTCACGGCTGCCCGCACATCCGAAGCCTCATCCAGAAGGGTGCTCGCTTCGTAGAGGAGAGGCAACCAGCGGGATCGATCCTCGGGGTGCGACAACGGAATACCTCGCCAAAGTTGGGACCGTGGAGGGCAACGGTGGAATCATACAGAAATGTAGGATTCAGGGACAGCGCCTGGGAGATCCCAATTCAACAAACAGGTGGGGCAACCCCCCGGGCGGGCGTTGGACTTCCGTTCAACTCCCGCCCGGGGCCAATCATCCCTGAATACAAGCCTTCAAGCCCCTCTCGAGGGGCGGCCTACAGCCATCAACGAATGGCAAACGTCTTGCTCACGCCGAACACGAGGGTATGGTCCCCGCCTTCCAGGCCAGCCAGATCCTCATCGCTGTAAATCCAGGATACGCTGGCGTCCAGATCTGCGACGGTGAACCCGTACCCGGCCTCGGCATACATCCCTTCGAAGTCTGCGCCGAAGGTACCGACTGTAACAAAGAGACCCTCCTGCTCGGCCGTCACACCCAGGAACCAGTAGTCGGCCGACTCGGGCTCCGTCTCGTAGGTTCCGATCGAGAATTCGACACCCAGCGGTCCAAATCCGGCGGTCAGATTGGCCTCGAGGTAGGTATCGTCGAAATCCCCGGTGTAGAAGTATCCGGTACCGCCGATTCCGAGGTACCCTTCTCCTACGGCCAGTTCATAGCCCGCATAGAGGTCGACCTCGTTCCCGTCTCCGACATCCGCCGCCCAGGTTCCGGCGTACAGACCTCCGAGTGCCAGGTCGAAACCCCCGCTCGCGGAGGAGGTGTTCTGGAAGATTCCCCGGTAGTAGTACTCACTCACCCATCCCGCATTCGCGGACACTTCCAACTCCTGGGCACTCCCTACCATCGGGGCGAGTACCGCGGCCGCTACTGCCGTCGCCACGAACATCCGTCTCATTTCACTGACCTCCTCAAGGGATTGGACTTCGTTTTGGGAAGGCTTCCCGACATGTGGGAAGCCAAGTCCAGCGAAGGCGTGTAGTGCGAGTCTCGTGCCACGACAGCGAATTATCCCATAACACAATGGTGGGTATGCACCTAGGCATGACAAACCTGAAGCTACCCGCGCGAGAAGGAAATACCGTCAGGTAGGAATACGCCGGTCCCCTACCTGGAGGTAGGAAATGGAGACCGCCCTGTGGCTAGGTGGGAATCGCGGTCCGGCGCGAGCCGCTCGCTTCGGACTTGCCGATCCCCAGGGGAGAAAGCAGACCGCGAAGGAGGGTGGAGAGGTACCGGGACCGCAATGCTGGGACGGGGGCGTCCTCGTCCCCGAACTCCGCACGGAGCCAGGGCTCCCGTGGCCAGAGTGCCGCCGCCGCGGCCCGTGCAGCCTGGAGCGGGGAGCCCAACAACACCCCTTGTCGGAACAGGTCTCCGGGCCGTGTCGATGACGGCGTCGCTGCTCGCAGGACATGGGCAGGGCGGATCCAGCGGGCTGCCGGGCCCAGAGACAACCGACCTCCGCCGAGGGACCGGATGACTCCCCGAGGGACCGGTGCTCCCGTTTCTTCTTCCAGAGCGCGGAGGACCAATCCCACTCCCGGGGCGAACGGGCGGGGCGACGCTACCGCCATGAATCGCTCCCAGCTCTCCACTCGAGGGATGAGACGGCCGATGTCGGCAAGTCCCCGCAGGTACCCGCGTGTGCCCACCCCTGACAGAAGTCTCTCGGCCAAGATGTGGAGGTGAGGCCCCGGTGCCGGAAGGCCAGCCTCCACATCGGCACCGGCCCAGAGGGGACAATCCTCGGGAGTGTCACAACGCCCGAGGTGTAGCGACTCCGTCCGCCAGATCAACTCGACGCGCATCGGGGAATCTCCCTCCGCTGCGGCATCGAACCGGAAGCAAAGAGAACGTCGGGCCTCTAGCAGACTCGGATGCCAATCCACCGTCGGCGTGAATCCCACGGCCAAGAACGTGCGAACTGCCTCCTCCGCGGCCCCGAAGGGCACGACGAACTGAAGCTCGTCGATCGGGCGCGCCCCCGGGTCCATATACACACCCTCTCGTACGAGTGCAGACCCACCGATCCGTAGGAATGGAAGATCTGCGCCCCAGAGCGCCTCTCCGATCGCCTGATCCGCCTCGAGGAGACGGACGACCCGCTCACGGGTGGCGAGGTAGGCAGGCTCCAGGCGCGCCGCTACCGACCGAGGGAGAAAGTTCCCGTGGAGTCCTCGGTCGACGGCCATGGCGAGGGGCCCCAGGCCATGGAGTGCCAGCAGACGTTCCGCGCGAATCCACTGGACGTCGCGAACCCGCTCCGGATCAGGAGTCAGGAGCGTAAGGAAGAACTGTTCCGTCGCCGGAGTGATGGGCTTCCCGGAATGGAGCGGCCTTACTCCGGGCGCACCTCCCCTTGGGGAAGCATGTCCCTGGAGGGACCGACCCCGCCTCCCCTCACGGGGGGCCACCCGACTGCGCGGCAGGCGGATGGAATCCCCCTCCCCGTGCATCGTGAACAACCGGTCGAGTCCCATGGGGGCCTTAATCCACCGCGGCCTCTTCCTCCGATGGCGCGTCCGCGAGGCCAGGAATCAGCCCACCGGGCTCAGAGAGGGGGAGGATCTCTTCGTCGTAGAAGGACTCGTCCACCATGAACTCGATGCCCGAGTAGCGGTGGATCCCGGTGCCCGCAGGAATCAGATGGCCAATGATGATGTTCTCCTTCAGCCCCTTCAAATCATCGCGTGCACCTCGAACCGCAGCGTCCGTCAGCACTCGTGTCGTCTCCTGGAAGGAGGCGGCCGAGATGAACGACTCCGTCGTCAGGCTGGCCTTCGTGATCCCGAGGAGGAGTGGCTCGGAACGTGCCGGCTTCCCCTCGCTCTCGAGGGTGCGCTGGTTCACATCTCGGAACTCGGCGCGGTCGACGTGCTCCCCTTCCAGGAAGTGCGTGTCCCCTGGATCCGTGATCTTGACCTTCTGAAGCATCTGGCGAACGATCACACCAATGTGCTTGTCGTTGATCTTCACACCCTGGAGGCGGTAAACCTCCTGGATCTCGTTCAGGAGGTACTCCTGGACCGCCCGGGGACCCTTGATCCGCAAGATATCGTGCGGGTTGATCGGTCCCTCCGAGAGGCGATCTCCCGCGCGAACCTGATCGCCCTCGTGCACGCGGAGGTGCTTCCCGACGGGTACCTCGTAGGTGCGCTCGGGCCCGGACTCGGGGGTGATCACGACTTCGCGCTTACCGCGCTTGATCTCGCCGAATCGCACATCCCCGTCGATCTCCGTGATAACCGCCGGATCCTTCGGACGACGGGCCTCGAAGAGCTCGGCGACCCGTGGGAGACCCCCGGTAATGTCGCGCGTCTTGTACACCTCTCGGCTGATCTTGGCGAGGGTCTCTCCCGGCTTCACCTGAGCCCCGTCCTTCACGATGAGCTGCGCGCCCACCGGAACGATAAACTCCCTCAACTTGGTCGCCTTCTTCTTCTCGTCCCAGACCTGGATCGTCGGGTGAAGCTTCTTGTTGCGATCCTCGGTGATGACGAGCTGCCGGCGGCCCGTCGACTCGTCCAACTCCTCGCGCATCGTCTGGTCTTCGACGATATCCACATACCGAATCACGCCCGCGGCATCGGCCACGATCGGCTCGGAGTAGGGATCCCAGGTGAAGATCAGTTCTCCGCCCTCGATGGCCTGGCCCTCGGTGACCGTCAGTGTGGCACCGTATGGCACGGAGAGGCGGCTACGCACCTGGCCACCCTCGGTCTTCAGCACGATCTGTCCCTCTCGGGACGTCACGACCTGATCGCCTTCCTGGCTCTCTACCGTGGTGACTCGCTCCAGCGTCACGACCCCGTCCATCTTGGACTTGCGCTGAGTCTGTGCCGCGATGCGCGCCGCGGTACCCCCGATGTGGAAGGTACGCAGCGTCAACTGCGTCCCCGGTTCTCCGATGGACTGCGCCGCCAGGATGCCGACAGCCTCACCGATGTCGACGGGCGCCATCGTGGCCAGATTCCGGCCGTAGCAGGTCCGGCAGACGCCTCGCTTCGCCTCGCAGGTAAGAACCGAGCGGATCTTGACGAGCTGAATTCCTGCCTCCTCGATCGCGTCTGCGGCCGCCTCGAGAATGACCTGTCCCGCCTTGACGAGCGTATCCCCGTCGAGCGGATCCACGACCTTCTCGAGTGCCACATTCCCGACGATCCGGTCCTTGAGCGGCTCGATGATGTCTTCGCCTTCCTTCAGCGCCGTCATCTCGAGTCCGAGGATCGTACCGCAGTCCTCCTCCTTGACCGTCACATCCTGCGCCACGTCCACGAGACGACGGGTCAGATACCCGGCGTCGGCAGTCTTGAGCGCCGTATCGGCCAGCCCCTTCCGTGCTCCGTGGGTCGAGATGAAGTACTCGACCACGCTGAGGCCCTCTCGAAAGTTGGACTTGATCGGGCTCTCGATGATCTCACCGATTCCCCCGGTCAGCTTCTTCTGCGGCTTGGCCATCAGTCCTCGCATTCCGGCGAGCTGGCGCATCTGGTCCCGGTTTCCGCGGGCCCCGGAGACCATCATCATGTGGACCGAATTGAAGCCGCCCTTGGATCGTTCGAGGCGACGCACCATCGCGTCTGCGACGTCGTTGTTCGCGTGCGTCCATGTGTCGATGACCTTGTTGTACCTCTCCCCATTCGAGATGAAGCCGGAGGAATAGGCCCTCTGGAAGCGCGTGACCTGCTCCTCGGCATCGCGCAGGATCTCCGCCTTCTCCGGGGGCACCTCGAGGTCCTCGATTCCGACACTCACGCCTCCCATGGTCGCATATCGGAACCCGAAGTCCTTCAGGTGGTCCAAGAACTGGGTGGTCCGGGCCATCCCCACATCGGTGAAGCACTCGAATACCAGATCTCCCAGCTCGCGCTTCCCGACGCTCTCATTGAAGAAGCCGATCTCATCCGGGATGATCGAATTGAAGAGAACGCGCCCCACCGTGGTCGGGATCCAACGTCCAGGCTCGCGGCGTCCATCCTTGTCCACGCCGGGCCGGACGAACCAGTACCAGCAGAGGGTGTGGAAGGCCACATTCTCGTGAGAGAGGGCCATTTCGACCTCTCCGTAGGTCCCGAACCTGTGTGCTTTTTCGAACTTCTTGGCACGCTTGCTCTCCGCATCGGCGCGGGCGGCCTTGCTCGCTCCAGGATCATTCAGCGTCCGCTCCAGGTCCTGGATCTCCAGGGGCGCCTTGGTCAGGTAGTACGACCCAATGACCATGTCCTGCGTCGGCGCGGCCACCGGCCGCCCGTTCGAGGGGAGGAGCACATTGTTCGACGAGAGCATAAGGACCCTCGCCTCGAGCTGAGCCTCGAAGGAGAGGGGGAGGTGAACCGCCATCTGGTCGCCGTCGAAGTCCGCGTTGAAGGCGGCACAGACGAGCGGATGTACGCGGATGGCCTTCCCTTCCACCAGGACCGGCTCGAAGGCCTGAATTCCCAGCCGGTGGAGCGTCGGGGCTCGGTTCAGGAGGACCGGGTGATCCCGGATGATATCCTCGAGAACCTCGTAGACCTTGGCGTCGTCCTGCTCCACGATCTTCTTGGCACGCTTGACCGTCTCGGCCTCCCCGCGGCGCTCGAGCTCATGGATGATGAAGGGCTTGAAGAGCTCGACCGCCATCGCCTTGGGGAGTCCGCACTGATGGAGCTTGAGCTCCGGACCCACCACGATGACGGAGCGCCCCGAGTAGTCCACGCGCTTACCCAGCAGATTCTGACGAAACCGCCCCTGCTTCCCCTTGAGCATGTCGGAGAGGGACTTGAGTGGGCGCTTACCACGACCCCGGATCGCCTTGGAACGACGACCATTGTCGAAGAGGGCGTCCACCGCCTCCTGCAGCATTCGCTTCTCATTGCGGAGGATGACCTCCGGAGCCCGCATCTCGATCAGCTTCTTCAACCGGTTGTTCCGGTTGATGACGCGGCGATAGAGGTCGTTCAGGTCGGAGGTCGCGAATCGACCGCCGTCGAGGGGAACCAGAGGCCGAAGGTCCGGAGGGATCACCGGAATCACATCCATGACCATCCACTCGGGCCGGTTTCGCTCATCCGGCGTACCTCCGGAATTCCGGAGCGAGTCCACCACCTTGAGCCGCTTGAGCTTCTTCTTCTTGCGATGCTGGGAAGTCTCGGTGCGGATCTCGATTCGAAGCCAGTCGGCCAGCCGATCGAGCCCCTTCCCGTCCTTGTTCTTCTGAGGAACGGAACGCTCGGGAGAGTCGAGGAGCTTGAGCAGGGTCCGGACGGCATCGGCCCCGATCTGGGCCTGGAAATCCTCGTCCCCTTCCTCCCGGGCCTTCACCCGAAGATCGTAATACTCGTCCTCGTCGAGGAGGTCGAGGAACTCGAGCTCCTGCTTCCCCGGGTTCACCACTACGTACGAGGCGTAGTAGATGACCTTCTCGAGGTCACGTAGCGACATCCCGACGAGGTATCCCAACTGCGACGGCAACGTCTTGAAGAACCAGATGTGGCAAACGGGGACGGCCAACTCGATATGCCCCATTCGCTCCCGCCGTACCTTGGAGAGCGTTACTTCGACGCCGCATCGATCGCAGACGTGACCGCGGAATCGGATCCGCTTGAACTTTCCGCAGTGGCACTCCCAGTCCTTTACGGGCCCGAAGATGCGCTCACAAAAGAGCCCATCCTTCTCGGGCTTGAAGGACCGATAGTTGATCGTCTCGGGCTTCGTGACCTCGCCGTACGACCAACTCCGGATCTCCTCCGGAGAGGCGATCTTGACCTGAATGAAGTCGAAGTCCGAACCGCGAGTGTCTCGGGACCGGGGAAAATCGATCATGCGTCAGCTATCCCAGAATGAGTGAACTTCTCTAGTCTCAGGTGCGCTGATCCACAACTATTCGTCGCGACCGAGCGTGACCGAAAGTCCGAGTGCCTGGAGTTCCTTCACGAGCACGTTGAACGACTCCGGGATGCCTGGATCGGGCAGGTTCTCGCCCTTCACGATCGCC
Source organism: Gemmatimonadota bacterium (assembly GCA_040878815.1). Classification (GTDB taxonomy): domain Bacteria; phylum Gemmatimonadota; class Gemmatimonadetes; order Longimicrobiales; family Gaopeijiaceae; genus JBBEBG01. The sequence continues at coordinate 7,499 of JBBDLO010000014.1, read as the reverse complement.
TCGTAGACCTTCGAACGGCCCGTGACGTCGTCGGACTTGACCGTCAGGATCTCCTGGAGCGTGTGCGCCGCACCGTACGCCTCCAGCGCCCAGACCTCCATCTCCCCGAACCGCTGCCCGCCGAACTGGGCCTTCCCGGCCAGGGGCTGCTGGGTGACGAGGGAGTACGGACCGATGCTCCGCGCGTGGATCTTGTCGTCCACGAGGTGGGCGAGCTTCAGCATGTAGATGGTGCCCACCGTGACCGGGTGATCGAAGCGTCGCCCGCTTCGACCGTCGCGGAGCCAGACCTTCCCGTCCGGGCGAATCCCCGCGCGCAACATGAACTGGACGACCGCCGCCTCCAACCCCTCGGTCATCTTCTTCCGCCCGGCGATCTCCGCGACGGCGGGGAAGGCCTCTTCCAGCGACTGATTCGTCCGATCGGACCACTCCGTCGCCGCATCCACGAGGAAGGTGCGCAGGCTTTCGAATGCGGCCCGAATATCCTTCGGCAGGTTCGCGCCCAGATAGCTGTCGAGTCCGCGACCGAGGCCTCGAACCCCCGCATCTCCCTCATGCCCGTTCACCAGGGCGATCGCATCCGCCGGCTGCGCGGACACGGCTTCGGAGGCCACGAGAGGTGCCGCACTCAACAACGTGCGAATCGCGTCTTCGTCCTCCAGGGGGAACTCGGTTTCGAGCCCCTGGGCAAGACGGGCCCACTTGAGCCCCGCAATCTTGATCAGGAGTCCGATCTCGTCCTCCGAGGCGCCCTGGAAGACCGGGGTCTTCGACTCGAATCCGAGGATCTGCGAGGCCCATCCCAGGTGGGTCTCGAGGATCTGCCCCACATTCATTCGTGAGGGCACACCGAGGGGATTCAGCACGATATCCACCGAGCTTCCATCCGGCAGGAAGGGCATGTCCTCCTCGGGAGCGATCTGCGCGATGATCCCCTTGTTCCCGTGGCGTCCGGCCATCTTGTCGCCGACTGCGATCTTGCGCTTTTCGGCGATGTACACCTTGACGAGCTGAACCACGCCGGGTGGGAGGTCGTCCGGCTGGAAGACCTTGTCGATCTGGTCTTCCGTCCGAGCCTTCACCGCATCGATCCGGTTCTGTGCCTCGTCGATCAGGCGTCGGATCTTCTCCGACATGGCCTTGTTCTGGACCTTGAGCGTCTGCAGGTCGACCTTGCGGATCTCGAGGCCCTCGACTTCTTCCTTGGTGAGCTTCGTCCCTTCATCGATGAGGGGTTCGACCGTGCCCTTGCGGAGCATCAGAGAAACGGTCTGGAGGTGCAGCAGTTCGCGAAGTTCCTCATCCCGCGCATGGACGATGCGCTGCGTCTCTTCTCGCTCCCACTGGCGAAGCTCTCCGATGCGCGCACCATGCTCCTTCTCGAGGAGCGGATCGTCGATGCGACGCGAGAACACCTTCACATCGATGACGTCTCCCGCCATCCCCGGGGGCACCCGTAGAGAGGAGTCCTTCACATCCTTCGCCTTCTCTCCGAAGATCGCTGTGAGGAGCTTCTCTTCCGGCGAGAGCTCCGTCTCGCCCTTCGGAGTGATCTTCCCACAAAGGATTTCACTGGCCTTGACCCGGGCACCGATTCGGACGACTCCGCGCTCATCCAGGTCGACCAACGCCTCTTCGGAGACGTTCGGGATCTCGCGGGTGATTTCTTCCATCCCCCGCTTGGTGTCCCGCACGTGCAGTTCGAGTTCCTGGATATGGATCGAGGTAAGGTGATCTCCCTTCACCAGACGCTCGGAGAGGATGATCGCGTCTTCGAAGTTGTATCCGAACCAGGGCATGAACGCGACCGTGAGATTCCGACCGAGGGCCAACTCCCCGTGGTCCGTCGAGGGACCGTCGGCGATGATGTCTCCGGCCTCCACCTGGTCGTCCTTGCGCACCAGGGGACGCTGGTTGATGGCGGTATCCTGGTTCGTGCGCCAGAACTTCTTCAGCCGATAGCGATCAAACTGCGCCAGCCGGGCGAGTGGCTCATCGGCCCCCTTCGCGCCGACGGCGCCGGTATCGATCACGATCTCGTCCGCCGTCACCTGAACGACGCGGCCACCGCGACTGGCCGTGATCACAGCTCCCGAATCTCGAGCGACCTTCGCCTCTAGCCCCGTCCCCACCACGGGAGAGTCCGTGAAGAGGAGGGGAACCGCCTGCCTCTGCATGTTCGAGCCCATGAGGGCTCGGTTGGCGTCGTCATGCTCGAGGAAGGGAATCAGCGCAGCCGCGACCGACACGAGCTGGTCCGTCGCGACATCCATGTAGTCGATCTGCTCCGGAGGGAGAAGAGGGAAGTCCCCTCGCTCGCGGCACAGAACGAACTCGTTCTCGAAGGACCCGTCCGCAGCGAGCGGGGCATTGGCCTGCGCGATCCGAGCCTCCTCCTCCTCATTGGCCGAGAGCCATTCGATCTCGGAGGTCACCTTCCCCTTCACGACTTTGCGATAGGGAGTCTCGATGAACCCGAGTTCGTTTACGCGCGAGTTGGTCGTGAGCGAAGAAATCAGCCCGATGTTGGGACCTTCGGGAGTCTCCACCGGGCAGAGTCGCCCATAGTGTGAATAGTGGACATCCCGCACCTCGAATCCGGCGCGCTCCCTGGAGAGACCACCCGGACCCAGTGCAGAAACCCGTCGCTTGTGCGTCAGCTCTGCCAGCGGATTCGTCTGGTCCATGAACTGAGACAACTGCGAGGACCCGAAGAAGGCCTGAATCACCGCGGATACCGTACGGGCGTTGACCAGGTCGTCGATCGAGATCTTCTCGGGATCCGTATTGATCGACATGCGCTCGCGCACGAGTCGAGCCATACGGGAGAGTCCAACCGACAGCTGGTTGGCGATCAACTCGCCGACGGTGCGAACCCGTCGATTCCCGAGGTGATCGATGTCGTCCGTGAAGCCCCGTCCCTCGTTCAAATCGATGAGGTATCGGAGGATCGCCACGAAGTCCTCCCGGGTGAGAACCGTGGTTCCACGCGGGGTCTTGAGGCCCAATCGTTGATTGATCTTATACCGCCCAACGCGTCCGAGATCGTACCGCTTCGCATTGAAGAAGACGCGCTCCAAAGCGTCGCGCGCGGTCTCGACGTTCGGGGCCTCTCCTGGGCGGAGAAGCGAATAGATCGCGTAGAGAGCCTCTTCCTCCGACTTGGTCGGATCCTTCTGAACGGTACGCTTGATGATCTGGCTATGGCCACGATCGGATTCCGTCATCGGCGCATAAACCTTGATGCGCTTTCGACCGGAGCGTTCCAGCGTCTTCAACGCCTCTTCGGTGAGCTCCGAACCCAGTTCGAGCAGGATCTCACCGGTCTTCGATTCGATCACATCCTCCGCCAGGACGTCGCCTTCCAACTCCGAGTTGGCCTGGAAGTGTGCCTTCTTCAGCGACACCGCCTGAACCTTGTGGAAGAGCCGAAAGAGATCGTCCGCCTCGCCCCAGCCGAACGCCCGCAGGAGCGCCGTAGCCGGAAACTTCTTCTTCTTGTCGATATGGACGTAGCAGATGTCGTTGATGTCGATCGTGAACTCGACCCAGGAGCCACGGAAGGGAATGATCCGGGCACTGTGCAGTCGAGACCCGTTCGGATGGGTCGTCTCTTCGAACACGACGCCCGGCGAACGGTGGAGCTGGCTGACCACTACCCGCTCGGCGCCATTGATGATGAAGGTGCCCAGGTCCGTCAGCAGCGGAAGATCACCGAGGTAAACCTCCTTCTCGATGATATCCTTCGGTCGCCGCTCTTCGTCCTCGACATCCTCCCAGACGATGAGCCGCAGGACGGCCTTGAGCGGGGCCGCGTACGTCATGTCCCGCTCGATGCACTCCTCGACGGAGTACTTGGGATCTCCCAATTCGGCAGAGACGTACTCGAGTGTGAAGTTCTCGTTGACGTCGCTGATCGGGAAAATCTCCCCGAACACCCTGTCCAAGCTGAAATCCCACTGGTCTTCGGGCGCAACGTCCCGTTCGATCAGTTGGGCGAACGACTGGAGCTGAACGTCCAGTAGATCGGGCATGGGCAGGACCGACTCGAGCTTCGCAAAGTTCACTACCGGACGGGCAGCGTTCCGAGTCTCCAACGGGTTCCCCCTTGAATCAGCCCGGATCCATGGCGGATCCGGTGACGTGAGATGCTAGATCAGAAGCAAGCGCCGGGGAGACATTCGTCCCCCCGGCTAGCGCGGACCGCCTCGGGGGCCTGCCCCGATGCGATTCCGATCCGACTCGCTACTACTTCAGCGTGACGGTCGCGCCCTGCTCTTCGAGCTTCGCCTTGATCTGCGCGGCTTCATCCTTCGAGACCGCATCCTTGACCGTCGAGGGCGCGCCATCGACCAGGTCTTTGGCTTCCTTCAGGCCCAGGCTGGTGACCTCGCGGATCACCTTGATGACCTGGATCTTCTTGTCACCAACCGACTGGAGGATGACCTCGAACTCGTCCTGCTCTTCCTCCGCAACGGCAGCCCCACCAGCGGCGGCTGCGGCCGGCGCGGCGGCCACGGCGGCCGTCACATTGAACTTCTCTTTGAAAGCGTCGACGAACTCCGCGAGCTCGAGGACCGTCATGTTCCCGATCGTATCGAGAAGCTGTTCCTGATTCGTAGCCATGATCCAGATTTCTCCTTGGGATTCCCCGGGTTCACCCGGAGGGTTACGCGTCTGACTTCTCGTCCGATTCCTTCTTCACCCGCAACGACTCCAGCAAGCCGGCGGTCTCCTGCAGCTTCGCTTCCAGTACGCCCAGCAGCATGACCATCGGGGCCTGCATGGCCCCGGCGAGCTGGGAGAGAAGCTCCTCTCTCGACGGAAGCTTCGCGAGCCGCTCGAACTGCGACGCGACTACGACGTTCCGGTCGACCACACCCACCTTGAAAACAGGGCGATCCTCATGGGCCTTGGCGAAATCCGTCAGCGCCTTGGCCGACTCGACCGGGCTTTCGCCTGCGATGACGACGCCGGTCGGGCCGACGAGGTGATCGCTCAGGTCCGGCAGCTCGATTTCGAGTTCCTCAAGGGCCCGCAAGACCAAGCGGTTCTTGACCACCATGTACTCTGCACCGGCATCGCGGAGGCGATGCCGCAGTTCGGTCATGGACTTGACGTCCAATCCCGAGAAGTCGGTCAGGTAGAAGACGGGGGTGGCCCGTACCCGCTCCTGAAACCCGGCGACGAAGCTCTCTTTGTTCGCGCGTTTCATCAGCCGGCCCTCCGTCGGTACACGTTCTCATCTATGGAAACCCCAGGCCCCATCGTGCTGGAGACGGTGACACTCAGGATGTACCCGCCCTTTGCGGCGGCCGGTCGCGCCCGAACGATCGAATCCATGAACGCATGCAGATTGGCCTCGAGCTTCTCTCGTTCGAATGAGGCCCGACCGATGGGAGCATGGACATTCCCGGTCTTGTCGACACGAAACTCGATCTTACCGGCCTTGATTTCGGTGACCGCTCGGGCCACGTCCATGGTGACGGTTCCGGCCTTGGGTGTGGGCATCAGGCCTCGCGGGCCGAGCACCCGGCCCAACGGACCGACCTTGCCCATCTGATCCGGTGTGGCGACCACGACATCGAACTCGAGCCAGCCCTGGAGGATCTTGTCGACATACTCGACGCCGACATAGTCCGCCCCGGCGGCCTCCGCCTCTTGGGCCTTTTCTCCGTGTGCGACCACAAGCACGCGAGACGTCTTACCCGTACCATGAGGGAGGACGACGGTCCCGCGGACGATCTGATCGGCCTGGCGGGGGTCTACGCTGAGTCGCGTCGCCACTTCGACGGTCTCGTCGAACTTCGCGAAGGCGATCTCCTTGACCAGATCGAGGGCCTCCCCGGGAGCCAACCTCACCCCGCGCGGAACCTTCGCTTTGGCATCGAGAAACTTCTTTCCCTGTGAGGGCATTGGACCTGAGCCGTCCCGTGTCGTCCTCCCACCTGTGGCGGCCCACATCAGGTGGTTCAACGGACGCCGGCCCGTAGGCCGGAACCTGCCTATGGCCCGAACGCCCATACGGCGCCGGGGCCTCGAGTTCAGTCTTGAATCGTGATACCCATGCTACGGGCGGTTCCCGCGACCATACGGACCGCCGATTCGAGGTTCCTGGTGTTCAGGTCCTCCATCTTCGTGCTGGCGATCTCTTCCAACTGAGCACGCGATACCGAGGCGACCTTGTCGCGATTCGGAACGCTCGAGCCCTTCTGGAGTCCCGCTGCTCGCCGGAGTAGCACCGAGGCGGGGGGCGTCTTGGTGATGAAGGTGAAGGATCGGTCACCGAAGACCGTGATCTCCACCGGCACCGTGATCCCCTGCTGCTGCTGGGTCCGTGCGTTGAACTGTTTGCAGAACTCCATGATGTTCACGCCGTGCTGACCGAGTGCCGGACCCACCGGGGGTGCCGGGTTCGCCTGTCCGCCCGTGACGTGAAGCTTGATGAAGCCGATGACTTTCTTCGCCATTACGAATGCCTATCCGCGCGTAGAACGCGCCTGGAGCCGGCAGCTCTAGTAGCCAAGAAGCTGCGTGAAATCGAGTTCGACCGAAGTCGGTCGTCCGAAGAGGGACACCTCTACCTTTACCTTCCCCTTGTCCGCATAAACCTCCTGGACCGTCCCGGAGAAGTCGGTGAAGGGCCCCGCCGTGACCTCCACCACCTGCCCGACGTGGAAGGGCACTTCCTCCTCCTGCGACTCCTCCCCCTCCACGACGATTCCGAGAATCTTGTTCATCTCGTCCTGACGCAGCGGCTGCGGTTCGGGGCCCGAGCCCACGAACTTGATGACGCCCTGAATGTTGTTGATCTCGTGCTGCGTCCGTTCATTCAGAACCATCTTGACCAGGACGTATCCCGGATAGATCCGCTTGGTGACGCTCACGCGCTTGCCGTTGCGGATCTCCGTCACTTCCTGGGTCGGAACCAGGACTTCCTGGATCTCCTTCGTCGTGACGTCCTCCCCGGGCTCCTCATCGATCTTCCGTTGAATCAGCCTCTGGACCTTGTTCTCGTGTCCGGAATAGCTCTGGGCCGCGTACCACCGTGCCTCTGCCATGATCGTCGCTCAGGCTCCGAAGAGGCCCATGATCGCATCGATCACGAAGCGAGAAGAGATGTCCATGATCCAGATGACCGTGGCTACGAGGATGCAGAAGATCATGACCACAAGGGTCGCGCTGCGGAGCTGCGGCCAATCCGGCCACGTGACCCGCTGGAGCTCGACCCAGCACTCCTCGAAGAATTCTCCGGTGCGCTTCAATTGAGACGCCATTCGGTCTACTTCGTCTCCTTGTGGAGCGTATGCTCCCGGCACCGAGGGCAGAACTTGCTGTACTCGACCCGTTCCGGGTGGAGCCGCTTGTTCTTCGTCAGGTTGTAGTTGCGTTCCTCGCAGGTCGGGCAGGCGAGGACAATCTTATCACGAGCCATCTCGAATTCCTCAGTCCAGGATTTCGGTGACGACGCCGGCGCCGACGGTGCGGCCACCTTC
>JBBDLO010000013.1:23595-30605 GCA_040878815.1 Gemmatimonadota bacterium | reverse complement strand
GAAAGTGGCGGAACTGGTAGACGCGCGAGACTTAGGATCTCGTGGCCCTGGGCCGTGGGGGTTCGAGTCCCCCCTTTCGCCCTCTCTCCCGCAACGACTCGACCACCCTGGACGCAGGAATCCATGCCGATCGATGTAAGTCAGCTTCGCGTGTCGATGGAGGAAGGGGAACGGTGGCGGCGAACCCTCAGCATCACCGTGCCCTCAGAGATGGTACGCGCCGAGCGCAAGGCCGCCATCAAGAAGCTCTCCTCCCGCATGAAACTCCCCGGGTTTCGGGAGGGAAAGGTCCCTGAGGCGGTCCTCGAAAAGCGGTTCGGCCGCGCCGTCGAGGAGGAGTTGCTGGACAGGGTGATTGGGGATGCCTATCGAGGGGTCCTTCGCGAACGCGAGCTCAAACCGATCAGCGAGGGCGAGGTCCGCGACATCGAGTACCAGCCCGAGGCAGACCTCTCGTTCCAGGTTTCCTTCGATGTGGCCCCGGAAGTGCAATTGGACCGGCTCGGTGGGTTCCGCGTTGAGCGCCCCGCCGTCCTGGTGACGGATGACGACGTCGACAAGGTTCTCGATCGGATCCGCGAGCAGGAGGGGAGTTGGGTTGCCGTAGAGGAGGGAATGCCGGTGACCGGCGAACAGGTCGGGGTACGCATCCAACGGATCGACGCCGATGAGGGCGACCCTCGCGAGTACGAGTTTGTCCTCGGTCAGGGCGAAGCGATTGCGGAGGTCGAACGTGCGATCGAGTCGATCGAGGTCGGCGGCTCCGGCGAGTTCACAATCACCATTCCCACGGGCGGATCCCCGGAGGAGATCTCCGAGGAATCCCGGACCCTCCGCATCTTCTTGGATGCCCGCAAACAGCGGGAACTTCCCGAGTTGAATGACGAACTGGCTCAGGCCGCCGGAGACTTTCAGACCCTGGACGAACTCCGGAACCGCATTCGAGAGGACCTCGAGAAGGAGGCGAGCCGCGAGGAAGAAGGACGACTCAGGGGTGCGCTCCTCGAGCAGATCCTCAATGCCAATCCCTTCGAGATTCCCGAGTCGATGGTGGACCAGTACGTCCGATCGGCCCTCGGAGATTCCAAGGAGTTGCCCGAGGATCAGATGGCCGAAGCCAAGGAACACTTTCGGCCCCAGGCTCTCCAGGCCATCAAGCGCTATCTGGTCGTGAGTCGGGTTGCCGAGAGCCAGGGCCTTTCGGCGACGGACGACGAGTTGGACACCCGCATCGAGGAGATCGCGACTCGAAGTGGTACCAATCCTGCAGAGGTTTATGCTAGACTTCAGAAGTCTGGCCAGTTGGAGCAACTCGAGCGAGAGGTTACCGAAGGCAAGGTCTTCGACTTCCTCAAGCAGGAATCCACGATCGTCGAGGCGGCCTGACGGGAGCGGCCCCGGCCGCTTCCCTCCCCCCGACCCACACGGATTGACCGGATGCCGATTTTTCCTCCCTATGTAATCGAGCGAACGAGCCGCGGCGAGCGAAGCTACGACATCTTCTCGCGGCTACTGATGGACCGCATCGTCTTCCTCGGAAGCGCGGTGGACGATACGGTCGCGAACATCATCGTCGCTCAGCTGCTCTTCCTCGATGCGGACGATCCCGAGCGGGACATCTACCTCTACATCAACTCGCCCGGGGGAAGCGTCTACGCGGGGCTCGCAATCTACGACACCATGCAGCACCTACGGGCCCCTGTCGCCACCTTCTGCGTGGGGATGGCCGCCTCCATGGGTGCCGTTCTCCTCGCGGGGGGAGCCGCCGGCAAGCGGAGTGCCCTTCCGAACTCCCGTATCCTGATCCACCAGCCCTCCTCGGGATACCAGGGAACCGCGGCCGACATCGAGATTGCGGCCAAGGAGGTCTTGGGCATCCGACAGCGGCTGAATGAGATTCTGGCGCAACACACCGGCCAGACCGTGGAGCGAATTTCCGACGATGTCGACCGCGACTACTTCATGAGCCCGCCGGAGGCGCAGACATACGGCCTCATCGATCGGGTGTTGTCCAACCGCGACGACGTAGGGAAGCCGCGCGACCTGGACGCAGGCGGAACCACCGAGGAATCGTGATGCGAAGCCCGCACAGACGAACGACCGACGAGGGGGACGGAGCGTATGTCCACTGACAAGCATCTGCGCTGCAGTTTCTGCGGGAAGTCCAAGGATTCGGTTCGGAAGTTCATTTCGGGTCCGAGCGTGTACATCTGCAATGAGTGCGTCGCGCTCTGCAATGAGATCCTGGCCGAAGAAGAGGAGCGATCTGCCCCGGAGAAGGCCGTCCCGACCCTCACCCCCCGTGAGATCAAGGATACCCTCGACGAGTATGTGATCGGACAGGACAACGCGAAGAAGGCCCTCGCCGTCGCCGTCTACAATCACTACAAGCGGGTGAACAACCAGGGGCTTTTGGACGATGTCGAAGTGGAGAAGGCCAATATCCTGCTCCTCGGTGCCACGGGAGTCGGAAAGACTCTCCTGGCCCAGACGCTCGCCCGCATCCTGAACGTCCCCTTCACGATCGCCGACGCGACGACCCTCACCGAGGCCGGATACGTCGGTGAGGATGTCGAAAACATTCTGGTCCGCCTCCTCCAGGCAGCCGATTACAACGTCACCGAATGCCAGCGCGGCATCATCTATATCGATGAGATCGACAAGATCTCGAGAAAATCCGAGAACCCGTCGATCACCCGGGATGTGTCGGGCGAAGGCGTTCAACAGGCTCTGCTCAAGATCCTGGAGGGGACCGTCGCCTCGGTTCCCCCTCAAGGCGGCCGGAAGCACCCACAGCAGGAATACATCCAGATCGACACCCGAAACATCCTCTTCATCTGCGGAGGTGCATTCGACGGGCTCGAGAAGATCGTCGAGTCCCGCATCGGGCGGCGACGGATCGGGTTCGGAAAGGCGGCGGAAGTGGAGGGTGAGGACGAGAAGGAGATTGCACGCGAGCTCTTCCTGGCTCATGCCGAACCCGAGGATCTACAGCGGTTCGGGTTGATTCCCGAACTCGTCGGGCGACTCCCCGTCACGGTCTCGCTGAACGATCTGGACGAGGACTCACTCGTCCGCATCCTGCAGGAGCCGAGAAATGCGCTGATCAAACAGTATACGAAAATGCTGGCACTCGAAGGGATTGGGCTCACCTTCGATCCCGAGGCCATCCGGTCGGTGGCCCGGAAGGCGCTCAAGCGAGGCACGGGTGCACGCGGCCTTCGTGCGGTGATCGAGGAGGTCATGCGCGAGGTCATGTACGATGCGCCGTCGCGAGAAGACATTCGGGAGGTGGTCATAACCCCGGAATCCGTGGACAAGGGGATCACCCCTTTGCTGGTCTTCCACAACGAGCCGAAGAAGAAGAAGGAGGCGTGAGCCTTCTCGCCGATCCTGGGAGGGCCATGAAGGGGTCCCTATGGACGAGGTGACGTCCCAGCCGTCATTGCCTGGACTCCCCGAGCTTCTCCCCACGCTCGCGCTTCGGGATTTGGTCTTCTTCCCGTCGATGGTTCTCCCACTCCTCGTCGGCCGACCCCCTTCAGTTGCGGCCCTGGACGAAGCCACACGGCAGAGCTCAGACGGGCTCCTCCTCCTGGTCGCCCAGCTCGATCCAGAGTCGGAAGACCCAGCCGCGACGGAACTCCACCCCGTGGGGACCGTGGTGCGGGTCGTCCAATCCACCCCGCTCGCCGACGGCACCTCTCGCGTGGTGTTCGAAGGGCTCAGCCGTGCCCGGATTCACCGGTTCCTTCCGGATTCAGGACCCTTTCGCGCGGAGATCTCCCCACTCGAGTATCCGGATGCGGTGGTCGATGCCGGGGACGCCGAGACGCGCGCTCTGATTCGTCGGGTGGAGCGTACCTTTCGCGAGTACGTGCACATGCACCCGGATCTGCCGGCGGACTTGGCCTCCTTCCTTGCCGACCTCGGGGCGCCGGTCCGCGTGGCCCACCTCGTGGCGGGACACCTTCTGGTCGGGGTCGACGAGAAGCAGGCGCTCCTGGAAGAGGAAACGCTCGGCGGCCTCTTCCGGGGACTTCTGCGGCTCTTGGAGCGCGAGGTCGAGATTCTCCAAATCGAGAGTCAACTCGATCAGGAGATGCGGCGAAAGATGGATGACGACCGCCGCCAGCACTATCTCCAGGAGCAGCTCAAGGCCATTCAAAAGGAACTCGGGTCGGGTAGCCCCGAGTGGGGGGACCTCGAGGCGAGTCTGGCTTCGGCCGACCTACCCGAAGCGGCGCGGGAGCGCGCAGATCGGGAGTTCGAGCGCCTGCAACGGATGAATCCGGTGGCGCCGGAAGCCACGGTGATCCGGAGTTATCTGGAGTGGATTCTCTCCCTCCCATGGGAGGAGCGCACGCGGGACAATCCCGACGTCGTCCATGCGAGAACGGTTCTGGAGGAGGCCCACTACGGGCTCGAGGAGGTCAAGGACCGCATTCTGGACCATATCGCCGTCCTCTCCCTCGTGGGCAAATTGCAGGGACCGATCCTCTGCCTCGTCGGGCCCCCCGGGGTCGGCAAGACCTCGCTCGGGCGAAGCATTGCCCGGGCCCTCGACCGACGATTCGTACGTGTCGCACTGGGCGGGGTGCGGGACGAGGCCGAGATCCGCGGGCACCGCCGCACCTATGTCGGCAGTCTCCCCGGTCGGGTCCTGCAGGGGATGCGCCGAGCGAAGAGTCGCAACCCTGTCTTCCTCCTCGACGAGGTCGACAAGTTGACCAAGGATGGTCACGGCGATCCCTCCTCGGCTCTCCTCGAAGTGCTCGACCCGGAGCAGAATCACAGCTTTCAGGATCACTATCTCGAGTTGGAATTCGATCTTTCCGAGGTCCTCTTCGTGGCGACGGCCAATACCCTCGCGGGCATTCCCGAGCCGCTACGAGATCGAATGGAGGTGATCCGAATCCCCGGATACCTCGATACGGAGAAGCGGAGCATCGCCACCCAGTTCCTCATACCGGAACAGCTCCGCCGGCATGGGTTGGAGCCCGGACGCGTCGCGATTTCCACCGAAGTCGTGGACCGCATCGTCGAGGATTACACGCGGGAGGCCGGCGTGCGAGAGTTGGATCGCCTCCTCGCACGCGTCGCTCGCAAAGTGGCCCGAAGGGTGGCCGAGGGAGGAGTTGCGGAAGGAGAGGAAACCCACATCGAGTCGTCTCAGTTGGCCGACCTCCTGGGTCCGCCGAGACACCTCAAGACGGAGCAGGACGGGGGCGCCGAGAGGGTGGGCATCGCGACCGGTCTCGCCTGGACCACGGCCGGGGGTGAGATCCTGGAAGTCGAGGTCTCCGTGGTTCCCGGAAACGGGGCCATCCAGCTCACCGGCACGCTCGGTGACGTGATGAAGGAATCCGCGGTTGCAGCGGTAACCTACGCCCGCTCGAGGGCTCGCGATCTGGGACTCCCGAGTCACTTTCACCGCGAAGTCGATCTGCATATCCATATCCCGGAAGGAGCGACGCCGAAGGACGGCCCTTCGGCCGGGATCACGATCGCTGCCGCCCTGGTGTCCGCCCTGACCGGGACGCCCACGCGTCCCGAGGTGGCCATGACAGGTGAAATCACTTTGCGGGGGCGAGTCCTCCCCGTGGGCGGACTCAAGGAAAAGGCAGTGGCGGCGCTCCGGCATGGCATTCGTGCGGTGATCCTGCCGGCGGGCAACGCCCCGGAGTTGGAAGGGATTCCGCAGGAGGTTCGTGAGCGAGTGACCTTCCATCCTGTGGACCGAATGGATCAGGTTCTGGAGATCATCCTCGAATCCATGCCGGGCCCGGGGCTGACCACCGGCACGATGATGAACGAACTCCTGGGAGATTCGCCGGATCCGGGTACGCGGATCTCCCAGTGAAGATTCGCAGCGTCGAGTTCGCGGGGACCGTCGTCGATTCGCGAGCTCCGCTGCCCGGGGAGTTTCCCCAGATCGCGTTCGCGGGTCGCTCGAACGTGGGAAAGTCCTCCCTCATCAACGTCCTCCTCGAGCGCACGCAGAAGAAGATCGCGAAGGTCTCCGGAACACCAGGGAAGACGCAAGGGCTCAATTTCTATCGGGTCAACGACCGCTTCTTCCTCGTGGATCTGCCCGGATTCGGGTTCGCCAGCGTTCCCCGGCCCGTGCGAGATTCCTGGCGCAAGCTCGTCGACGGGTATCTCGCCCGCCCCGATGGACCGATTGCCGTCGTCCAGCTGGTTGATATTCGTCGAGATCCGACCGATGATGACCTACGCATGCTCGACCAACTGGCAGATGCGGGCATTCCGGCTCTCATCGTTTTGACCAAGATGGACAAACTCTCGGCGTCGCAGGGAGCGCGAAAGGTTACGGAGTTGACGAAAGGGCTCAAATTGGACGCCGAACAGGTCGTACCCTTCTCGTCGAAGACCGGCTTGGGACGAGAAATCCTTCTCGATGCCATTTCCGGGCTCCTCGAGACGGAGGAGGGTGGCGAATGACGCGTCCTATTGCGCCCGGCATGCGAAGGACCGTATTCCCATCCGTTCTGGCTGGAGCGACGGCCGGGTGCGGACTTCTCTTTCCCGGAGATCCTGCCTCCCTCCCGCAATCAGTGGAAGAAGAAAGCGGTGTGGAAGCGGAGTCCCTCGCCGAATCGATCCCAGCGGGACTCGGTGCCCTCCTCCAGGAAGAGATCTCGCTGACCCTCCGCCGAGGCGAGCTACAGTTGATGGTGACCCCGCTGTCGGAGTCCATCACTCGACTCGCGGCGCCCGATACCTACGAGCGGCTCTCTGCGCTCGGCCGGGGATACCAAGAGATCTTTCTGGAAGAAACCGGCTCGGCCGTTCCCTTCGAGCTCTTTCTGGTGACGATGTACTCGGAGGTCACGGAGCTCGACTTCGAACCCGAGGGGCTGAACCTCGTGAATCGGGGACTCCGATATCGGCCCGTCGACATTCGGCCCGTGACTCCGGATTGGGATTCCCGAAGGCTTCGCCCGAGGCAGTCGGTCATGGCCGTATATGCCTTCTCGCGAGAACTC
>JBBDLO010000013.1:0-23585 GCA_040878815.1 Gemmatimonadota bacterium | reverse complement strand
AGTACCAGGAGGTGCGGAGCCGCGACTGGGATCGGGTGCTGGCGCGTATCGACGCAGAGCGGGCACGGCTGAGAGGCCGAGTCCCGCCAGACTGAGCCGACGCCGTGGAACTCCGACTCGTCGAGCTCTTCCTGTGCGCCGATCAGAAGGAAGCCGTGCAGGCGATGGTCGAGGAGGGGCTGGGGATGGAAGCCTGGCACGAACCGATCTCCGACGGGCGGCTTCTTGTTCGAGTCCTGGCATCATCCGGCTCCGTCGAGGCGATCATGGACCGATTGGAGTCCTCCTTCGGCGAGACCGAGGGATTCCGGATCATCGTCTACCCCGTGGCGGCATCGGTTCCCATTCTTCGGGAAGAGGGACGCAAGGAAGGAGAGGCATCAGCGGCCGACGATGATGACTCGGCGGAAGCGAACGAAGAGCCCGGGGAGTTCGAGCGCCGCCACCGCATCAGTCGGGCGGAATTGCACGGCTCCCTATCGGCCGGCGTCGAGATCTCCTACGTCTTCGTCCTGATGTCGGCACTCTCGGCGATCGTCGCGGCCCTCGGGATCATCGGGGACAACGTCGCGATCGTGATCGGAGCGATGGTGATCGCTCCGCTACTCGGGCCGAACGTGGCGCTTTCCATGGCGACGACCCTCGCGGATGCGGAGCTCGCCGGCCGGGCGATTCGTGCCAATATCCTGGGAGCCGCCGTCGCATTGGCCATCGCAATCGGGATCGGATTCTTCGTCACGCTCGACCCCACAGTGAATGAGATCGCTTCTCGGACGCGCGTGGGCCTCCCCGACCTCGGACTCGCGCTCGCTGCGGGCAGCGCCGGTGCGCTTGCGTTCACGAGCGGGGTCTCGGCCACCCTGATCGGGGTGATGGTCGCCGTCGCCCTGCTACCGCCCCTCGTGGTCTTCGGACTCTTGCTGGGAGCAGGGTTCCCGGCGCTCGCCATGAGTGCCCTCCTGCTGGCGGTCACCAATGTGATCTGCGTGAATCTGGCCGGTGTCGGCACCTTCTTGGCACAGGGAATCCGGCCGCTGGACTGGTGGGAGGCCGAGCGAGCCCGACGGGCCTCCATCGTGGCGCTAGTGATCTGGATCGGTCTCCTGGGCGCCCTCGTCTTCGTGATCACGATCTCGGGGGGAGGATGGGGCTCGTTGCAGCAGGTGGTACCCGCTCCGTAGGGAGGACCGGGGGACGCCGGAAGGGCGCAGTCCCTTCCCTGGCGTGACGCAGCGCCCTCAGACGTCGATCCCGTAGCGCTGAATCTTCCGATAGAGCGTCCGCTCCCCGATCCCCAGAGCTTCGGCAGCCATCCTCCGATTTCCTCCCGTCTCCAGAAGCGCCAGCCGAATCGCCTGGGCTTCCATCTCGTCGATGGTCATCCCCGGTCGGAAGACGACCTGTTCCGAGCCATCCACTTCCTCCGTGCCCCCCTCCTCGAGATCCGAAGGTGCCGATGCCATACCGTCCTCCCCGATTCGAATCTCGACGTCACCGGAACTCACCGGGAGCGCGATTCGGCCGACCGGCGCCTCCTCGAGACGCTCGTCGATATCGTCGCGATAGAGGTCGAACTCCCGGCGAAGTTGATCCACATCCATCTTGAGTTCCACGAGGGTGCGAAATACGAACTCCAACTCGGGACGCAGGCGCGGGCGATCCGAGGATTCCGGCTCCTCGTCACCCGGAGGAGGTTCCGGGGGCCGGGTCACCGGCACCGGCAGCAACCGAGCCGATTCGGTGGGACTTCGCATTTCGCGAGGGATGTCCTCCGGCCCGATGATCTTTCCCGGAGAAAGGACGACCATGCTCTCGACCAGATTCCGGAGTTCACGCACATTGCCGGGCCAGTCGTATCGAACCAGGTATTCCATGGCCTGGTCGGATAGCCCCGGAAAGGGCCGATCCATCCGTTCGGAGAGCTCTCGCACGAAATGATCGATGAGCCGCGGAACATCCTCGCGTCGACTGCGCAGAGGAGGAAGCATGATTCCCAGGATGTTCAAGCGATAGTAGAGATCACGGCGAAACCGTCCGGATCGGACGAGATGCCGCAGCTCCTGGTTTGTCGCCGCGATGATCCGGACGTCCACCTCCAGCGTCTTCTCGCCCCCGACCCGCAGAAACTCTCGCTGCTCCAGGACTCGGAGCAGTTTCGTCTGCGTGGAGAGAGGCATCTCGCCGATCTCATCCAGGAAGAGCGTTCCCTTGTGGGCGAGTTCGAAGAATCCCTTGCGTGAATCGATTGCTCCCGTGAAGGCGCCCTTTTCGTGCCCGAAGAGCTCGGACTCGAGGAGCGTTTCGGAGAGTGCCGCGACATTCACCCCGAGGAAGGCCCGGTGCCGTCTGGGCGAGAGGGCATGGATGCCGCGGGCCACGAGCTCCTTTCCGGTTCCCGACTCTCCGGTGATCAGGACCGTGGAGTTGACCGGGGCGATCTGGATCACCCGCTCGAGCACCTCTCGAATCGACTCCGCTTCGCCGATGATCCCCGTGAGCCGCTGGAGCCTGCGGCGCTGAATCATGCGGTGGGCCAGGAGGACGACTTCGTCGGAATCGGGATCCGGTCCGAATGACTCTTCCGCTCCAGCGCGTCGCCCCCGCGCCTCCCCACCGGGGCCGGTCAGGATGGTGAAGACGGGAAGCTGTCCACCTCGCCCTGCCGTCTCCATCCAGGCGGTCAATTCCTCGGGACCCCGCTCTCCGGTGAGGATCAGAAGGACCGGGTCAAGCTGGGATTCCAGGTGGGCCGGCTCGGGGACGAAGTCCACCCTGTACCCTTCGCCCTCGAAGGCCTCCCGCAGTCGCCCCGCAAGGGGGAGACGATGCGACGTGATCAAGACCAGGTCGCTCATCGCCGCCGATCCGACGCGTGCGGATCGTCCGCACCCCGCACGAGGGCCGCCCCATGTCTAAGGAAGGGCTTCAGGGCGGTGAGACCGTCCTGCACGCCGCCCGGACTCCCCGGGAGATTCACGATCAGACACCCGGCCCGCACGCCTACCTCTCCTCGCGAGAGCACGGCCATTGGCGTGGAGGAAAGCCCCGCCCTTCGAAGCGCCTCGGCCACACCGATTGCAGGTCGCTCGAGAACCGCGCGCGTCGCCTCCGGCGTCTGGTCCCTCGGCGTCAGCCCCGTTCCTCCGGTGGTGAGGAGCAGGTCGACCTCCCCCGAGTCCGCCCAGGCCAGGAGAACGGGAACGACCGATGCCGTCCCGTCCGGGACCAGGCCCTCACGTACCACGACATACGCCTGATCCTGACACCAGGACCGGATGGTGGGACCGCTGCGGTCCTC
Organism: Gemmatimonadota bacterium; assembly: GCA_040878815.1. Classification (GTDB taxonomy): domain Bacteria; phylum Gemmatimonadota; class Gemmatimonadetes; order Longimicrobiales; family Gaopeijiaceae; genus JBBEBG01. The sequence continues at coordinate 20,287 of JBBDLO010000013.1, read as the reverse complement.
CCCTTCGCCGCGCGATAGCCGATCGCTCACGACCAGAACTCCGACACGGAGGGGATGCGTTCGGGCTTCAGTCACCGCTTCAGAGATCCTCGGGTGTAGAATGGAGGGCGCCGGACAACCCCGTGGAGGTCGCGGTCCCGAACCCGAATGGCGAGCGGAGTCTCGGGCTCCGCCAGATCGGATCGCACGTAGGCCAGGGCGATCCCCTCTCCGAGCGAAGGGCTGACCGTCCCAGAGGTGACCTCTCCGACGCTCTCGCCTTCCGAGAGCACGGGGTATCCGCGGCGCGGAAACCCGGGCTCGACCAATTGGATCCCCACCAGTCTCCGCGACACCCCCTCTTCCTTCTGACGAGCCAGGGCCGTCCGCCCCACGAAGGGCCCCTTCTCCAGCTTGACTCTCCAACCGAGGCCGGCCTCGATTGCAGAGTGTGACTCGTCGAGGTCGTTTCCGTAGAGGGAATAGCCCATCTCGAGACGCAGCGTGTCGCGGGCCCCGAGGCCCACTGGTGCGAGACCCAGCGGTGCGCCGGCTTCGAGAAGGCCATTCCAGATCGCGGGCGCCTCATCGGCCGGAAGATAGACTTCGAACCCATCCTCTCCCGTGTATCCCGTTCGAGCCACCATGGCGGGAACGCCCGACACCCTCCCGTGAGCGAACCGGTAGAAGCCGATCGGCCGAAGATCGACATCCACCAGAGGCGCAAGGATGGACTCCGCCGCTGGGCCCTGAACCGCGAGGAGAGCCTTCTCATCCGTCTCGTCTCGAACGTCCACCTCAAAATCGCCCGCATGGGTCTGGATCCAGGCGAGATCCTTCTCACGGTTCGCTCCGTTCACCACGAGGAGGAACTCCGAGTCCCCGAGGCAATAGACCAGAAGATCATCGAGCACCCCACCGTCTTCTCGGCAGAATACGGAGTACTGGGCCTGGCCGGGTACCAGCCGGGCCGCATCGTTGACGGTCAGGAACTGCACCAGGTCCAGGGCCTGTCGTCCCGAGAGTTGCAACTGGCCCATGTGCGAAACGTCAAAGAGCCCGGCGGCGGCACGCACGCACCGATGCTCGGCCTGGATGCCCAGTTCGTACTGGATCGGCATCTCGAAGCCCGCGAAGGGGACCATCTTCCCTCCGAGGCGTACATGCTCGCCGTGCAGGGGTGTAGTCCGAAGAGCGGGCGGCATCTCGACGCGACCCCTACGTCAGCAGGTGGAGAAGAAGCGCCTTCTGGGCATGCATTCGATTCTCGGCTTCATCGAAGATCCTCGATCGGGGACCGTCGATCACCGCAGCCGTGACCTCTTTCCCGCGGTAGGCGGGAAGGCAGTGGAGAAAGATCGCCTCGCTCTGCGCACGATCCATCAACTCGGTCGTCACCTGATAGGGAGCGAAGACGCCGGCGCGAATCTCCGCCTCCTCCTCCTGACCCATCGAGGCCCACGTATCGGTCGTCACGATGTGCGCGCCCTCCACCGCCTCCGCCGGGTCCCGCATCAGGTGGACGGTCCCCTCAGACCGACCGCGCTCCAGGATCTTCGCGTTCGGATCGTACCCTTCCGGCGCCGCGATCCGGAGTTCGAACCCGAGCAGCGCGGCGGCATTGATCCAGGAGTTTGCAACATTGTTTCCGTCGCCGACCCAAGCCACCCGAAGCGCCTCGAATCCGGGACCGAAGGACTCCCTCACCGTGAGGAGATCGGCGAGGAGCTGGCAGGGGTGCACGAGGTCCGTGAGCCCGTTGATAACCGGCACCGAGGCTTTGCGGGCCAACTCCTCCACCTCGGCATGGCGGAAGGTTCGGATCATGATGCCGTCGACATAGCGAGAGAGGACGCCCGCCGTATCGGCAATGGACTCCCCGCGCCCCATGTGACTCTCGGTATCCGAGAGGAAGGTGCCGTGGCCCCCGAGCTGGAACATCGCGACGTCGAAGGAGACGCGCGTGCGAGTCGAATGCTTTCGGAAGATCATTCCGAGCGTCTTGCCGGAGAGGGGACGATCTGGACGATCCACCCCCTGCTTCAGGCGAAGCGCGGATTCGAGGATGTTTCGGATGACATCGGGGGTGAAATCCCGAAGCTCGAGAAAGTGCCGGATCCCTTCGCTCAACTCGATTCCTCCTGAGTGGCGAGACGCTGCGTCAAGGCGCAATCAGAGAATGTATCGTCGGAGGTCTTCGTCCTCCACGATGCTGGCCAGGTGCTTGCGCACGAACTCCCGATCGACGACCACCTCGTCTGCGGATCGCTCCCCATCCGGAAGCTCGAACAGCACGGTCTCGAGGAGGGTGGTCATGACGGTCTGGAGTCGACGCGCGCCGATGTTCTCCATGCGCTCATTGAGCTCGAAGGCAATCCGCGCGATCTCGCGAATCCCCTCCGCATCGAAGCTGATCTTCGCGCCTTCCGTGTCGATCAACGCCGTATACTGACGAATCAGTGCATTCTTGGGTTCCGTGAGGATCCGGACGAAGTCGGCCTCCTCCAGAGGCCGAAGCTCCACGCGAATCGGAAACCTTCCCTGTAGTTCAGGAATCAGGTCCGAGGGCTTGGAGACATGGAAGGCACCCGCCGCGATGAAGAGGACATGGTCTGTGCGGACCAACCCGTACTTGGTCTGGACATTGGACCCCTCCACGATGGGGAGGAGATCTCGCTGTACGCCCTCACGGCTCACGTCGGGCCCCCCTCCCCCCCGCTCTCCGGCCACCTTGTCGATTTCATCGAGGAAGACGATCCCACTCTCCTCCGTGCGGTCCAGCGCCTCGTTCACGACCTCGTCCATGTCGACGAGCCGGTCGAGCTCCTCCTGAACCAGGATCCGTCGAGCTTCGGTGACTTTCACGGACCGCTTCTTCGTGCGCTTCGGGAGCATGTCCTGAAGCATCTCGCTGAAGTTGTGGTCCATCCCCTCCCCCCCCATCGGAATCATCATTCCTTCCAGATTCGCCGTCTGCTGGACCTCGATCTCCACCAAGCGGTCATCGAGCTTTCCATCGCGGAGAAGGGTCCTGAGCTTTTCGCGTGTCCGATGTCGGCGCTCCTCGATCGAGGCCGCCGACTCGTTCGTCGGGGCGGCCGCATGCGGCACCGCCCGGGGCTCTTCGAGTTCGGAGCGCGGGGCCTCCACTCCCCCGGGACCGGCGACGAATACGGGCGCCTCGGCCCCGGAGGTCCTGGCCGGTCCCTCGGTCGGCCGCACCGGGGGCAGAAGGAGATCCAGGAGTCGCTCCTCGGCGGCGTCCTCCGCCGCCTCCTCGACTTCGTCTTCCCGCTCGGCACGAACGAGATTCACCGCCGTGTCGACGAGGTCTCGAATCATGGACTCCACATCGCGACCGACGTATCCCACCTCGGTGAACTTCGAGGCCTCCACCTTCACGAAGGGAGCACCGGCCAACCGAGCCAGGCGACGGGCGATCTCTGTCTTTCCGACACCGGTCGGACCGATCAGGATCAGATTGTTCGGGAGGATCTCGTCTCGGAGATCCCCTTCCACCCGCTGGCGCCGCCACCGATTTCGCAGCGCGATCGCCACGGACTTCTTCGCCGCTCGCTGTCCGATGATGTAGCGATCCAACTCCGCCACGATCTGGCGGGGCGTAAGTTGATCGATCCAGCCGCCCTCGATGGGTGCGCTCGCCTCCGGTCCCGCCTTCCCCTCCGCCTCGGAGGGACCGGCTTCGGTCACGCGTTCGGAACCTTCTGCCGAGGAATCCTTCATGCCGAGCCCTCCCCGGTGCTCGAACCGGGCACCGACGTCGAAGTCTCGCCCGCATCCCCGTCGGGAAGGTCCAGGACGGTAATCCGATCGTTCGTGTAGATGCAGATCTTCGCTGCAATCTCGAGGGCGTCCTGCACGATCTCCCTTGGCGACAGGTCGGTCCGGGCTCGGAGGGCCCTCGCTGCGGCCAGGGCGAAGGATCCGCCCGATCCGATGGCCGCGACCTCCTCGTCGGGTTCCAGGACGTTTCCGTCTCCGCTCACCATGAAGAGGTGCTCCCGATCGGCCACGAGGAGGAGCGCGTCCAACCGACGAAGATACCGATCCATCCGCCAGTCCTTCGCGAGCTCCACGCAGGCCCGGGTCAGGTTCCCGGGGTAACGCTCGAGCTTCTCCTCCAACTTCTCGAAGAGGGTAAACGCGTCGGCGACTCCCCCCGCGAATCCAGCCAGAATCCTCCCTCCCTTGAGAAGGCGCACCTTCACGGCGCTTCCCTTCACGATGGAGTCCCCCATGGTCACCTGACCATCGGCCCCCATGGCCACCAGACCATTCTTTCGAACGGCCACAACCGTCGTCGAGCGTGTCCGCATTCGCGTCATCGGTTCCCTTTCAGATCTCCCCTCAAGCTCTGGGGTGTGTGTCCCGGTACACGCGCTGGAGGCGCTCCCGGGATGTGTGGGTGTAAATCTGTGTCGTCGAGAGTGAGGCGTGCCCCAACAACTCCTTCACCGCCATCAGGTCGGCGCCGGCATCGAGAAGGTGCGTCGCAAAGGAGTGTCGGAGGGAGTGTACCGAGGTACCCTCTCCCTCGCCCGCCCGTTCGAGCAGGTCCCGCACCGCACGCTGGATCGAGCGACGGGACAGGCGCGTACCCTGGCGGTTCACCAGGAGGGGGCCGTGGTCCGACGGCGCCCGCGTCTCGCGGCGCCGTAGCTCGTAGCGGCGCAGTGCACGGCCCGCCGAGGTGGTCAGCGGCACGATTCGTTCCTTGTCGCCCTTCCCCCGCACCTTCACCTGTTCGCCCACCGTGTCCAGGGCCTCGAGATCGATGGCATGAAGTTCGGAGAGCCGGAGCCCACTGCCATAGAGGAGCTCGAGAATGGCGAGCGCACGGGTCCCCTCCAGAGAGTTCTCATGTGCACCCTCTTCGGCCAGGGCGAAGACTGCCGCCACACCCCGTGCCGGAAGGTGCGCGGGCAGCTCACGGGATCCGCGCACCGACCGGAGCCCCCGGGCCGGGTCCGACGGAATCTGCCCTTCGCGGTGGAGGAAGCGCAGAAAGGTCCGCGCGGCGGAGAGCTTGCGGGAAATCGAACGCTTGGCGAGCCGACGCGCCTGACAACGGCCCAGAAAGCTCCGTAGGGCGAGGCGGTCCACCTGCTTCCAGTCCCACCGCGGCGAACCGAGGTACTCCGTGAGGAAGGCTTCGAGCTCTTGGAGATCCCCCGCATAGGCCGAGACCGTGTTCGGCGAGAGCTGCCGTTCGTCTCGGAGATGGCGGAGAAAGAGCTCCGACTCTGAGGTCATGGTCAAACCCCTGCGGGCTCGCCGAGGGACACCCCCGCCGACTGCACCCACGCGCAGAAGTCGTCCTGAGCTCGTTCGGCCAACCGTTCTCTCCTCTTTCGCTTGTCCCTCACCGGCTTCTCCAGAGGATCGACAAGGCCCCAATTGGAATTCATGGGCTGAAAGTGCGCCGGGTCGCTCGTGGAAAGATAGCGGCAGAGCCCTCCCAGCATCGTGGTCGGAGGAGGAAGCACCGGCTCCCTCCCCCCGAGGACGCGGTCCAGGTTGATCGCCGCCAGAATCCCCGACGCCGCGGACTCGGTGTATCCCTCGACCCCGGTGAGCTGGCCGGCGAAGAACAGCTCCGGTCTCGTCGGGAGCGATCCGTACGGACTCAGCCGGCCGGGATGATTCAGATACGAGTTGCGGTGGATGGATCCGAACCGGAGGAACTCGGCCTCGCCCAGTCCGGGAATCGACCGAATGACCCTGGTCTGCTCTCCGATCCGGAGCCGCGTCTGAAAACCGACGAGATTCCACATCTGGCCGGCCCGATCCTCGCGTCGCAGTTGAGCCACTGCATAGGGTCTCTCCCCCGTTCGGGGATCGATGAGCCCCAGGGGCTTCATGGGACCGAAGCGGAGCGTCTCCTGTCCGCGTGAGGCCATGACCTCGATGGGAAGACACCCTTCAAAGTAGGGAACCTGATCCCAGTCGTGTCCCCCGTCGTGAACGTCGGCGGCGACGATCGCCGCCACGAATGCCTCGTACTCTTCCTGATTGAACGGGCAGTTCAGGTAGTCCGGGGACTGTTCCCAACGCCCCTGCGCGAAGACGACGGATCGATCGAGCGAGTCTCCCTCAAGGATCGGGGCAATCGCGTCGAAGAAGGCCAGCCCCTCTTCGCCCAGGGCGGCTCGGATCGCCGCCGAGAGGCCATCGGAGGTGAGGGGTCCGGTGGCGATGATGGCGGGACCCTCCGGAAGCTGGGAGGTTTCCTCGCGAACGACACGGATCCGAGAATGGGCCTCGACGGCCCGGGTCATCGCTTCAGCGAAGAGCCCACGGTCGACGGCGAGCGCGGCACCGGCGGGCACCCGCGCCTCCTCTGCACAACGCAGAAGGACGGAGCCCAGGACAGCCATCTCCCGCTTGAGCTGCCCGTGCGCGTTGACCGGATCCTCGCTCTTGAAGGAGTTCGTGCAAACGAGCTCCCCGAGCCGGTCTGTTTGATGCGCAGGCGTAGTGTGATCCGGCCGCATTTCCACCAGGTGGACCCGGTGGCCGCGATCCGCGAGCTGCAGCGCCGCCTCGCACCCGGCGAGTCCGCCGCCAATCACCTGAATCGGTGTTTCAGTCACCCCGCTTTCTCTTTCCGCCGCTCCCCTTGCCTCCCTTCGCAGCGCCGCCTTTTCGTCCCGCCCCCGCCCCGCCGGACCTTCCACCACCTCGTCGCTTCCCCTTCCCCTTCTTCGCCGCCTCCGCCAGCAGTTGGACGGCCTCCTCGAGGGTGAAGGTCTCCGGGTCGGTGTCCTTGGGAAGGCTGGCGTTCACCTTCCCGTCCGTGATATAGGGACCGTAGCGCCCATCCAGGATGTTCAGGGCAATCCCGGAATCGGGATGGGCCCCCAGCTCCTTCAGAACCGCCGCACCAGGCTTACTCGCCAGCAGTTCGATCGCCTCCTCGAGGGTGACACTGAAGAGGAGCTCGGCATCCTTCAGATTTCGGTACGTCCCGCCCCGCTCGACGTACGGCCCGTAACGCCCGAGTCCGGCGGTGACCTTCGCCCCGGACTGGGGATCTACCCCCAAGACGCGTGGAAGGGAGAGCAGTCGGAGGGCATACTCCAGATCGACTGTGGTCGGCTCGGTCCCGCGAGGAAGGCTCACCCGCCGAGGGCGCTCACCCTCTTCGGTGGCCTCGCCCAACTGGATATAGGGTCCGTAGGGTCCATCCTTCAGGAGAACCGAGAGCCCCGTTTCTGCGTCCGTTCCGAGCTCCAGGCCATCCGCGAGTTCGCTCGCTCCATCCATCGAACGGGTATTGCGGCACTCGGGGTACGCGGAGCATCCGAGAAATCGCCCGAAGCGATTCCACTTCACCAACATGGGGCTTCCGCACTTGTCGCAGGTCTCACCTTCGGCGGCCAGGATCTCCTTGATCATCTCGTCCGACGAGGTCTTCCCTTCGTCGAGTCTCTGCTTGAATGCGGGATAGAAGTCCTCCAGTACCCGCTTCCACCCTACCTCTCCGTCTTCCACCCGATCCAGATCCCCCTCCATTCGGGAGGTGAACTTCGGATCGAAGAGGTCCGGGAAGACGCGAACCAGGAGTTTGGCCACCGTGTCTCCCAAGGGCGTGGGGAGAAAGCGGCGCTCCTCCATCTCCACATATCCCCGATCGCGGATCGTGGAGAGGATCTGCGCATAGGTCGACGGGCGTCCGATCCCCTGCTTCTCCAGCTCCTTTACGAGACTCGCTTCGGAGAAGCGCGGCGGCGGCTGGGTGAAGTGCTGCTTGGGTTCGAGCTGCTTGAGCGCGCTGTCGTCCCCCTCGTTCAGATCGGGAAGCGGATCGAGGTCCTCGAGGCGCCGATGGTCCCCGGCCTCGGTGGCTTCCTGGTACAGCCGAGTGAAGCCGTCGAAACGAAGCACCGAACCGGTGGAGCGGAATCGATACTGCCGTCCGGTCTTCCCCGCGAGGTCGAAGTCGACCGTCGTCGTGTCGTAGATCGCGGGAGACATCTGTCCGGCGACGAAGCGGAGCCAGATCAACTCGTAGAGCCGAGCCTCCTCGTCCCCGAGGTGGTTCCGTACGTCGTCCGGATGGAGTGTCGGGTCGGTCGGCCGAATGGCCTCGTGCGCTTCCTGGGCGCCCTTCTGCTGCTTTCCCGCCCAGAGCTGGGGTGCCGAGGGAAGGTATCGGTCCCCGAACTCCGCTTGGACCAGCCCCCGGGCACCCTGTGCCGCCTCGGCGGAGACCCGGGTGGAGTCCGTCCGCATGTAGGTGATGAGCCCGACGGCCCCCCGCGAACCCAGCTCGATCCCCTCGTAGAGGCGCTGCGCGGAAGACATGGTGCGCCGCGCGGAAAAGCGGAGCCGCTTGGCGGCCTCCTGCTGGAGGGTCGAGGTGGTGAAGGGCGGTGGCGGGTTCTTGCGACGCTCCCTTCGCTTGACGTCGGTGACGCGGAACGGGAGCCCCTCGATGTCCGTCAGGACTGAAGTGGCCTCGGTCTCGTTCGGGAGGGTGAAGGCCTTCCCCCCGATCTGGTGCAGCTTTGCATCGAAGGCCTGCCCATCCCTCTCCAGGTGCGCGGTGATGGACCAATACTCCTGGGCCACGAAGGCCTGGATCTCGTCTTCGCGCTCGCAGATGAGGCGCAAGGCGACCGTTTGCACCCGGCCGGCGGAGAGCCCGGGCCGGATCGGCTTCCAAAGGAAGGGCGAGACCTGGTAGCCGACTAGTCGGTCGAGGATTCGCCGGGCCTGCTGTGCCTCGACCTTTCGCATGTCGAGGTCACCGGGGTCCTTGAGCGCCCGTTCCACCGCTGACTTCGTGATCTCCCGGAACTCCACGCGCCGAAATCGACTGGGGTCCTTCTCGAACCCGAGGTGCGCGGCCACGTGGAAGGCGATCGCTTCCCCTTCACGGTCCGGGTCGGTCGCCAGAATGATGGAGGTCACACCTTTCGACTTGCGCTTCAACTCATCGAGGACCTTGGCCTTTCCGCGAATCGTGACATACCGCGGTTCGAAGCCATTGTCCACATCGACCCCGAGCTCCTTCGTCGGAAGGTCTCGGACATGTCCCACCGAGGCGGCGACGTCGAAGCCGCTTCCCAGATAACGCCCGATTGTACGGGCCTTCGCCGGGGACTCGACGATGACGAGGTGCTTTGCGTCCTGTCCGTTCCCCTTGGCCATACCGAAATGGATTCCTGGGTTGGAAATGGAAGGCGGCCTCCGCCCTCAGGCTCGAAGAGGCCGCTCCGGATTACTTTCTAGTTGCTGCACGATCAATCGCACCACCTGCTTCGGTGAATGCCTACCGACATTCACCCACCACTTGGCCCGCCGATAGAAGGGCTCCCGCTCCGCAAGAAGCTCCGCAATCCGCTCCTGAGGATGCTCCACGTCGAGAAGCGGCCGTTCTCCCCTCCGGCGCGCCGTTCGCCTCCAGATGCCCTCCACGGACAACTGCAGCCAGATCGAGAGGGTCTCCTCATCCAACGACTCCATCCGACCCTCGCGACAGCTCCATCCACCCCCGGGAGCGAGTACGAGCTCCGTCTCCTGGAGGAGTTCGCGGGCGATCTCGTCTTCCTTTGCCCGGAAGGCAGCCTCTCCGTCGTCGCGAAACATCTCGGGAATGGAGCGCCCTTCGCGCGCCTCGATCACCCGATCGAGATCCCGAAATCGCCAGCCGAGCGCCTTGGAAAGGAGGGGACCTATCGTGCTCTTTCCGCTTCCCATGAACCCCACGAGGACCACGCGACGGTAGGGAGATCCCTCGCGCCCACCGAGTTGCGCGGGGTCCGTACCGGTCGACCCGTTCAGCGCTCGCCCCAACCGCGTTCGGAGAGGTACGCGAGGTATCCCTCGAAGTTCCGGCGGGTCTCTCCGATGGAATCGCCCCCGAACTTCTCGAGGAAGGCGTCCGCGAGGACGAGCGCGACCATCGCTTCCCCCACGATGGCAGCAGCCGGAACCGCGCACACGTCGCTGCGCTCGGTCGCGGCCTCCTGGGCGCTCCCATCCCGAAGGTCGACGGAGGGTAGCCGGGACTTCATGAGGGTCGAAATGGGCTTCATCGCCCCCCGAATCACGATCGGCTCTCCGGTCGTCACGCCCCCTTCGAGGCCCCCCGCTCCATTCGACGAACGGGCGAACCCGCCCGCTCGACTGGAAGCATCCGCCCGGACGATCGGGTCGTGCACGCGGGAACCGGGCCGCCGAGCCCCCTCGAAACCCAGACCGATCTCCACCCCCTTGATCGCTTGGATGGACATCACCGCTCCGGCCAACCGTCCGTCCAGTTTTTCGTCCCAGTGGACATGGCTTCCCAACCCTACCGGGAGCCCCGAAGCCACGACTTCGAAGATTCCGCCCAGGGTGTCTCCGGCCTCCTTGGCCCGATCGATCGCTTCCATCATCCGCGTGCCGGCCGCGTCGTCGAGGGTGCGCACGGGTGATGCGTCCGCCGCGGCATTCAGGTCGTCGGGGAGCTCTTCGAGAGGCGCGGCCTCGACATCCCCGATGGACTGGACATGGCTCCCGATCCGAATCCCAAATTCCTCGAGGAGTCGCCGGGCCACGGAGGCACAGGCCACCCGTGCAGCCGTCTCCCGGGCACTGGCCCGCTCGAGAATGTCGCGTGTGTCGCGCCGATCGTACTTCAGGACGCCCACGAGGTCGGCATGCCCCGGCCGGGGGAGGTACATGGCCCGCAGCGCCTTGGGGTTCTCGTCCGGGGCCGGCGGGAGAGGACTCATCGCCGTCGTCCAGTTGTCCCAGTCCCGATTCCAGATCAGCATGCTGATCGGAGACCCCAGCGTCTCTCCCAGCCGGACTCCCGAAGTCACCTCGGCCCGATCCGACTCGATCTCCATCCTCCGCCCGCGCCCATATCCCTGTTGCCGTCGCGCCAGGTGTGGGTCCACATCGCGGGCCATCTCGAGCGAGAGCCCGGCGGGGATCCCATTCACGAGCGCCGTGAGGCCGGGCCCGTGGGATTCGCCCGCGGTATGAAAGGAGATCGATCGAAGAAGCGTCATCTGTTTCCACTTGAAAGGACTGGCCCACCTCCAGGCCGACACCACTGCTGCAACTTGCAAAAGGTGACGCCCGGTCCGGAAGGTGTCCAGACCGGGCGTCCACGCGGCAACACTAAACCAAGCTCGTCCCAGCAGCCTATTGAAGAGCGTCGTTGATTCAAGGGCCTTCTATGGAGCATCCCGGAAGATGTCGGCCTTGGTGACGTTGATCACGGTGACACCGCCACCGCTGCTGATTCCGTAGAGCTTCACCGCCACACACTCATCGTCGGCAGCCGTGAGATCGAGCGCGCCGCCGGCCAGTGGACAGGTAAACCCTGCATTGTCGGCGGGGAATGGCAGCGCCGAACGAACGGGACCCACGATTACGTCGCGGATCTGTGCGTGCCCACTCCGGAAGTAGTTGCGCGTGTTGTAGATCTCGATCGTGTTGTTTCCGACCGGTACGAAGGCGTACGCCGTGTTCAGCGAGGTCGCGAGTCCCACCCCGGTGTGCAGCGGGTGGAGTGCCACCCCGCTTCCTCCGGCCGAGATCATCGGACTTCCCACGAGTCGGAGTTCGTCATCAAAGAAGTAGATTCCGAACAATCCCCGGCCTACGCCCATCGACCCATCCTGATTCATCGCGACACCCGCAACCCGCTCCGCGGCATTGCCGACGAGGTCGAGCACGGTGATCGCGTCGGTGATGGTCTCGTCCGCCGCGTTCCAGAGGAAGATGCGCCCCGTCGTGGCCGTCGCACCCTCTCCGATGGCCACCACGCTCCCATCCCCAGCCCGGGCGATGAAGGTGGTGTCCGTGAGACCTACGGATTCGATGTCCCACCGCCCCTGGAATCCCACGGGGTGGAAGAGCGGGTCCGCTGGAATGGCCGCCGAGACATCCGCGAGAAGCTCATTGAAGGCTCCACAGGTCCCGTCCGTCGGGCAGAGCCCGGAGTAGACGGCCGTTTCGAACTCGGTCGCAGGCGTACCCGGCTGGTGGGTCCTCATGAAGACCCCTGCAGGTCCGGTGAAGACGCGGTCCACGTTGGCCAACGCCCGCCACCCCTCCGACGGATTCGTCCTTCCGTGCCCTGTGAAGAGGAGAACCGCCGGTTCTGCACCCAAGGTGAAGTCGACGAGGCGAATCGTTCCGTCCGGTGCCGCCCCGGTGGGCCGCGTCGAATACACCAGCCGCCCCTGCGCGTCCTGCGCCACGAACTGCGGTCGGTCAGAGAAGTCGAAGGGCACCGCATTGAAGTTCACCTGGCCCTGGTCGAGCGACTCCTGAACGTCCCAGAGAAGGCTGTTCGGAGTCGACACACGATCCACCTCCATGCGCCCGGCCACATCAACCTCCGAGATATTCGTACCCCCGGAATTCGCTACGAAGAGCGCGTTCGGGTCGACTCCGGGGAGTCCGGGTGCCAGCCCCCACGGATCCGATCCGACCAGGATCGGACTCTCGAAGGTACGGGTGGCCAGATCGAAGACCTCCAAGTGTCCGAGGCCGATGTTCGAGAGGAAGAGGAGCCCCTCCGGTACATGGACCGCTGCGTCTGCAATCGACCCGCCGGACGGTAGGCGAACCGTCTCACCAGAGATCAGCGCCAAAATGACGCGCTGGCCCGTTTCACCGGTGGCGACCCGGTAGTCCTCGCCGCCATCGGTCACGATGTCACAGATGAGCCGCTGGAAGAGCGTCGAGGAGACGGCCGCTCCACAGTTGCCCGACGCATCCAGCGACCATCCCCAGAAGTCGAGATCCAGCGAATCGGGTCGATTGATGGGATCGTAGAACGGGACTCCGCCGACCTGGAAGTCCTCCAGTGCACGGAGCTGGAACACGCGCGTGACCGTCCCGCTCACGCCGCCGCCCGTGGCGATTGTGTCCGTAATCCAGAGGGTATCGGCTGGATTGTCCCGTCGCACGACCCGCACGGTGTATCCAGTCTGCTGAACCCCGGAACCACCGGAGTTGTCGCGTGCCGTGACGCTGACCCGCACCGAGTCCGTGACCTCGATCCGGTTGGGATTGCCGGCCGCACCCTGCGGCTGCACGAGAATGCGAACTTCAGGCGCCGTATTGTCCACCCCAGTCCCATCGATGACGGTCAGGTTCACGAGAGGCGCGGTCCCGAAGATGCCATTCGTATTGCGTGCGGTCGCCCGGATCGTGAGTGTTCCCGACACTGAAATCGGCAGGGTGTAGTCGAAGGTCAGATCGATCGCGGTCGGATCCTGACCGGCCAGGATGAAGTCCTCCAGGGTCACCGCATCCACACCGGTGATCTCCACGCGGACCAGATTGACCCCCGCCGGATCACTCGCCGTCACCCGGATCGGCAAGGACTGCCCGGCCGAAACCGACTGCCCCGATACGAGATCTGGGATCTGAACCGACGGCCCGCCCATGGTAATCAGGACGGAGTCGCGAGCGATGTTCCCCTCGGCATCTTCAGCCACGAAGCGGATGTATACCTCTTCCGACTCCGTCCCCACGGGCTGAAGGTACCGTGCCACGATGGTATCGAGCGGAAGCGGGGGCGTGAAGTCGACGAGCCGCGGAACGAAACGCATGACCTCGTTGTGCGTCCCCAGATCTCGATCCCCACGGTGCGCTACCCCGTCGATTGTTACCCGCTGTACGCCGATTGGGTGCTGGAGCCGCGCCCGAACGAAGAGGGAGTCTGTGAGCGCCGAACCGGAACCCAGCGTCGGATTCAGGATCTGAATCGAGGGCGGAAAGTCCTCCGCCTCCGTGAGAGACACGGTCACCGTATCCGCCGAGACATTCCCCCTGGCATCCGTGGCCGTCACGATGAGGAGGACATCCTCCTCTTCCTCGTCTGCGGTCGGGACAAGCACCCGAAGGATCTGCTGTGGGAGGACCCGTGCCGGATCGAGCTCCAACTCCATCGGTGTGAAGCGCACGATCTCTTCCTGCGCGAGCAGGTCAGGGTCGCCGCGAAGGGAGATCCCCTGGAATCGCACATGCACCACGACACTCTTCAAGAAGCCGTCGGGATCGGAGACCGTGGCACGCACGGGGATCGAGTTGCCGATGGTGAATTCGGCCCCGTCCCCGGGTGCGTTGATCACGACCAGAGGCGGATCCTCGTCCGCGAGGAGGTTGAAGGCGACGGTGTCCGCGCCGACGTTTTCCTGCCGGTCGGTCGCCGTCACGATCACATGGACCGTCTCGGCACCGATGGTCGCATTCGCACGCAGATACCTGTTCAGGATCGAGTCCGCCGAGGCGTTCACGAGGTTGATGTCCCACGGGGTGTAGCGATGCACGACCTGGAAGGTCCCGAGGTCGGGATCCCCGCGGAATGCGACGCCCTCGATGCGCACCTGCGAGACCTTGTCATTGTCACGCACCCGAACACGAACGAGCGTCGAATCGCCCTCGGCAACCTGTGTGCCGGGGGTTGGAATCTGAATCTCGACGGTCGGATTTTCCTCGTCGATGAAGATGACTTCGATCGAATCCGCAGTGGCACCCTTCGCGAAGTTCCCTTCCAGATCGTGCGCAAAGGAGCGGACCGTATAATCCCCCAGGGGGAGGTCGAGCCCGGCCGCGTAGATGAACTCGGCGCTGTTCTCCAATCCGGAGGAAAGGACCGAGTCACGGAAGATCTCGAGTTCGTTCGGGGACAGCAGCTGATAACCGAGCGCTCGGAGCCCGATGTTGTCCTGACCCGAGACCTCGATTCCGAAGCTCTTTCCCTGTCCCACGACATCCTGCGACAGCGCGACGGAGGAGGTCGGCGGGGTGGTGTCGATCGCCCGCACGGTGTCGACACTGGCCAGGCTTCGATTTCCCTGCGCGTCGAAGGCCACTCCCGTCAGGACGACTAGCGTGTCCGAAATCACGCCCGGAATGTCGAAATCGGTCGTCGAGCTGAAGTCCGTCCCTTCATGCGGGGACAACAGAACCCGCCGAAAAGCGAACTCACCTCCCGTGGCCGTGACGACGATCGAGTCGACACGCACCAGGGCTACGGCCCGCACATCGACCGGCAGCTGCGACCCGGACATGACCGTCGGCGGCAAGAGGAAGTGGATGATCTGGGGGCCGACCCCGACTCCCGGGCCAAAGAGGTTGTTACCCTCACACCCCCAGGCGGATAGGGCCACGAGGATTCCCGCGAGGGGGGCCCGCCATCTCAGTCGCCGACGCATTTTGCTCCACATGAGACCGCTCCTTGAAATCGAGGCCTCAGCGGCGGTTGATCTGGGGCGTCACCAGGATCATCAGATCCCGCTGCACTACCTGCTCCCGGGTCAACCGGAAGAAGCGCCCCAGAAGCGGAAGGTCCTGGAGCAGGGGAATTCCCGCTCTCACCTCCGTCCGCTCCGTCACTGTAAGGCCGCCGATCACGACCGTTTCGCCGTTCGCGACCAGCACCTGGGTCTCGGCAAGTTGAGTGTTGAATACGAAACCGATGTCCGCCTCTCTGATCTCGACGCCCGAGCGCTCGGCTCGGAGGTCCATCCAGATCAGGTCGCCGGCCGTGACATGCGGCGTGACCTCCAGAATGATTCCCGTCTCGACGATTTCGACCGTCGCCTGCGGGAACTGCTGGCCTCCCTGCTGACCACCCGCCCCACCTGCCGCGTTGTCGATCACCCGAATCGGGGTCCGTTCACCCACCAGGATCCTGGCCTCCCGATTGTCCAGCACCGTTGTCTGGGGCGCCGCCTGCACATCGCTCAGGTTGACCGACTCGAGCGCCTCGACGAACGAAATCAGCGTATGCCGGCCCATCACCAGGGAGGTGAGGAGCCTGAGCGCCGGGCCCGTCACGCGCGTGTTCGCGTTTCCGAGCGCGGCGAGCGACGATCCTCCGAGCGAGACCACATCCGTCCCGATCGGAACGATCTCGTTGTCTTCCTCTTCGGCCGAGATTCTTCCGTCTCCGTCCCGATCGATGCCGCCCGGAGTCAGCTGATTGAGCTGATTTCCTTGCGAATCCTTGAGGTCATATGTGACCCCGAACTCCTGCAGATCCGTGCGGTTCACGAAGATGATTTTGGCCGAGATCGTAACCTGCGGCGTCCGGAGGTCGAGGGCGTTCACAAGCTGCTCGACGGACTCCAGCACCCGAGGAATATCCGTGACGACGAGCTGATTGGTGGAAGGGTTCACCGATACGCGTCCCCGTTCCGAAAGGAGCGTCTCCACGGAGGTGGAGAGATCCTGGGCGTTCGCATAGCTGATCCGGAATGGACGGGTGACGAGCTGTTCCACTTCCTCTCGGCTCAGGAGGTCCTCGAGTCGGTCCACTCGGATGATTCCGGAAGCGAGTTCCTGTGCGGCCAGTCCCTGCGACTCGAGCACCGCCTGGAGAGCGATGTCCCAGGGCTGGTCGCGGATGTCCACCGAGACGTTCCCGGTGACATCCGATCCGGGCACGATCGAGCGATTCGAGAACTCCGCGAAGTGGAAGAGCACTTCGAGAATCGGCGTGTTGGTGAAGGCGACTGAGATTCGGTCGGCAAACTGCTGGCTTGCGATCCCGCTCCAACGAGGGGTGGGACCCACATCTCGTGCAGCCGACGCTTCCGGAACCGGCGTCTGCGCCGCGACCGGGAGAACCAGCGCCTCGGAGGCCCAGGGCTCGAACGATCCCCACGGATTTTCCAACGAGACCCTCACATAGCCATCGCCCGACTGGAGCACATACTCGGCCGGTTCGAGCAATTCGATCACGACGCGCACGATCTCATCGGAGTATTGACTGGCCCGAACGGTCCGAATCCCTCCGATCCCCAGGTCTTCATAGCTCTCCTGCGGGAGCGAGAACTGGGAGTCCATGAGGTCGATGACGATGCGATGCGGACCCTCCATGGTGAAGTCACGTGTGCCAATGGCACCATCGACCATGATCACCACCTCGGCATGCTGGGCCGACGGGAGGATCTGAAGTCCGGTGACATCTCCCCTCGCCGCGTCGGCGCCCGGGTCCCCAGCGGACATCACCACGATGGCCGTGGTCCAAATTGCGAATGGGGAGATCATGACCTGCCTCCGTTGCCGTTCTGTGTGAGATCCGCGCTCGCTCCATCGGGAGCAGGATCATTCGTTGTCGGGTCTGGTGCCGTGTTCGGTAGCGCTTCCGGGGTCGGTCCGGGGACCACATCGGCCTGCACCGGTGCCGGTGCGACGGTTGGAGAGGCTCGCCTGAGTTCCAGAACACGAGTCTCCCGGAGGCCGAATTCCTCGACCTCTACCAGGATCGCCTGCTCTCGAATCTCCAGGATGCGAGAGTTCCCGATGACGTCTCCCGTGCGGAGTCGAAAGGTCCGGCTGGGGAGCTGCCCGGAACTCGCCCCGGCGGGGAGCGCCCCCACGAGAGCGATGGACGACGCCGGGTTCGACGAGAGAATTCGACCCATCAGCACCAAGTCCTCGAACCGAGGACCCGCCGAGTCCTCACCCGTGAGGGGTCGGAAGGGATTCCGCCGCTCATACTGCGGATAGGTGAACACCTCGCGCTCGAACACCAGTTCGATCGTATCTCCCGGAAGCCCTCCTGGGGCCTGGCTCGGGACGGAATCCTGCTGCCCCAAGAGCGCCCCGGTAGGTAGGCCCGTCCCCAGGACCATGGCGACGAGGAAGACTCCCCACATTCCCTTGGTCATTCGTTGACTCCGTTGGGAAGGGCGGGAATCTCCGGAGGCGGTCCGTCTCCCGGGAGCACGTATGTCTGAACGCGAAAGCGCGCCGTGACCGGGGCCATCATGTCGGACCGGGGCGGAGTGCCGGTAAAGGGTTCCACATCGAGGTCCAGAGGGGTGATGATGCGGGAGAGGGACGCGACCGCCGCCAGGAACTGACCGACGGGGTGGAAGTCTCCGATCACCGCGATGTCGTAGCTCTGCTGCGTGTAGAACTCCCCCGGCTCCATTCCGCCCGGATTCAGGAGGGCCATCTCCACGCCGGTCCGACGCGCTTCGAGCACGATGCTATTGAGAAGCGCCGGGACCTCCTCATTCTGGGGAATGAGTTCTTCGAGTCTCTCGACGTGACGCTCGTATACGGCGAGTCTCTCTTCCAACTCGGCGCCGCCGCGGGCTGCCGTGACCTGGGCCTGCCGGTTGCGATCCTCGAGCTGCGTGAGTCGCGACTGAAGGCGTTCGATCTCCTCCACCTGCGGCGAATACCAATACTCATAGAAGGCGTAGAGGGCGGTGATCGACACCAGTACGATGACAAGGGCAATCTGCTTGGGCCTTTCCTGCGGGATCAGCGGCATGGCTCAGTCGCCCTCCGTTCCGGGCGGGACCACCGAGGGCCCGAAAAGCGGAACACGCTCCACGATCTCGGGGGGAGGTTCCCGACTGGACCCCTCCAGTATGAACTGATAGACAAGTTGGTTCGCACCGCCACCGAGGGAGATCGAAATCTGTTCAGAGGAAATCAGTTCGACCCCCGTGATGAAGGGGGAAGCCTCCAGATTCTCCATGAGTGTCGTGAGCCCGAAGTACGTCCCCGACCGTCCTTCCAGACGGAAGAGGACCGGACTCCCCCCCGTCACCTGGATGAGGCGAGTCAACCAGGTATAGTCCGGGAGGGCACGGGCCACCTCGTCCATGATGTGGGGCCATACATAGCGTGAGCCGTCGATCTCCTGAATGATGGAGACCCGCTGTGCGATGGAATCCCGGCGCGCCTGGAGGACCCCCGAGCGCTGGATGACGTCCTCGTAGCGGATCGAATCCCGAACCGCGACCTCAGTCCGAACCTCCAACTCTTCGGCCGCACCGAACACGCCGAGGTAGAGCCAGGCACAGCCGGAAATTGCCACGAGTGCGGCGATTCCCGCGGCCATCGACCACGGGTCTCGCATTCTGCCCCCGCCGCCACCACTGCGTCGGCTGAACTTCGGCATTGAGAATGTGAACTTGCCCCGACCCGCCGACTTCCTGCGGGCATCCGGGCGCAGATTGATCTCGATCACGCCGTCCTCCGCTTCGCGATCATGGGGTGCGGAGCGCCAGCCCCAGAGGGAGCAGGAGCATGGGCCCGACTTCGTCGAGGACCAGGTTCATGGGTGCGTCGGGCCGAACCGGAATTCGTTCGAATGGATTCACTGAAAGGGTTTCGACGCCGAGGCGGGCACCCATCGCTTCGGCCAGCCCAGGAATCCTCGCGCCGCCTCCGGAGAGGAAGATTCTCCCCAACCCTGCGCCCGATTCCCGGGTCATCAGGAAGGCAGCCGCACGCTCGACTCCGACCGCGACTTCATCTGCGCTTTCGCGCACGAATTCGGCGAGCTCTCCATCCATCGATCGGGCCTGGAGAACCGACTCGGCTTCCTCGGCGGTCAACCCCCGCTCCCGCTGCAAGTCCTCCCGGATCTTCCGTGATCCGAAGGGGATGTCACGCGTGAGAATAGGAACCCCATCCTCGAGGATGTTCACATTCGTCATTTCGTGCCCGACATTCACCAGCGCGACGATTCCCTGCATTCCCTCGGGATAGTTGCGCTCGAACGCATTGTGCAGGGCGAAGGCGTCCACCTCGATGATCGACGGTTCGAGACCCGCCTCCAGAAGGAGGGCGACCTTGTTCTCGACGAGCTCTCGCTTCGCGGCGACCAGGAGAACCTCCATCTGGAGGCCGTCTCCATCGGGATCGAGAATCTGAAAGTCCAGTTCGACGCTGTTGATGTCGAAGGGAACATGCTGTTCCGCCTCCCAGCGGATGACCTCTCGGGCGTCCGACTCCTTCATCCGGTCCATCTCGATCTTCTTGATGATGACATCGTGCCCGCCGATCGCCGTGACCACATTCCTCCGCTTCATGCCGAACTCGGCGACCAGTTCCCGAACCGTCTCCGCCACGAGTCCGGGATCCATGACTTCGCCTTCGACAATGGCGTCTGGGACCAGGGCGCGCATGGCCACGCGTGAGACCTCCGGAAAGTCCCCGGAGTGATCGACCTCGATGAGCTTCACGTAGCCGCTCCCGATGTCGAGCCCCACCGTACTCTTTTTCTGACTGAATATGCCCATGACCGTGTCCCTGGCGGGTTGGGGAAACATATTTTCCCCTTGATTGATAACAGGTTACAACCCGTACTTAAAGATTGTCAAGCAATCTGTGCATGTCCTCGATGCCGATTCAAAAGGAGGCTCCCGTCACGTCGACCCACCCCCGATCTGCCACGGGAGCCAGCCGGTTCAGTGCCGAATTGTTCGAAACCGCTCGGCTGACTGCACAGCGGGAATTCCGGACGATCGAGGAACCCACGAATGTCTGCTCTCCACCCACGAGGGTATCCCCA
>JBBDLO010000012.1:0-4876 GCA_040878815.1 Gemmatimonadota bacterium | reverse complement strand
GACCGGAGGCTATACCCTCTTCGTGGACCTCGAGCACGCCTCGGGTCCTACCGGCTCGGACTTTCAGCACAACCGGGCCCTCGCCGACGCAACGGCGTTCCTGGGGCTCGGTGGCGAGTTGGTCCTCGCGGGACGACTTCGAGCCGGGTGGCTGGGGGCCCGCGAGTTCCAGGGGCTCGCGTCAGCTACGCCGGGGATGGCCCCGCGGGTGGCCCATCCTCAGAAGCGCTTCTATGCCGGCGGAGCGAACTCCGTGCGTGGGTACGCACAGAACCAGCTCGGGCCGCAGTTGGTGTCGACGCAGATCGAGAACCTCGTCTTTCCGGTGGGAGAGGCGGAATCGGCTGCCTGTACTCCGGAAGAGGTTGCGGATCTCAGTTGTGATGCCTCGGAGCTCGCGACTTCGAATCGGTTCTTCCGCCGGCCGGCCGGCGGCAATCGACTTCTAGAAGGGTCAGTGGAGCTTCGCTTTCCGGTCTGGGGCTCGTTGGTCGGCGGGGCCGCCTTCGTCGATTTCGGTCGCGTGCATGACGGCAGCTCTCGCTTCAGTCTCTCGGACATGGCCTTCACCCCCGGGCTCGGCCTCCGGTACTCGACGCCGATCGGGCCCCTGCGTGTGGATGTGGGTTATCGACCTCCCGAGACCGCAGCGTTGCGTGTCGTCACCTCTCAGCTCCGTCCCTTCGATCCCGAGCGGGACTCGGAAGATGCGCGCCTTCGATCGGGAGACTCGGTCCTGGATTGGGTAGCGCTCGAGGACTTGGCGCTCCTGCAGCCGCGAGTCACCCTCCAGGACGGTTCGGAGAGCTTCTGGAGCCGCCTGCAGCTCCACTTCTCCCTCGGGCAGGCATTCTGACGATGGCCGCCGTGTGGAGAGTGGCCCGTTGGACCGGACTCGGGGCCCTGGCGCTGCTCCTGATTGCTGCGGGGCTCGTATTCCTCCTTCTCCGCAGCCAACCGGGTCACGACTTCTTCCTGCGCATGGCGCTCCGTCAGGCTCCGAGCTATGTGAATGGCGAGGTCGAGATCGGAGGGATTCGATCGGACGGCCTCCTCCGGGGATTCTCCCTCCAGAATCTGACCATTCGCGATGGGGAGGGGCGCCCCTTCCTGGCAGCAGACTCGCTCGAGGTGCGCTACTCCATCAGGGACCTGTTGGCTGGGAACATTGTGATCGTTCCGGTTCGCCTCTGGTCACCCAAGGTCACCATCGAGACCCTCCCCTCCGACTCACTCTCCAATGTGGTCCGCATCTTCACGGATCCGGAGTCTCAGGCGACCGAGGATGAAGACGGCGGATCGGGGATTTCGCTGGCTCTTCGCAACATCGAAGTCCACGACGGGACCTTCACGCTGCGGCTCCCCTTGGAGGAAGGAGAGGAGGGAATCCCGGGCGGCGTTGTGGAGACGACGCCCGAAGGAGCGGGGCGAACCCAGGTCATTCGACTTCAGGACGTGCAGGCCCGGATCTCCGAGGCCGATATCCTCAATCCCGATCGGGCCGGCGAGAGGTTCTTGGTGGAGCGGCTCTCCCTCGTAGGGCATGTGCTCGAGGAGCCCTTCCGGCTGGAGGAGTTCCGGGGGGAGATTCTTCGGGAGGGTGCCCGGCTCTCTGTCGAAGCGGATCGACTCTGGTTTCCCGAGTCGGAACTCTCGGGACCCTTCGTTCTCGATTGGTCGGATCCGGAGGGAGCGTTCGCACTCGAAGCGGATCTCGATGTCGATGTCCTCGCGCTCTCCGACTTCCACTGGCTGGAGCCGCGGCTTCCCGAGGGGGCCGGGAGCCTCCGGCTGACGCACTCCGGTCCGATCGGTGGGGGAGACCTGCGGGTCAACGAGGCCGATCTCCGAGTCGCAGACAGCAGGGTTCGTGGCGACTTCGGCGTCGACTTTGGAGGGACGCTGCGCTTCGCCGACACCGATCTCGAGTTCCTCCCCTTCGACCTCTCGCTGTTGGATCCGTGGCTTCCCGAACCCCTGCCGGTCGAGGGGCTCCTGCGGGGACGTGTGACCGCCGAGGGCGGGCTTTCAGCGCTC
This sequence comes from Gemmatimonadota bacterium, assembly GCA_040878815.1. Lineage (GTDB taxonomy): Bacteria > Gemmatimonadota > Gemmatimonadetes > Longimicrobiales > Gaopeijiaceae > JBBEBG01. Next base: position 2,839 of record JBBDLO010000012.1, on the reverse strand, counting down.
GCGCTGGCCGGAAGGTTGAGCCTCGAGGAACCCAACGTCGATCGGCCCCCATGGGTGGCGGACTTCGACGGGACCCTGCATGCGTCCGGCGAGATCGGCGTCTCGAATCTGGAGCTCACGGTTGATCCGCTCCCCTACGAGGCCCTGGCGACCTTCCTACCGGAGATCGAATGGATCGGGGAGGGTCGGGTCCATCTCCTGGCGACGGGGCGTCTCCGTGAGGGGGTGGAAGTGGAGGCCGAGATCGAGCATGGGGTAATGGGTGCTTCCCGATCCTCGATTCTGGCCACCGGTACCGTGGCCCGAGAGGGGGAGTCAGTGCGGTTGGCGCTCGATCTTTTTCTGGAGCCGCTCTCCCTGGATGGGGTCGCTGCGGGGCTGGGGCAAGAGCTTCCCATAGAGGGCGAGCTTCGAGGGTCCGTACGTGCCACCGGACTCCTCGAGGATCTGGCGATTTCCGGACGCCTGACAACCCCCGCCGGCATCGTGGATGCTTCGGCTCGACTGGATATCCTCGACCCGTTCTTACGGTACCAGGCTGAAGGGTCCATCGAGGACTTCCACCTCGATGCCTTGTTGGCAACGGTACCGGAGCGCACGGATCTGACGGGTGATTTCACCCTGCAGGGAAGCGGAGGGACGCTCGAGACGCTGGCGGGTGTTTTCGAGTTGAATGTGCAGGGGTCCCGGATTGCCGGACTCGACCTCGAACGCATGGGAATGCAGTTGCGAGCTGAGGACGGGCGCCTCTTCGTCGATTCCTTGGCACTCTCTTCCACCCTCCTGACCCTCTCCGGAACCGGGGACTTTCCTCTCCGCGAGGATCAGCCCGATGGCGAAATCACCGTCCGATGGGATGCAAGTTCGCTCGCCGCATTACGGCCCATCGTCTTCGGCGAAGAGCCCATTGCGGCGGATACCCTGAGCGCGCTGGAGCGCCAGCTCCTCATCGCCGAGGGTATCGACCCTGACACGCTGGGGATCGCCGAGCAGATCGTCCTCGACGGTCGTGTGAGCGGAAGCGCCCGGCTCCAGGGGAGACTCACCGAGGTGGCCGGTGAGGCCGTGCTGAACGTTGAAGAGGCCGTGTACGGGAGTAGCTCGCTTGCCCTTGCCGGAGCCACTCTCACGGGGAACTGGGCCCAGGACGGTCCATGGAGGATCGAGGGGTTCACCTCCTTCGCCGAATTGCAGGTCGACGGCTTCACCTTCGCTTCGGGGAGCGCGGAAGGCGGATACGGTGAGGGAGGCGGAGACTTCGAACTGGAGTTGGAGAGCGAGACCGCGGACACCTACGCGGCCGCGGGGACCGTCACCACCGATTCCACGGCGACCACCGTGCTACTGGAGAGCCTCCTCCTCGACCTCCCGGACGTGCAGTGGGGCCTCGAGAGTCCCGCCAGGATCCGAATCGCAGGCTCGTCTTATGAGATTGACGGGTTCCGCATCGTGCGCGCCGGGGTCGGTGCGAGTGCCGGCGTGACCATCGCGGTGGATGGGCTTCTCGACCTGTCGGGAGATTCGGACCTGGTCGTGCGGATGTCCGGGGTCGACCTTGCTCGCGTGGCCGGGATCGCGCAGACGGATCGGTTGCCATCCGGCATCTTCGAATTGGACCTCGATATTCAGGGTCCATTCGACGCTCCGATCATCTCCGGAGGGTTCCGAGTTCATGACCTCTCCTTCGACGGGACCGTGCTCACCCTCGTGGAGGGCAGCGCGGATTACGCCGGCCAGGAACTGACCGCACGCCTGATCGGGGTGCTCGACGGAGAGGAGCGGCTTACGGCGGAGGGGCGAATTCCGCTCGACCTCTCCTTTGCCGCTGTGGAGGAGCGTCTACTCGATGAAGAGATGGACGCGACGATCTCGGTGATCGATCTCCCAGCGGCCACCGCGCTCGGCTTCCTCGATGTGCTGGAGGAGGTGGAGGGTACGCTGAACGGTGAGATCCAGCTCCGGGGGACGCCCCGGGACTTCAGTCCGGGCGGAGAGGTGAGACTGCGGGGCGGATCCGTGCTTCTGGCGGAGCTGGGAACCCGCCTCACAGGAATCGATGCGGACTTCCGCCTCCAGGAGGATGGCCTGGTCGCGCTCGAGGGCACGGTGCGTTCACAGGGGACGGCGCGCCTCTCCGGGGCGATCTCGCTCACGGATCTCACGAATCCGGGGTTCGAGGATATCGCAGTCTCCCTGAACGGATTCCAGGCCGTGGATCGCCGGGACCTCGCGGCCCGCATCGGAGGAGAGGTGCTCCTCCAGGGTTCCCTCTCCGCACCGAGGGTCGGAGGGCGGGTGACCGTGGAACAAGGCGAGCTATTCCTCGACGAGATCGTCCGGTCCGCCGATGTCGTCGATCTGACGGATCCCTCCTACTTCGATATCGTGGATCCACTTCTGGACGCCGAGGGAGGGGAAGCCCCTACGGCGCAGGACGCCTTCCTCCAGAATCTGCGGGTGGATGTGGATCTGGCTCTCGACCGGGACTTCTGGCTGCGCAGTTCCGAGATCGACGTCGAGATCGCGGGGGACCTGATCGTCACCTTCGATCGGCGGGAGCGCGAGATCCTCCTGATTGGCACCTTGGAGCCGGTTCGGGGGACGTATACCCGCTTCAGTCGCCAGTTCCAGGTCCAGGGCGGAACCGTGGACTTCGTCGGAATTCCAGGCATCAATCCCAACCTGAACATCGATGCGACGACCCGGCTGCGGACGGAGGGTGGGGAACCGCTCAACATCACCGCGAATGTGGCGGGGACGCTCGTCAATCCTCGGGTCACCCTGTCTTCGGACTCGCAGCCTCCGATCGCCGAGTCCGACCTGATCAGCTACCTCCTGT
>JBBDLO010000011.1:0-5187 GCA_040878815.1 Gemmatimonadota bacterium | reverse complement strand
CATGAGCCCAAAGATCAGCCCTTCGGGCCTGGGCGGACACCCGGGAACATAAACGTCGACGGGGATGATCGTATCGATCCCCTGTACCATCGAGTAGACGTCGAACACCCCCCCGGAAGAAGCGCATGCCCCCATGGACACACACCACTTCGGCTGCGGCATCTGGTCCCAGATGCGCCGAAGGACCGGGGCCAGCTTATAAGGAACGCGCCCAGCACAGATGAGGACGTCCGCCTGCCGGGGCGAAAAAGACATTCGCTCCATCCCGAAGCGGGCCAAGTCCTGATTCGATGCCGCCGATGCCATCATCTCGATCGCACAGCACGCCGTTCCGAAGGGCATCGGCCAGAGGGAGTTGCGCCGGGCCCAGTTGACCACGAAATCGACCTTCGTCGTGAGGAAGGCCGGCGTCCCGGATCCGAAGATCCCTCCCGGCAGTCCGCTCCCACCGGAAACCGTCGGTAGCTCCGTGCGCTCACTCATTCCCAGTCCAATACCCCCTTCCGCCACTCGTAAACCAACCCGACCACCAGGACCGCATTGAAGATCGCCACGGCCACGAAAGCGCTCCACGCCAATTCCCGCATCGCGACGGCCCAGGGAATCAGGAAGATCGCCTCGAGGTCGAAGATGATGAAGCTGATCGCAACCATATAGAACTTGACCGAGAAGCGCGCCCGGGTATCCCCCAGGGGAATCATCCCGGACTCGTACGGCATTTCCTTTTCGGCCGTCGGGCGTCGCGGATTGAGGACGTGCGATGCGATCAACATCCCCGCCGCGTTGACCACGGAGACCCCCAGCAGGATGAGGACAGGGAGGTAGCTGGAGGACATGGTTGGTTGGGAAACTAGCTTGTGAAATTGTTCACTTGGCTGTGCTTGGAAGATATCCGGAGTCCGGAGGGGGTGTCAACCCGGAGAAATCCGCGATAATCCAAGATTTTCAAGCACTTCCGGGCCTGCGCACCCGACGCTCTCGCGGGACGGGCAACCAACCCCTTTGCTCTCCGGACGTCGCGCTCCTATACTCCCCGGCGTTCGCTTGATCGTACCCCCCACCGCCCCGCCCATCGCATGACGATCCGAAACGACCGATGGATCCGCAAGATGTCCGAAGAGCACGGCATGATCGAGCCCTTCGAGCCCGGCCAGGTACGAGACGGCACGATCTCGTACGGCGTCTCCTCCTACGGGTACGACATCCGGGTCGCTCCGGAGTTCAAGGTCTTCACCAATGTCCACAACGTGGTGGTGGATCCGAAGAAGTTCGACGATCGCTCCTTCGTGGATGTGAACACCGAAACCTGCATTATTCCCCCCAATTCCTTTGCGCTGGCCCGCACATTGGAGTTCTTCCGGATCCCGCGGGACACATTGGTCCTCTGCGTCGGCAAGAGCACCTATGCACGTTGTGGCATCATCGTGAATGTCACCCCCCTCGAGCCGACCTGGCGGGGATACCTCACCCTCGAGATCTCGAACACGACTCCCCTCCCGGCCAAGATCTATGCGAATGAGGGGATCGCGCAGTTGCTCTTCTTCCAGAGCGACGAGGAGCCGGAGACGGCGTACGCGGATCGCAAGGGGAAGTACCAGGATCAGCATGGGGTGACGCTACCGAAGCTGTAGACGGCTCTAGAAGGGTCGTCGAACCACCCACCGGAGTCTTGCAGTTCTGGGTAAGGCGAATTCCCTCGGAGTACCCTTGCCCCGGAGGGCACGCAGGCCGCACTATTTCCAAGCAGGGAGAACGATCGGGACGAGACCAGGGGGTATCAGATCCCCTCCGTGCGCCTCCCCGCATTCTCTCGGACTTCCGATCGAAAGAAGGTCCGGCATTCCCCGTGAGCCGGGAGGACCAATGGCAGCCAACCCCCCCGAGGCCGAAGACCTGCGCCTTCGCGCGGCCGTCGAATCCGCGCCGAGCGGACTCCTCATGGTGGATTCCGAGGGTCGGATCGTCCTCGTGAATCGCGAGGTGGAGCGACTCTTCGGGTATCCGCGAGAAGAGCTCCTGGGTCGCCGCGTCGAAATGCTCCTCCCAGCCCTCGTCCGAGAGAGGCACGTCCGCTTCCGAGAGGAGTTCGCGGAGCTACCCCGAGTCCGTGCCATGGGCGCAGGGCGGGACCTCTACGGTCTACGCAAGGACGGGTCGACCGTTCCGGTCGAGATCGGCCTGACACCCGTCGCGACCCCCGAGGGGATGTTCATCCTCTCGTCGATCGTCGACATCACGAGCCGAAAGCGGGCCGACGACCGGTTCCGCGCCGCCGTCGAATCCTCTCCGGCCGGAATGATCATGGTCGACCGCAAAGGGCGTATCCTCCTCGTAAACCGGGAGGTCGAGCGCCTCTTCGGATACGACCGCACGGAGTTGGCGGGCCAAAACCTCCTCACGCTCGTCCCCGAACGCTTTCGCGATCGGCACCCGGCCTATCAAGAGTCATTCATGGCGCAGCCGGATGCCCGCGCCATGGGTGCCGGCCGAGACCTCTATGGGCTCCGCAAGGACGGCACCGAAGTCCCCATCGAGATCGGGCTCAACCCGATCGAGACGGAAGACGGTCTCCTTGTGCTCGCCTCCGTGGTGGACATCAGCGAACGAAAGCGAGAAGAGGAGGCCCGCGCAGAGCTGGAGGGGCGGTTGCGGCAGTCTCAGAAAATGGAGGCCATTGGGCGACTGGCCGGGGGAATCGCCCATGACTTCAACAACATTCTCGGGGCAATCCAGGGCTATGCCGAACTCCTGGAGGGAGCGCTCCCCCCCGGGCCACTCATCGACGATCTGGAGGAGCTCCTTCAGTTCGTCGAGCGAGGAAAGACGCTGGTGACCCGAATCCAACGATTCGGAGAGCGTCACGAAACCACGCGGGTGCCGATCTCGCTCTCGGCCCCCGTGAGCGAGGTTCTCCGCTTCCTTCGTTCGAGCGTGGGATCCCGCCTGGATGTCGATGCACAGGTGGACGCTGCGACTCCCCAGGTGCTCGCCGATCCATCCGCCATCCATCAGGTCCTGATGAACCTCGGGATGAATGCGGCACAGGCCGTCCCGGACGGGGGGCAGATCCGAATCGAGGTCGCACCCTTCTACCTCGCCGACAGTCAGGCGCGCCTGAGACCGGGCATGCGCGAAGGAATGCACGTGATGGTCTGCGTGCGAGACTCGGGCCCCGGGATCCCGCCCGAAGTGCAGTCGAAGATCTTCGAGCCCTTCTTTACGACCAAGGATCCAGGAAAAGGTACCGGCCTCGGCCTGGCCATCGTGGACGGCATCGTGCGGGAGCACGAGGGAGTCGTCGAGCTGGAGAGCGAACCCGGTGTCGGAACCACCTTTCGCATCCTCCTTCCGGCCATCGATGAACCCGAGGCCGAGACGACGCCGTCGCCGAGCACACCCCGTGGCCAGGGCCAGCGAATTCTCCTCGTGGACGACGAACCGTCGCTCGTGAAGATCGGCCAGCGCCGCCTCGAGACGCTGGGGTACAATCCCGCGGCCGCGATCGGGGCGAAGGCCGGCCTCGAGCTCTTCCGAAGCGATCCGGATTCGTTCAGCGCGGTGATCAGCGACTACCTGATGCCCGGCACCAACGGACTCGACTTCGCCAAGGCCGTCAGCGCGATTCGCCCGGGAGTCCCGATTCTGCTCCTCACCGGCTTCATCGACGCCCTTCCGGCGGAGACGATCGCCGGTGCCGGAATCCGCGAGATCCTCCACAAGCCCACGCCCCTGCAGGAGTTGGCCGAGGCGCTTGCGCGTCACGTGACGAGTCCGGCGAAATCTTGACGGGCGGGTCCGGTGACCGTGGCTCGTCGACTATGCCCTGAGACCGCCGAAGAACCGCGCGACATCCTCTGCCCAGGCCATCGTCCGCTCCAGCGCCGGAAAATGACCACCCCGCTCGGGCTCCGAGTAATGCACCAAGTTGTACGTCCGTTCCACGACCTCTCGGGGCGGCCCCCAAGGCTCCGCAGGAAAGCGCGCATACCCCGTCGGAACCTCCACTCGTCCCCCGATCGCCGTGCCGGGAATCGGATTGGATGTTTCGTAGTAGATCCGCGCGGAGGAGAGCACCCGTCCCGGCAACCAGTAGAGCATGACCGTCGTCAGGATGTCGTCGCGTGAGAATGTCTCCCAGAGGTCGTCGCCGTGATCGCTCCAGGCCCAGTATTTCTCGAGGATCCAGGCCAGGAGCCCCACCGGCGAGTCGTTCTGCGCATAGGCGAGTGACTGAGGGCGCGTTCCCTGGATGGAGGAGTAGCCCGTCTCCGCCCCCTGAAAGCGGGCGCGGGCGGCGCGATAGGCCACCTCTTCCGCCGAGGGCTCGACCCCGTCGGGTGGCGCCGGAGCCGAGGCCACGAAGTTCAGATGCAGCCCGACGAGTGCCTCCGGATGGAGACGCGCCATCTGCGTGGCGATGATCGAGCCCCAATCGCCGCCCTGAACTCCGTAACGCTCGAAGCCGAGTTCACCCATCAGGAGGTGGAGCCGCTCCGCGATTCGGGTGGGGTTCATCCCCCGCTCTCTCGGAGCTTCAGAGAAGGCGAACCCGGGAAGTGAGGGCACGACCAGGTCGAACCCGGGGGCTCCCCCCTGCCCGGCCGCCAGCCGAGGCGCCGCGGCATCGAACTCATGGAAGGAGCCGGGCCACCCATGAAGAAGGAGAAGGGGAAACCGCCCGGGCGCATCGGCCCCCTCTCCCTCGTAGACCACGCAGTGGAGCTGTTCTCCTTCGATCGGTCCACGGAGATGGGTGCGTTGGTTCAGCCGTTCCTGGACCGCAAACCAGTCGTAGTCGTTTCGCCAGTACGCGACCAGCTCCCGGAGGACGGCGTCGTTCGTCCCGCTTTCCCAGCCGGTCTCGAAGGGCATCTCCGGCCAGCGCGTGGCGTCGATTCTTCGGTGGAGATCCTCGATCGCCGCTGGAGGGAAGTCGATTCGATAGGGTTCCATTTCGACGTTCGGGACGGAGGGTTCACGGGTGCCGGCGATGGACAGGGTCTCCGGAGCCGGAGGTGGTACCTGTGCGAGGAGACGGGCCCCCGCGCGACCGGCCGGGAGAGCACCGAGTACGCTGCCTCCTACTGCCAACGACCCTGTGGTGTGAAGGAGAGACCGGAGGAGCTCCCGGCGCGAGATGGACATGAGGCACCTTCCTCGAGTCGAATCGGTTCAACGCTTGCCGCG
>JBBDLO010000010.1:0-35485 GCA_040878815.1 Gemmatimonadota bacterium | reverse complement strand
GCCTGGGTCGTCGACCTTCTAGCGGCAGGGGTTTCAATGCTACCTTCCTACCTACGGGAGATGTACCCCTTTCTCCATGGGGGGTCCCCCAGGCGCCGGAACGCGCGCACCCGGGCTCCCGACAATTTCAGAGGGGGGAGAGAACCATCCGATGGGACTTCACCGCGCCATGGCGGGGCTGGTACTCCGGCACCCGACCCTGATTCCCGCCCTCCTGGCGCTGGCCTGGGCGAGTCGGCCCGAGGGGTGGTACCGCCGCTTTCCCTTTTTGCCGATCCCGGACGCAGCGTACCTGCGGTGGAGGATGGAAACGGCCTACGGAGATCCGGCGGCCACCCCTCCGGCCCGCGACGCGGCTCGATATTTGCATTGGACTTCACAGATGCGGAGACGACGCTGAGCCGGAAAGGGAGGGGAAGATGGGCCGAGTCATGATCCTGCTCCTTCTGGCATTGGGGGTGGGGCTCTATTTCCAACAGAGCCGGGCCGTGATCTTCGACACGGCGCAGCCACTCCTTCGTCCTGCCTACGTGTGGATGACGAACCAGGAACTCCGGCAGATTGTGTCCGACCTCGAGACCCATCAGGAGTCCCGTGGCGGCCTCCCCACGGACCGCGGGGAGTTCGACCTCTGGTTGGACGGACGCTACCCGCAGGAGACCTCCCGCATCGACGCTTGGGGGAATCGGTATCGGCTGACTGTGACGACATCGCTCTTCCGTGTGTCCTCCGCCGGACCGGACGGCACGTTCGATACGACGGACGACCTGATCCGCGAAGGGCAGAGGGTCAGCGGAGTGAGGCGTCGATGAGGGAGCCGTCCGGCGGCGCGGGCGAGGACACCGACTCCGTGGCGGTCGCCGACGCGGCTCGGGGGGGAAGGGGACACCAGGTGCTGCGCCTCGCGGTCAAGGTCGCCGCGGTGGCCGCACTTGTGGCTGCGGCCATCTGGGTGAACCTCTTCGGGTCCGAGCTCACGGCCGTCGAGGACATGGTCTCGATGTGGGGCTTTCCCGGACTCTTCCTTCTTTCCGCCCTGAGTGGTTTCAATCTCGTCATCCCGATCCCGATCATCCTTTTCTATCCGTTCTTCGTGGAAATCGGAATGCATCCGGTCGCCACCGTCCTGACCATCTCGGTGGGGATGACGACGGGAGACCTGGCCGGATTTCTGGTGGGCTCTCTGGGGCGCGAGGTCGTGCAGGTCTCGGACGGGAGAGTGCTGGGAGCGCTGCGTCGCCTACAGGATCGATGGTGGCTCCCCTATCTCATCCTCTTCGTGTATGCCAGTGTGGTCCCGCTCCCAAACGAACTCCTGGTGATTCCGATGGCCTTTCTGGGCTTCTCCCTTTTCGGGATCTTCGGGGCGACGTTTCTGGGAAACTTTATTTTTAATGGCCTCGCCGCGCTCGGCCTCCTCGGCATCTTCGGTTCCGGATGAACGCTCCGTCGGAGGCGCCGTGCTGAGCATCGGGCTTACCGGAAACGTCGCCTCCGGAAAGTCTTCGGTGGCGCATCTCTGGGCGCAGGCGGGGGTCCCTGTGGTCGACGCGGATTCCCTGGCGCGTGTCGCTGTCGCGCCAGGCACGCCCGGACTCGCCTCGGTACTGGGGGAGTTCGGGGCCGGAATGTTGGGGGCGGATGGAGAGTTGGATCGGACCAAGATGCGGGCCCTCGTTTTTCGCGACCCAGGTGCGAGGCACAAGCTGGAATCTCTGCTCCACCCCAGGATCGCCCAACTACGGGGCGAGTGGATCGAGGACCGTCGCCTGGAAGGCGCACCCCTCGTCGTGAGCGAAGTGCCGCTCCTCTTCGAGGCGGGGATGGCCGGGGAGTTCGATCGAATCGTCTTTGTGGATGCCCCCGAAGACGAGCGGCTGCGACGCCTCGTGGAGGATCGTGGAATCGCCCCTGATGAGGCGCATCGGATGATCGGGGCCCAGGAGGGGCCAGAGAAGAAGCGAATCCAAGCGGACCATGTGATTCAAAACGACGGGTCTCGGGAGGAACTGGAGAAGGCCGCGCATGCTCTCCTGGCCGATTTCCGGGCTCTCTCTCTAGAAGCCGACGCTGCGGCAAACGCAGAATCCGCCCCCGCCCCGGAGGTGGAGATGGACAGGGACGCATGACCTCACGCCTTCGCCTCGACCTGCACCTGCACACCCGGGGGTCCTGGGACTGCCTCTCGGATCCCGACGCCGTTCTCGCCCGCGCGGCAGAGCAGGGGATCGGCCGGATCGCGATCACGGACCATGATCGGTTGGGCCTGGCGCTGGAATGGGCATCTCGCCACCCCGACCGCGTCATTCCAGGAGAGGAGGTTCGAACGGCGGAGGGGGTCGACCTGATCGGCCTCTACCTCTCGACCGAGATCCCGCGGGGCACGCCGGCGGAGGAGACCTGCCGCCGGATTCGCGAACAAGGGGGGATCGTATACCTGCCGCACCCCTTCGCCCCAGGAAAGGGGGGAGGCGGACGCCTCGCCGAGCGCCTGGCCCCCCTGGTCGATGTGGTAGAGGTCTTCAACGGCCGACTCCGGAATCCCGCCCACAATGTGCGGGCCCGAGAGCTCGCCGGCCGGCACGGGCGGTTGGCCGCCGCGGGATCCGATGCACACACGGTCGGGGAGGTGGGCGGGAGCTGGGTCGAACTTCCCCACCACCGGAATGAACCCGAAGCGCTCCTCGCGGCGCTCGCCCATGGCACCGTCAGGGGCGTACGGGCCCCCTTCCATGTATTCCTGGCGTCGAACTGGGCCAAGCTCCGGAAGCGCCTTCCGGGAGCTTGACCCTGGGGGGCAGGGGGTCTACCCTTCGCCCTACCAGAAATGACCTACCAGATTCCCCCATCCCGCCGGCGAGACATCGACGCACTGATCCCACTCATCCAGGGGTCACGGCGGGTGATTCTCACCACCCACCTGAATGCCGATGGGGATGGGACCGGGTGCGAGGCCGCCCTGCTCGCGATCCTCTCCGAGATGGGCAAGGAGGCGTGGATCATCAATCCGACCCCCTTTCCCGAACCCTTCCTCTTCCTCCTCTCCGATCCGGAGCGGGTCGTGGCAGCGGGGACGGCGCATGCCGAGGCGCTCTGCCGAGAGGCCGATCTCGGCATCGTGGTGGATACGGGAGAGAAGTCCCGCATCGGTCGGGTGAAGCCCATGCTGGATCCCCTCCCCCTCATCGTCATCGATCATCATCCGCCCGGCGAGGATGCCCTCGAGGCGACCTCCCTGCGTGATCCGACGGCCGCCGCGGCCGGGGAGCTCGTCTTCGACCTGATCCATGCGATGGGAGGACCGTGGAGTCGTTCCGTGGTGGAGGGGCTCTATGTGGCGATCCTCACCGATACCGGCTCCTTTCGTTTCTCGAATGCGACCCCGAGCGTGCATCGGGTCGTGGCCGAGTTGATCGAGCGAGGTGCCTCCCCCGACGGTCTCTACCGGAGTGTGTATGGGCAGGTCCCCCTTCGCCGGATTCAGCTCCTTCAGGAATCACTGGCGACCCTGACGCTCTCGCCGGACGGGTCGGTGGCCTGGATGACGGTTCCGGCTACGACCTTTCGGACGCTCGGGTGCACCTCCGAGGACCTCGATGGAATGGTCGATTACCCTCGGGGTTTGGAGGGCGTCGAGGTGGGTCTCCTCTTTCGGGAACTCGAGACCGGACAGGTAAAGGCCTCCTTTCGTTCGAATGGGGCGGTGGATGTGAACAAGGTCGCTCGGGTCTTCGGCGGGGGAGGCCATGTGCGTGCCTCCGGGGCGCTGATGCGTGGGACGCTCGAGGAAGTGCGGCAGCGGGTAGTCGACGAGGTCCTTGCCGAGATCAATACATCGGCGTCTCCCGTCGGGGAACCGTAGAGAGGGAGCGGCGTATTCCCATGGCGGACCGCGACCTCGGGGTGCCCAGTGCCCTCTCGACCGCTCTTCGGGCGCTGGCCGAAAGGGTGTCTCCCACGCGTTTGGACCGGCTCTGGATCTTCCCCCCGTTGGCGAGGGGGCGAACGGAAAGCGGTGTCATCGCGGGAAGCTGCTTTGCAGAGGGGGAGCGCCGGCTCCTCGTGACCCTGGCGTACCGGGCAGAGGAAACCGGAAAGGGGGTTTCCTTCACGCCGGTTTTCCAGGAAGAGGGAGAGGCTCCGGAGGATCGACTCCCGCGCATCATGGACGGCGTCGTGCGACGATCCCCCGAGGCCCAAAGCGCACCCCGGTCCGTGTCCATTGCGGGAAGCCACGAAGCCTTTGCGGGACTGATGGAGGAAGTGGGGCCGCCGCTCGACGCTCATGGATCGACCGGCGCGTCCGACCTCACGGAGCAACGAAGCTGATGGTACCCACAACGAGCCCGCCCATCTCGCCGTTCGTCCGACTCTTCGGGCGCTATCTGCGCGAACAGGGCCTCCCGGTCACGCAGCAGCGGGAGGCCGTTGCGGAGGTCGTGTTCACTTCGGAGGAGCACCTCTCCGTCGAGGACATCGAGGCACGGCTCCGGGAGGGCGGGGAGCGCATCGGAAAGGCAACGGTCTACCGGACCCTCGACCTCCTGGTGAAGAGTCGTCTCGTCGCGGAGCACGACTTCGGAGAGGGCTTCAAGCGATACGAACATCGCCTCTCTCGGCAACCGGAGCATGAACATCTGATCTGTCAGGAGTGCGGTGGCGTAACCGAGTTCAAGAGCGCCGAGATCCAACGCATCCAAAACTCGATCGCCGGCCGGCACGGGTTTTTGCCCACGCGGCATAAGTTGGAGATCTACGGCCTCTGTGCATCCTGCCGGGAAGCAGGGGCCGAGCTTCCAAGTGGAGGGCTCACCTGCCCGATCGAGACGGTCTGAGTCGCTCGCGATTCCCCGTGCCCGAGGGATCGGAGCGCGCACTACCCTTCCCCGAGCGAGCCATGAGCCGGGCGACGGCGTCGTCTCGGATTGATGGAAATCTCCTGGCGCTGCAGTTTGATGGACCCACCACCTTCGACGCCTGGCTCGAAGCCATCGCAAGAGCCGAGCACTTTGTCCACTTCGAGAATTACATCCTCCGGGACGACCCGATCGGCCGACAGTTCCGCGAAGCGCTGATCGAGCGCGCGGAGAACGGAGTCGAGGTGCGGGTCCTCTACGACTGGGTGGGCTGCTGGGCGACACCGCGCCGCTACTGGCGACCCTTCCGGGCTGCGGGGGTGGAGGTGCGGGCCTTCAATCGCCCAGGGATCGGAGATCCGCTGGGTGTCTTCCAAAGGGGGCATCGCAAGTTGGTCGTCGTGGACGGGGAGACGGCCTTCCTGGGAGGCTTCTGCGTGGGTCAGGAGTGGGCCGGAACGGACGACGAGCCGCCCTGGAGAGACACCGGGGTCGAGATTCGCGGGCCGGCGGCGGCGGCGGCAGCGCAAACCTTCGAAAGGGTCTGGGCGGAGTCTGGCGGAACGATCCCCGAAGCCGTATCGGCAGACCCGGAACGGACAACGCCGCGCGGTGAGGTCCCGGTCTGGCTCATCGAGGGGCAACCCTGGCGCTCGCGGGTCTACCGGGCCACCCAACTGATGGCTTCCTGGGCGCGTCAGCGCCTCTGGATCACGGATCCCTATTTCCTTGCGCCTCGTCCCGTTGCGGAATCGCTCATGGCCGCAGCACGCGACGGGGTCGACGTCCGGATCCTGGTCCCGGCACACAACAATTGGCCCTGGGTCGGGAGCCTCTCACGAGGCGGATTCCGTTCCCTCCTCGAGGCCGGCGTTCGAATTTTCGAATGGCAGGGGCCGATGATCCACGCCAAGACCTCGGTGGTGGACGGCCAGTGGTGTCGCATCGGATCGACGAATCTGAATTCCGCGTCGCTGCTCGGAAACTGGGAGCTGGATGTGGGGGTCCTCGATCCCGACCTGGCCTCTCAGGTTCAGGCCCTTTTCCTGGCCGACCTCGCCTCGGCTGTGGAGATTGTACTGCCGGGTCGGGCACCTGCGGCCGACCTGGACCTGGCCGGGCCGGGGCTCGGCACCGCGACCCTCGACCGGGAGCCGATCCTTTCGTCGTCGAGCGCCCGTCCCCGGGGGTGGACCCACAGCGGGCAGACCCTCACCATCGCGGACATCGTCCGCGCCGGATCGGCCCTCAGCGACGCCATTGCGGGGCAACGGGTGCTCGGGAGGGAGGACCGGGTTGTACTCTGGACGGCGGCCATTCTCCTGGTGCTCGTGGGGGCACTGGCCGCCTTTTTCCCACGGACCGTGGGTTGGACGATCGCCATCCTCTTTGGATGGATCGGGCTTACTCTGGGGCTCCGGGCCGCGGTTCAGGCTCGGCGAGCGCGAGCGGAAGCGGCTCGCGACGAGCCGCACTGAGCACTCCCTCCTCAAAATCCCTCTGCAGGAGTTGTCGACGCAGGAGCGCGGCATACACTCCGCCCCGTTCGCGGAGTTCTTCGGGGGTGCCCGTCTCGACGAGCCTACCCTCCTCCAGGACGAGGATTCGGTCTGCCCGTTCAACGGCGGTGACTCGGTGCGAAACCAGGAAGGAGGTCCGGGCGCGCATGGCTGCGGCGAGTTCGGAGAGGATGTCCGCCTCCGTCTGGGTGTCGACGGCGCTCAGGGCATCATCGAGGATGAGGATCTTCGGCTCCCGCGCGAGGGCGCGAGCAAGGGTGGCGCGCTGGCGCTGCCCCCCGGAAAGATTGACCCCTCGTTCGCCGAGTCGGGTTTGATACCGCTTCGGGAAGGCCCGAACCTGTTCATCGAGCTGCGCAATCTCGGCAGCCCGAAGAATCCGGGCGTCGATCTCGTGGATCTCCGCCCGCCCCGCCCCGGAATCCGCGTCGGCGAGACCCAGCCCGACGTTCGACGCGATCGTGTCCGAAAAGAGGAAGGCGTCCTGGGGAACGACACCCATGACGGCCCGGAGACGGGCCGGGTCGTATTCCTGAAGGGGGATTCCATCGAGTAGGATCATCCCATCGGTCGGATCGAAGAGCCTGGGCAGCAGGGAGACGAGCGTGCTTTTTCCTGAGCCCGTGGCGCCCACGATCGCCACCGTTTCCCCGGCCTCGACCACAAAGGAGAGGTCGCGAAGTACGTCGCGTTCTTCTCGGGGATGTCGAAAGTGGACACCGCGGAACTCGATGTGACCCCGGACCTGATCGGTCGAGCGGCCCCGACCCGTGACGATCTCGGGTTCCGTGCGCAGGATCGCATTGATCCTCGCCATGGAGGCCTCTCCCCGCTGAAAGAGATTGACCACCCAGCCCAGGGCGATCATCGGCCAGGTCAGCAGATTCACATAGAAGAGGAAGGCGACGAGGTCACCGATGGTGAGCGCTCCCGACATCACCCTCCCGCCTCCAAACCAGAGTAGAACCACCATCGCGGCCCCCGTGAGGAGACCCAGGGAGGGGTGAAACAGTCCTTCGACGCGCACGAGGTGAAGGTTTCTTTCCATGTATTCTCGGCTCATACGGCCAAATCGGTCCGCCTGATCTGCCTCCTGGGCATACCCACGGATGAGGCGCACCCCCGTGAGGTTCTCCTGGGCCTGTGTCGAAAGGGCCGAAAACTGCTCCTGGATCTTCAGGAAGCGGCGATGGATCACGCGACCGAAGGTGATTACGACGGGGGGGAGGAGGGCCATCGGAATCAGGACGAGGGCCGTGAGTGCCGGGGAGATCCAGATCATCACGGAGAGCGCAAAGCCCGTGACCACCACCGTGTTCACGGCATACATGACGGCAGGCCCTGCCGCCTGCCGCACGGCCAAAGTGTCGTGGGTGGCCCGGCTCATGATATCTCCGGTTCGCTCCCGACCAAAGAAGCCGGCGTCGAGGCGGACGAGGTGACGGAAGAAGTGGGCCCGGAGGTCACATTCGACCCGTCGGCTCACCCCATTCAGGAGCTCGCGCATTCCGAAGCGGGCCGCGCCGCCGAGGACCGCGGCCAGGACGATCAGCCCGGCATAGCCGGCCAGCCGTCCCGGCGAGGCGTCTGCGCTCCCCAGATGGTCGACGGCCAATCGGAGCAGCCAGGGCGCCGCGACGGTAAACAGGTTGGACACCACCACGAGCGCCAGCCCCACGGACATGGCGGTCCGATAGGGGCCGAAGTACGGGAGGAGGGTGCGAAGGTGGCTCATATCAGGAGGGGATGGTGTACAAAAAGTGAGCCGAAATGCCGGTTGGCCCAGCCCCGTCCTACTCGAAGCGGACAAGGAGAGTATAACGTGACCCGTCGGTTGCAAGGACCTGATTGCTTGAAGCGCGCGGCCCTTTTCCTGGTGCTCCCCTTCTTGCTGACCGCCTGTGGGGGCGATGCGCAGTCGGCGCCGGACTTCGACGGCGAGCCCGCCCCGGCTTTGATGGACTCCGAGCTTCCCATCGAGAGTGAGGCGGAGACGGCACCGGCGGTGGTAGCCGCAACCCCGGAGCCCGCTCGTGTGGCCCCGACGCCACCGCCCTCCGCCTCGAGCGTCCTTCCCGAGACGCCTCTCGCACCGGTCATGGAGCGTGAGGTCGAGGTCGAGGTTCCGGTCCCGGGTCCGGAGCCCTTGGCCCCGACGGTAGCCATCCCCTCTGGAACGCTGATTCCCGCCGCCATGGTCTCCGCCCTTTCAACCCGAACGAATGTGGCGGGGGACCGATTCCAGGCGCGGGTCTCCGAAGAGATCCTGGCGAGCGACGGAATGGTTCTGATCCCCGAGGGGGCCTTTCTGGAGGGTCGGGTAGCCGAGGCCCGGCGGAGTGGAAGCGCGGAGGAGGAGGCGCTCCTCCTCTTGACCTTCGACGCGCTGATGATTCGTGGCGAGCGTTTTCCGATCGAGGCGATGGTCACCGATGTGGATGTCGACGCCTCGGCACAGGCCTCCGGCGCACGTAGCGCCGCTACGGTGGCCACGGGCGCGGCCGCTGGAGCGATCGTGGGTCGGATCCTCGGACGTGATTCCCGGTCGACGGTGGGAGGTGCAGTGGTCGGGGCGATCGCCGGTGCCGGTGTCGCTCTCACGACGCGGGACGGCCATGCGGAGATTCGCGAAGGGACGAGTCTGGTCGTACGACTCGAGGCACCGGCCGTTCTCTTGGCCCCGTAGCGGGTTGTTGCACGGCTGAAGGGACCGGCGCGGCGAGCGAGCCTGGCCAGGATGGGTGTTCAGCCCTCGGCTGCGAGCCGCTCTAGCAGGTGGATGGCCGAGGCGGCCAGGAGTGCCGCGCCCAAGGGAAGCACCGCTTCGTCGACGATGAAGCGGGGGGAGTGATGCTCCCGCGGGTCGTCGATGGCCGCGCCGAGCCAGAAGAAGGCCCCAGGTGCCGCCCGGGCGAGAAAGGCGAAATCCTCGGCCAGAAGGCTCGGCTCTGCCCGAACGAAGCCTCCCTCCCCGACGATCGGACGCACCGCCTCTTCGATCCAGCGGCTCACCTTCGGGTCGTTTACGACGGGGGGATACCCTCCGCGGAATTCTACCTCGACCCGGGCCCCCATCCTCTCGGCCGTACCGAAGGCCCGACGCACCCCCTCGTGGATGCGCTGGCGGACGGCTTCATCGAAGTAGCGGAGGCTGCCGGTGAGGGTGACCCGCTCGCAGACCACATTCGGCGCCGTTCCACCCCGAATCGTTCCGAAGGAGAGCACCGCCGGCTCCGAGGGTCCGGTCATGCGGCTTACAACCTGCTGCGCCGCCACGACTCCGAGCGCCGCCAGGGCCAGGGCGTCGATTCCTTCGTGAGGGCGGGCGGCGTGGGCCCCCTTCCCATGAACCGTCACGACAACCTCGTCGGACCCCCCCCAAAACGGGCCTTCGCGGAGGAAGACCTGTCCGGCGGTGAGGTGGGCCCCCACATGAAGTCCGATGACCGCGTCGACTCCCTCCATGGCCCCCTCTTCCACCATGCGCATCGCCCCACTCTTCCCTTCGTCGTCGCTCGACTCTTCCGAGGGCTGGAAGAGGAGGCGGATGCGGCCGGCTGGGAGGGTGCCTTCCTCCTGAAGCTGCGCCAGGATGCGAGCCGTGCCCAAAAGTCCCGCCGTGTGGCAGTCGTGTCCGCAGGCGTGCATGACCCCCGGAACCGTCGAAGAGAAGGGGAGTGCGGTGTCTTCCTGGATCGGGAGAGCATCCATATCCGCTCGGATCGCGACGGTCGGTCCCGGTCCATTCTCCAACTCCGCCACGACACCGGTTCGGGCGATCCCTTGTCGGACCCCATATCCCAGACTCGTCAGTTCGGCCACCGCCACGCCGGCGGTGCGCACTTCCTGGAAACTCAATTCTGGGTGGCGGTGCAGGTCCCGCCGGATATCGACGAGCCAGGGAGCCATGCCGCGTGCGCGATCCAGAAGATCCATAGAGGGTGAGGAGCTCGAGTTTTTCAGCCGGAGACAGGGAGATGGGTCCGCGTTGGCAGGGCTGCAGCGGCTCCGTTAGCTTGCGCCCGCGTCTCAAGACGCCGTGCGGGCAACGCCGACTCGACGAACATACCACGGCCGCCCGTCCCACGACCACCCCCCGAATGGAGCGCGTGGAACCGGTGAAGCGAGATCGGAAACTCGTGGGCGGCCTCCTCTCCGGCACCTCGCTCGACGGCGTGGATGCCCTCCTCCTTTCGGTCGGGGGCGAAGGACCGGACTCGCTCGATTGGGAGGTCGTCGGCTTCCGGTCGGACCCCTATACGGGGGAAGAACGGGAGCGCGTCGCCCGGGCCATCTCCCAGGGCGGGGTTCGCGAACTGGCTCTGCTGGGCCGGGACCTGAGCCGCAGATTTGCGGAGGTCTTCCTCGAACTCCTCCATGAAATCGGGGTGGACGCCGGGGAGGTCGCTGCGGTGGGATCCCATGGGCAAACCGTCTGGCACGAACCCCCCACACCGCAGGGCCGGGGCGCCACCCTCCAGATCGGATGCCCGGCGACGCTGGCGGAAACGCTCGGCTGTCCGGTCGTGAGCGACTTCCGCGCGCGGGATATGGCCGCCGGGGGGCATGGTGCCCCGCTTGTCCCTTGGGCGGACTGGGCACTCCTTCGCCGGCCCGGGGTCGGTCGCGCCCTGCAGAATCTCGGGGGGATGGGGAATGTCACCTTCCTCCCGGCGGATGGGAGACTCGCAGGGGTATTGGGCTTCGACACCGGACCCGGTGTGGCCCTCCTGGATGGGGCCGCGCGCCGCGCATCCCATGGGAAGGAGCCATGGGATGCCGAGGGGCGCCGAGCGGCACGAGGACGAGTGATCCCTGAACTCCTGGAGGATCTCCTCGCCGACCCCTTCTTCACCCTCCCGCCTCCCCGCTCGACGGGGCGGGAGCGGTTTGGAGAGCCCCGCCTCGACGAGATTGTCGCCCGGGTGCAACCCGAATCCGACGCATCGTGGGACGATCTCCTGGCCACCCTGACGGCGCTGACGGCGCAGTCCATTGCACAGGCGTATCGAGACTTTCTCCCGAGCGGCGGCATGCACGAGGTCGTTCTGGCCGGCGGGGGCGCGCGAAACCCCACCCTGGTGCGAAAGATCGCGGAGGCGCTCGACCCGCTCCCCGTGCGCACAGGTGCGGAGGCCCTCGGGCTCGACCCCGACGCGCGGGAGGCCGCTGCCTTTGCTCTCCTGGCGTGGGCGCATCTCCAGGGCGTCCCCGCAAATGTTCCGGCGGTGACGGGGGCGAGCGGACCCCGGATCCTGGGATCGCTGACCCCGGGAAGCGAGCGATCGTGAGTCCGCCGGACCGCCGGGCCGAGTGGCTCGCCACCGGGGCGGTCGGGCTGGTGGCGTTGGGTGTCCTGGCCTCCGTATTCACTCCGGTCCCGCACACAGGGGGGGACAACGCCTCGTATCTGACGCTCGGGTACTCCCTGGCCACCGGGGGTGGGTACACGGAGCTCTGGGATCCGGAACAGCTCCCGCACACGAAGTATCCCCCGGTCTTCCCCGCGCTTCTCGCCCTCCTGACCGCCGCCGGAGCGACAACCTGGGTCGGCTTCAAGCTCCTCATCTCGGTGACCCTGGGGGCTGCGGTCCTCCTCGTCCTGACCTGGGGCGCCGAGCGCCGCGGAGTCATCGCCGGGGCGGCGGTGGCGATCCTGACCCTCCTCTCGGCGGGGTGGCTCGACGCCGGCCGCTGGATCCTTTCAGAGCCGCTCTTTCTCGTCTGGACCTTTCTGGCGCTCTGGGCCGCGGACCGGGGCGTGGGGCGACTCCCCCCGCTGACCCTGCGTCGGGCTGGCCACCGGACGGGCGAGCTTCCGGGAGTGGAGGAGGGGGTGTACTCCGTGCGATGGATCCTCCTTGCCGCCCTGGCGGCGGTCCTGGCCTTCTTTTCGCGTTCGGCCGGGCTTCCCCTTGTACTCGCCCTGACCGCCGTCCTGGCCCTGGGTGGGAAACGACGGGACGCAGCCCTCCTGGCAGGCGGCTTCCTCCTCCTCGCCGGAGCGTGGGGGATTCGCTCGCTGGGAGGAACAGGGGAAGGGGCCTATGAGGCCGAGTTCTGGTTGGTCAATCCATACCAGCCCGAACTCGGGACCATTGGGTGGTGGGAACTTCCCCTCCGCGCATGGACCAATCTGCGCCTGTATGCGGGAGAGATCCTCGGCGGACAGTGGTGGGGGGCTACCGGGGAGGGGGCCGCCATCCTGCTGGGCGTGGTGTTGACCGCCCTTGCCCTCTGGGGATGGACCCTCCGGGTCCGGTTGGGTGCAGGGGTGGCGGAGTTCTTCGTGCCCCTCTACCTGGGTCTGATCCTCCTCTGGCCGGAAGCTTGGACCGGAGCCCGTTTCCTCCTCCCTCTCGTGCCTCTGATCCTTCTGTATGCGGGAGAGGCCCTCCGGT
This sequence comes from Gemmatimonadota bacterium, assembly GCA_040878815.1. Classification (GTDB taxonomy): domain Bacteria; phylum Gemmatimonadota; class Gemmatimonadetes; order Longimicrobiales; family Gaopeijiaceae; genus JBBEBG01. Next base: position 22,708 of record JBBDLO010000010.1, on the reverse strand, counting down.
ACGCAGGACTCACGTTGGGAAACGTCGCCGCAACCGGGGTCGTCGCGCTGGGGGTCCTCATGCTCCTGCTCCCCGCCATCCCTGCCTGGCTCCTCCTGGCCGAAGGATCTTCGGACTGTCGGCGGCTGGCCGAAGGGGGCGACGTATTTGCCTGCCATCCGGAAACCGTGGCGGAGTTTCGCGAGGGTGCGGCCTGGGCCGGAATGAATCTCCCCTCCGACGCCGTTGTGCTGAACCGGAAGCCTTCGATCTTCTTCCTGATGGGGGGGAGGCCCGGGCGAATCTATCCCTTTACCCGGGATCCGGACGCCTTCCTTGCGGAGGCGGACCGACTCGGTGCGGAGTACCTCCTCTTCGATGGGATCGACGGGATCTCCCTCTTCTACCTTCCGGCGGTGCTCTCGGCGCGCCCGCTGGCCTTCTGCCACATTCGGGGATGGGGGAGCGCGGGCGCAGCCGGAATCGGCACTGAACTCTTTGCCATCCTGCCGCCGTCGGAGCGGCGCACGGACGGGGAGGTCACAGGAATCCCGGCCTGTCCGGCGCGATACCGCAACAACCCGGAGGGAGAACCAGAGATGGAAGGCCTCAACATCCCCCTCTTCGTTGCGGGGGCCGCCGAAGATTACTCCTCGTCGGAGAATTCTCCGTAGAGGACGCCGAGAAGCGCACCATGAAGGACGAAGGTCAAGAACGAGCCCTCCTCCGAATCACCGGTCTCGAGGAGGATCGAAAGGACGGGGACCCTCCGGACCGGGGAGAACTCCTGGAGACGGGAGAAGAGTCCTCCGTAAGGGGTCGCCAGATAGTCCGCGGTTCCGGCGAGGGTGCCGCGAAGAATGGAGGGGCCTGGGAGGTAGGGTTGAAGGAGCGCCGCGTAGAGGATCCCGCGTCCGGCTCCGGCCAGCAGTTCGTCCACGACCTCGCCGGCGGAGTCTTCAGCGCGGTCCTCGTCCGACGAAAAAAAGACCTTCGCCGCATACACAATCCCTGCGGCCGCAGCGCCGGCAGCGGCGCCCCGAGCCAATCGGCCAAAGGTCGGGCTCCGGCTTCGCGCCCAGTTTCTCACCGCCGTGCCGGCGGTTGCAGGGAGCGATGCAAAGGCGGAGCCTGCAGCGAGGCCGAGCATTTCGACGAGCGACCGGTTGTCGCGGAGCATGCGTCCAGACTCCTGACCAAAGGGGAAGACCACTTGAGAGTTTGCCAGGGTTTTGCGTGGAAGGGAAGAGGGGGGAGAGCGCCGCGCCGCGCCCTCGTCCTTCTGATCCCGGCCCTGGCTGGGTTGCTGTGTGCCGGTCCGGGGGGTGCGCAGGCGCCACCACCCAACCTCCCCTACCGGACGGTGCAGACGGCCCATTTCCGGCTTACATACCCCGAGACGCTCGAGGCGATCGTTCCCCGGGCAGCGGTCGCCGCGGAGCGGGCGTTCGCGCTCCTGTCAGAGGGGTTTGTGGCCGTACCCACCGGCCGGATCGACCTCCTCCTGAGCGACCATACCGACATTTCGAATGGGTTTGCCCGGGTCACCCCCTCGAATCGAATCACGATCTGGCTCCATCCCCCGCTCGACGGCCTGGCGCTCTCACACTTCGACGAGTGGCTCGAGCTGGTGATTACCCACGAGGTGGTGCACGTCTTCCACCTCGAGTACACGGGGCCGATCGGCCGGACCCTGCGCATGGTTTTTGGCCGCCCTCCCCTCCGCTGGCCCTACTTCGGCGGGTATACGCTCCCCCGACTGGCCATCGAGGGGGTGGCCGTGGAGCTGGAATCCCGCCTGACCTCGGCCGGGCGGGCGCACGGAACGCTCTTCGACGCGATGGTCCGAAGTCGGGTGCTGGAGGAGGGTCCGGAGGCCTTGGCCTCTGGGCTCAGTTCATCTCCCCTCTGGCCGGGGGGCGAGCGGCCCTATGTGTATGGGGGCCTCCTTTTCGAGTACCTCTCGGAGACCTACGGGGCCGACGCCGTCTCCAACTTCCTGCGCGCGGTCGCGGATCAGTGGATTCCGTACCGGCTCGATGCAGCGGCCCGCGATGCCTTTGGGCTTTCCTTCGGCCGGCTCTGGGAGGCGTGGATGACCGAGGTAGAAGGCGCAGCGAGGGCAATCCGGAACCGGGTGGCGCAGGAAGACCGACCCACCGTGGAACGGCTGACCCAGGGCGCCCGCAATGGGTTTCACCCCTCGGTGGATCCGCGTGGGAGGGGGGTGGCCTATCTGCGCGGGGACGGCCGCTCCGACCTGCGGCTCGTCCTCTGGTCCGAGGACGGGGAGCAAACGGTGACGCGGTGGAACTCCGTGCATAGTCCTCCCCGGTGGACGCTCGACGGGGCCCTCCTCCTCACGGACCTCGAGTATCTCGATCGATACCGCGTGCAGCGCGATCTCTACCGTGTCACCGTGGACGGGGAGGTCACGCGCCTCACACGGGGGCTGCGTGTGGTGCACGCGGACCCGCACCCGCGGGGAGAAGGGATGGTGGCCACACTGGGTGGGGATGGGACGACCAGCCTGGTACGACTTTCGAACGATGGCCGGCCGGAGACCGTTCTGCGGGAGGCGGCGGAGGGGGTCCACTGGAGCTACCCCGTCTGGTCTCCGGACGGAGACCGGGTCGCCGTGATCCGGCGCCGTCCCGGAGGCTGGAGCGCCTTGCTGATCATGGATGCGGAGGGCGCCCTCGTCGACGAGGTGGTCGAGGACCGTCACCTGAACGTCGCCCCCGCCTGGGCTTCGCAGGGGAGTGCGTTGGTTTGGAGCTCGGACCGGAGTGGGACCCCCAATCTGTTCGGGGTCACCTGGGCCCCGGAGGGCCCCGGCGACTCTGCCACCGGCGAACCGGGCGAGGTGCGTCAGATCACCGATCTCGCCACGGCCGGGACCTTTCCTTCGGTCGATCCGGCGGGTGTCTGGATCTATTTCTCCCTCCTGGGATCGGACGGCTGGGAGGTGGCCCGCCTCCCCTTTGAACCCGAAAGCTGGTTTCGACCGAACCCCGAAACGCCACCGAGCCCCACCGTCGCGGGGGGGACGGATTCGGACCCGGCGGGGGGGGCGGCGACCCTTCCCGCCGACGTCGCGCTCGAGGACTCCCGGAGCTACTCCGCCTGGCCCACCCTCTTCCCGCGCTATTGGCTTCCCATCGTCGCCCAACCCTGGGAGGTGGCCGATCGGCGGGTCCTCCCGAGGGGGTGGGGATTCGAAACTTCGGGATCCGACGTCGTGGGGCGGCATACCTACGCGATTCGTGCGACCGCTCCCCTGTCGAGCCCCGGCCGCCGGGTCGAGTGGGCTGCGCGCTACCGTTGGGCCGGGCTGGGGAATCCCGTCTTCACCCTCGAATCCGGTCAGTTGTGGGAGGGGAGGGGACTCCTGGTTTCGCCCGGAGAGATGGGAGCGCCGCCCGATAGCCTCCTTCCCATTCAGAGGGAGCGATACGTCGGGATCGGCCTCGAAGTCCGGAGCCAACAAGTGCGTCGAACCGCCTCACTCGCTCTCGGCGCGCGCCATGTCACCCGCGAGGGCCGTCTCCTGGAACTGGACGGTCGGGAGAGCGAGGACTTCCGCTTCGTGCGGCCGTCGACGGATCTTCTGGAGGCGCGTGGTGCCCTCACCCTCACGACCGCGAGGGCACACGCATTTTCCGTCTCCACCGAAGCAGGCGCCACCGCCACCCTGGCGCTGCGTGAACGTTGGGACTACGCGGCTCCAGACTCCCTCACCGGAGTGCCGGGGGGAGACGGGGGCCTTCGTGAGGCCGTGGGTTCGGTTCGGCTCTTCCACGGCGTGCGGGGGCCCGGGTATGCGAATCATGTGCTGGCCTTCCGCCTTGGAGCCGGGGCCGCCCGGGGGCCCGGTGCAGGGGCGGGGCACTTTTCCGTGGGGGGTACGTCGGGCCCTTTCGCCGCGCGGGGGTATGATGGCGGCACGTTGTATGGGGACCGGGCGTGGTCTCTCGCGATGGAGTGGAGGTTTCCGCTGGGGATTCTCGATTGGGGCGCGGGAAGTTGGCCCCTCTACCTCGACCGTCTGGCCGGGGGCTTGTTTCTGGACGCCGCAGGAGCGCGAAGCGGCGAGGTCGGGGGATGGAACACGATCCATTCGGTGGGCGCCGAGCTCGTCCTCACGCAAAGTTTCTTCTGGGAAGGACTGGGACGGTGGGCCGCCGGAGTGGCAGTTCCGCTGGAGGATTTGGGGGCGGTGGCGGCATATTTGCGGACGGGTTGGTCGTTCTAGCGGCTTCCCGAGATTTCCTCTTGACCCCCTATATCTTGTGGGGTATCGTGCAGTCCGCATCGACATTTCGTGCCTCCGCAGTTTGGAATTTCCACGAAGATGTCTGTTGTGGGCAATGGGTCCGTGAGATTTTCCACGGGTCTCGGGGTCGCTTTCCACGTCGTTCCCACACGGCCTTCCACAGTGAAGGAGAAGTGTCGGCACCAATCTTGAAGTAGCTTCTGCTACACCTTTACCGAACGGAGTCCCGCACCATGCCGTTGAACTCGGATCCCAGTGCTTCCCCAGCGTCCGCCGCCTTCGAGGACCGGCTTCCGGATGATCTCCCGGCAGCCGAATTCACAGAGAATGCCCGCCTCGTTCTGGCGCGACGCTATCTGAAGAAGGACGAGGAGGGGAATCCCACGGAGAAGCCCGAGACGATGTTTTGGCGGGTGGCCCGGGTCATTGCGGAGGAGGACCGCCGGCATGGGGCCTCCGAGGCTGCGGTGGAGGAGCTGGCTCGCCAGTTCTACGACCTGATGACGACGGGCAAGTTCGAGCCCAACTCCCCGACGCTCATGAATGCAGGGAGGCCGCTCGGGCAGCTCTCCGCCTGCTTCGTACTCCCGGTCGATGACGCTCTTTCCAATGGGCAGAGCGGAATCTACGACACGCTGAAGTCGATGGCGCTGGTCCACCAGTCGGGAGGAGGCACCGGATTCTCCTTCTCCCGCATCCGCCCCACGGGAGATCCCGTCCGCTCGACGATGGGTGTCGCCTCCGGCCCCGTCTCCTTCATGAAGCTCTATGACGCCTCTACCGAGGTCGTGAAGCAGGGAGGGACGCGCCGGGGGGCCAACATGGGAATCCTGCGGGTGGACCATCCGGATATCCGCGACTTCATCACCTGTAAAGACGACACTTCGCAGGTGACGAATTTCAACATCTCGGTGGCCATCACCGACGCCTTTATGGAGGCCGTGCGGAGCGGGAGCGAGTACGACCTCCTGTGCCCTCGGTCCGGCAAGGTGCTCGGTCGGGAGAATGCCCGTGAGATCTTCGACCTGATCGTTCACGGCGCCTGGAAGACCGGAGAGCCGGGCGTGTTCTTCATCGACCGCGCCAACGAGTACAACCCGGTCCCGCATCTGGGCGCGTATGAGGCCACGAACCCCTGTGGTGAACAGCCCCTCCTCCCCTACGACGTGTGCAATCTGGGAAGCGTGAATGTGGGCCAGTTTGTGCGGGCTGACGCTGAGCGCTTCGAAGATCCGGTGGAGAAGGTGGACTGGGAAGCGCTTGCGCGTGTCGTTCATCTCTCCACGCACTTCCTCGACAATGTGATCGACGCGAATCGGTATCCGCTCGAGGCGATCACCCGCCTGGCGCAGGAGATTCGTCGGATCGGGCTCGGCATCATGGGGTGGGCGGATCTGCTCGTGCGCGTCGGCGTTCCGTACAACTCTGCGGAGGGGGTCGAGTTGGGGCGGCGGTTGATGGAGTTCGTGAATGAGGAGTCGCGGCGCGCTTCGGAAAGACTGGCCGAGTCCCGGGGCGTCTTCCCGGCCTGGGAGGGCTCGATCTGGGGTCCCGATGCCACCTGTGCCCGACGGGACGACGGGACGCGGGTTCGTCCCGAGCGCCGTTTGCGGAACTGCAACCTGACGACGGTGGCGCCGACCGGCACGATCTCCATCTTTGCCGGTTGCTCGGGGGGGATCGAACCCCTCTTTGCGGTCGCCTTCATGCGGAACCAGGCCGGCGCCATGATGCCGGATGTGAATGAAGACTTTGTGCGGGTCGCGAAGGCGGACGGGTGGTATTCGGAAGAACTGATGGAGCGTATCGCTTCGGAGGGACACATCCACTTCGACGAGGTGCCGGAGTCGGTTCAGCGCGTATTTGTCACCTCCCATGACATTGCCCCCGAGTGGCATGTCCGAATGCAGGCCGGATTCCAGGAGCACACGGACAGCGCGATCTCGAAGACCACGAACTTCTCCTTCGAAGCCACCGAAGACGAGGTGCGTGAGATCTATGAACTCGCGTTTCGACTGAACTGCAAGGGTGTCACCGTATACCGCGATGGGTCTCGGCCGATGCAGGTCCTCTCGACAGGAAAGACGGGCAAGGGAGAGGTCGCGACCGTCGACACGACCGAGCTTGAAAGCCAATTGGCCGACGCCCGAGAGGAGTCCCATCGCATTCGGGTCGAGATGGAGAAGTTGCGGCGTCAGATCGATGAACAGGATCAGGAGGCGCGTGCCTCCCGCCACAAACGGCAGCGACCCGAAACGCTCCGGGGCCGGACCGTCAAGATGAATTCCCCCCTGGGGGACCTCTACGTCACCATCAATGAGGACGAGAGCGGTCGACCCTTCGAAGTATTCTGCACCCTCGGGAAAGCGGGAGGGGCCGCCATGGCGGATACCGAGGCCATCGGCCGGCTCGCCTCGCTGGCCCTTCGCTCGGGGATTCCCATCACGGCCGTGCGAAACCAGCTCCGCGGGATCTCCTGCGACCGTGCGGTCGGATTGGGACCGAACAAGGTGCTCTCCGCGCCCGATGCCGTAGCCCAGGCCATCGAGCGGTACCTGGCCGAACGCGAGGGGGTGCAGGAAGAGCTGTCGATCGTGGCGCCGGCAGCGGTGACGGGCGGCTCCCAGGGGTTCTCGGAGGTCCGCGGGTCCAAGACGGCGGCACAAATGTCCGAGTCCTATCTGGGGAGCTGCCCCGACTGTGGAACCGGACAGCTCGCCTATGAGGAAGGGTGCGTGAAGTGCCACGTGTGCGGGTATAGCGAGTGCGGGTGATGTCCGCACAGGTGGACAGTCGAGCGCAGGAGCTCCTGGCGGAGTCGGAGCGTTGGTGCGCCCACAACTACAAACCCCTCCCGGTCGTGCTGGAGCGGGGCGAGGGGGTGTGGGTGTGGGATGTCGATGGAAATCGCTATCTCGACATGCTCGCCGCTTATTCCGCCCTGAATCATGGGCACCGACACCCCAGAATCACTGCGGCGGCGCATGCCCAGTTGGATCGGCTCACGCTGACCTCCCGAGCCTTTAACAACGACCAGATGGGGTCCTTCTTGCGGGAGCTCTGCGAAGTCAGCGGATACGAGCGGGCTCTCCCCATGAACACGGGAGCCGAAGCGGTTGAGACCGCAATCAAGTTGGTGCGGAAGTGGGGCGAGGAGGTCAAAAGAGTTCAGCGGGACGCGGGTGAGATCATCGTCTGTGAAGGCAACTTTGCCGGTCGAACCACTACGATCATCTCTTTCTCGTCGGAGTCGCAGTACAAGGAGGGTTTCGGGCCCTTCACCCCCGGCTTCAAGCTGATCCCCTACGGCGACATCGAAGCGTTGAAGGAAGCGATCACTCCCAATACGGTGGGTTTCCTCGTGGAGCCTATCCAGGGGGAGGGTGGGGTCGTGGTTCCGCCAGACGGGTACCTCGCCGCTGCGAGCGATCTCTGCCGGGCGGAGGGAGTGCCGCTCATGGTCGACGAAATCCAGACCGGACTTGGACGGACGGGCCGGCTCTTCTGCTGCGACTGGGAAGGGGTTCGTCCGGATGTGCTCATTGTGGGGAAGGCGTTGGGGGGCGGGATTTATCCCGTGTCCGCCGTGATGGCCGACTCCGAATACATGGACGTCTTTCGGCCCGGGGACCACGGATCCACCTTCGGAGGAAACCCCCTGGGTTCCGCCGTGGCGCGGGTTGCCCTACAGGTGCTTGTCCAGGAAGAACTCCCGCGCAAGTCCGCGGAATTGGGGGCCTGGTTCATGGATGCGTTACGCGCTGTGGATTCCCCCCACGTCGAAGAGGTACGCGGCCGGGGCCTGATGATCGGCGTGGTGATTCGGAGCGCTTCGGGCCCGGCCCGGCCCTTCTGCGAGGCGCTGATGGCGCGCGGGATACTCGCCAAAGAAACGCATCACCAGGTGGTGCGTTTTGCCCCCCCCCTGATCGTAGAGCGGGAGACGTTGGAATCGGCGATGGAGGTGATCGGTCCGGTCCTGCGGGGGGAAGGCGTAGAGCTGGACCTCTCCTGAATCACCACTCGATGGTTCCCTTCTGCGACGTGTCGACCGCCTCGGCATCCCCGTCGCCCAGGAGAACATCGTCGATCTGTCCGTAGAGGAACTCCCTCGCCTTGGGGTCCCGCGGATCGAGCCCATAGTGATTGATGAGCAGCGTCTGGTGCTTGAGCCAATCCGCCCAACAATCCTTACAGATCAGGGCCAGGATGCGCTCCCCCCGTTCGCCGCGAAATGGGGGCTTTTCCAGCGGGAGTCGTTCCTCCCCGCATCGCTTGCAATGTATCAGTTCCAAGATCATACGCTCCAGTAGACGACCGGCCGGGGAAGCGGTATTTTTCCATGCTGAGCCTCGATTGTCCGACTCCCGTCCTTCCGGGGGGGTACCCGTACCGGCTCAGCTGGTTTCTCTCGTAGGGGACGGCGCCATGCTGAAAAAGTCGCAGTTGAACCACATAGAGAAGCGGCTTCTCGAGGAACGCGCGCGCGCGCTCCGTTCGCTGGGCCTCTTCGACCAGATGGCCAAGGCGGACCGCGAGTCGCACGATTCGGATCTCGCCGCCTACACCGATCACATGGCGGATCAGGGCACCGAGGCGATGGAGCGAGAAAAGGCGGCACTCTTTGCAACCAAAGAGGGGCGCTACCTCTATCGCATCGAAGAGGCGCTTCGTCGGCTTTACAACGATCCGAAAACCTTCGGTACCTGCCACACCTGCGGGTCTTCCGTCGGCTTTGAACGACTCGATGCCCTCCCGCATGCTCGGTACTGCATCGACTGCAAGGTTCGCGAAGAAGAGTCCGTCTGACGGGACGGCGCCAGCGGACGGGACGGCTCCCTCAGCCGACCCCTTCCAACTCCTCTTCAGGCTCGCCCTCGCCCTCCACTTCCACGATGGGACTGATGTCGCGCCAGAGCGCTTCAATCTGATCGCGGACCTCCCGGATGCGTTCCTCCATCGGGTTATCCTGGAGATGGTATCTCGCGGCGCTCAAAGCCCGAAAAGCGCGCCACAACGCGGAGGAGGCGGGCGTCTGCTCATGGCTCCGCCGCTTCTCCCCACGCACACGTGCCAACGTCCAGTCGGCCATCTCGTCGTCGAGGAGGAGAATCTCTCCTTCGGACTTGGACTCTGCCTCGACAAACTTCTGTAGTCGCTTCTTGAAGCTTTTCGGCACTCCTGCCACCACGTAGATGGACAGGTCCTGCCTCTGAAGGATCTCTGGAGCCATGCGACCTCCGAGTTGGTTAGGGGGGTGTTCCGGTCAGATTACCTCGAGAAGTGCGTTTCCCAGGAGTCCGGCCTGCCACCTTCGCAGTCCTGGGGTCTTTGCCAACGCCTCCCCGTTCCCGGGCGGTGACTCCGCGAGGAGCTGGAGCACGGAATTGGGAAGGAGGGTTCCGCGAGCGAGCCCCAGCGACTTGGCCTGGGTGTTTCGCACCTCTTTGAGTCGTGCAAAGCGTTCCTCCACCTCCGGGGGTGGGCGCCCCTGGCCATTCCCCGTTCGGGGTGGCCGAGGATATCCGCGTAACGCGGCATCCTCTCGGTCGTCGACCTCCCGAAGCGCGTCGAGCAAGGCATCGCCCCGACTTCGCGCGAGCGCTCGATTCATCCCCGGGAGGGTCTCGACCTCCTCGATGGACCGAGGAGAGAGCCGCGCAGCCTCGACGAGCGTCGCGTCGCCCACCACACGGAAGTGCGCCCTGTCCATCTCCCGTGCCAGGGCGTCCCGCCACTCGAGCCCCGCTCGGAGGCGGTCCACCTCTCGGGGGTCGAGCCCCCGCGCCACCTTGACACGGGTTACCGGGTCCTGGTCTCCGTTCGCCTCGAACCGAACCTTCTCGAGTTCCTGGAATTCCTCTTGAGCCCAATCGAGACGCCCCAGCTTCACCAGCGCTTCGGAAAGGAGCTCGGCGAGGTCGTCGAGGTGGGCGGTGTCGTGGGCCGCATACGCCCGCATCGGTTCCGGCAGGGGGCGCTGAGCCCAGTCCGCCTTCTGATACTTCTTCGAGAGCTTCAGCCCCAGGTGACGTTCGAGGAGGGCGGATAGTCCGAGTGATTCTTCACCCACGAGTCCCGCGGCAATCTGGGTATCGAACAGTCCCTGGAGTCGGATTCCCAGGTCCCGGTCCAGAAGGCGAACGTCGTAGTCGGCCCCATGCATGAGGACTTCGACCTGCGGGTCTCGGAGCAGATCGCCGAGAACTGGCTCCGGGTCGATCGCCAGGGGATCGACCAGGAAGGTTTGACCGTCCAAGGTGAGCTGAAGGAGGCAGAGCCGATCGGAGTACCGATGATATCCGGCGGCTTCACAGTCGAGGGCAACCCGTTCTGCGCCGTCGAGGGCGGAGGCAAGCGTCGCAAGACCCCTGGCGTCATCTACGTACAAGGAGTCCATGCGTCGCAGCATCTCCAAACAGCGGTGAAACGAGGTCAAAGTCGTTATCAGTACACGGATTTCGTCCATATAGTTCCCCTTGCAACGGGTGGGCCGCCGTGAAGGGGTGGGACGCATTGCGGCTTGCCCGCCGTGCGAGGCTCGGCCAACTTCGAAGGTGCCGCCGTACGTCTCCTGAAGGACCCCGGTCCATGCTCCGAACCAAGATCGTCTGTACGATCGGACCCGCTACCGCCGACCCAGCGAAGATTCGCGAACTCGTGGCCGGAGGAATGGATGTGGCCCGCATCAACCTTTCCCACGGTCGGAAAGAAGAACACCGGACCGTCATCCAGGCGGTGCGAGAGGCTGCCCGGGAGGCGCAAAGGCCCGTGGCCATCTTGGCCGACCTCCAGGGCCCGAAGATCCGTGTGGGACAACTCGGTGAGCCGGTCGAACTCATTCCGGGAAGGCGCGTCGTCCTGGCCTTCGAAGGCCGGAACCGCGAGGGGGAGCTGCCCACCACCTACGCAGAACTGGCGCAGGATGTCCGGCCGGGAGACCGCGTCCTCCTCGATGATGGGCTCCTCGAGCTCGAGTGCGAGGGCATCGAGGGCGAGCGAGTTTCTTTCGTGGTGATCCGGGGCGGTATGTTGAATAGCCACAAGGGCATCAACATCCCGTCGGGGGCTGCCTCCGCCCCCTCCATGACAGAAAAGGATCGGAGCGACCTCGCCTTTGTGCTCGAAGAGGGGGTCGAGTGTGTGGGGCTGTCGTTCGTCCGATCCGGGAGCGACGTCCTGCGGCTCAAGGAACTCCTCGACGGGCGAGCCCTCGCTGTCGCGAAGATCGAGCTGGCCTGTGCCCTGCGGCACGTCGACGAGATCCTGGACGCGTGCGACATGGTGATGGTTGCTCGGGGCGACCTCGGCGTCGAACTCCCCTTCGAAGAGGTGCCGCTCGCCCAGAAGCGCATTATCCAGAAGGCCAACTTCCATGCGCGACCGGTGATCACCGCGACCCAGATGCTGGATTCGATGATCGGCCAGCCGCTCCCGACCCGGGCGGAGGCGTCGGATGTGGCGAACGCCGTATTGGACGGGACCGATGCTGTGATGCTGTCCGGTGAGACGGCCGTAGGGAAGTACCCAGTGCTTGCGCTGGACGCGCTCGTGCGCATCGTACGGGAGATCGAAGCAAGTGGAGTGCTCGAGGCGGGGCCACGGTACCTGGTGGACCCGGGGCCGGGCGGTCGGACGGGAGCCTCCCCACGGGAGCACGCGGTCGCATCGGCAACCGTCGATGCATTGCGTACGCTCGACGCTCCTGCCGTCCTCGTCATCACGCGAAGCGGCTTCTCGGCTCGGCTCGTAGCGTCGCACCGTCCTCCGGTACCCATCTTTGCGGTGACCACGGATCCGCTGACGCACCGTCAGCTGGTTCCCGTCTGGGGGGTCACGCCCCTGCTGGCAAGGGAAACCGAGGTGAGCTACGAGGCGATGCGGGACTTCGGCCGCCAGGCGATCCTCGCGGCCGGTCTCGGAACCCCAGGGGACTCGGTGGTGGTGACGGCTGGCTTTCCGTTCCACCAGCCGGGTACAACGAACACCCTTCGCGTGGAGCACCTGTGACGCCCCTCGCCGCGCTCGTGTCGCGTCCCTGCGCGCTCCATCGGGGCCGCCACCGGTGAAGCTGACCTTCCTCGGAACCGGCACTTCCTTCGGCGTTCCCGTGCTCGGATGCGATTGTCCGGTGTGCACCTCAGACGACCCGAGGGACCGACGCCTTCGCCACGGAGCATTGGTCTCGTGGAGCGACGGGCGAGCGGTCCTGGTGGATACGCCACCGGAGCTGCGCCTGCAGCTTCTTCGCGAGGGGATTCGCCGTATCGACGCGGTCTGGTTCACCCATGTTCACGCCGACCACCTGCATGGCATCGACGACCTTCGGACCTTTTCCATGCGGAGTCGTCAGCGTGTTCCGGCCTTCGCCTCCGAAGAGGCGCGATACACGATCGAACGGCGCTTCGACTACATCTTCGACCCCACGGTTCGCCCGGGACCGGGATCCTCCAAGCCGCAGATCGCCTTCCAGACGGCCGAAGCCGGTGTCCCGATCGACATTGTGGGAGAGCGCTTCCTTCCGATCGAAGTCCCCCACGGCTCGATGCGGGTTCTGGGGTTCCGGGTCGGGGATCTCGGGTATATCACCGACGCCAAGCGGCTCCCCATCGAGGCGATGGAATTGTTGGCAGGGGTGCGTGTCCTCGTTCTAAACGCACTCTGGTGGGGCGATCCCCACCCTACGCACTTCAATCTGGAGGAAGCGGTGGAGACGGCCCAGCAGTTGAGAGCGGAGCGCACCTATGTGACCCACCTGACCCACCGGGTCTCTCACGTCGAACTCGCGTCGGCGCTTCCCCCGGGCATCTTTCCGGCGTACGACGGCCTCTCGGTAGAGGTCGGCGAGGAGGATGCCACCGGGGGCCTGGAGCTTCAGGGGTTCCCCGACGGCCTCCAGGGGGAATCATGACACGGATTTTGCTCGATCCATCCAATCTCCTCGACACCGGGCTCGCGGAGGACGGGATCGCGGAGGTCCGCCTCGGGGAAGACCTGGGGGAACGTTTTGCGGCGGCCCATGCGGAAGTCGAAGCACGAAGAGAATCCGGAGAGATGGGGTTCTTCTCACTCCCCACGGCCCGTGAATCGATGGAAGGAATCCGCGAGGTCGCCGATTCCTTTGGACAGTGGTTCGAGGCCCTCGTCGTCGTCGGGATCGGCGGATCGAGCCTCGGGGCTCGCGCGATCACCGACGCCCTTCTCGGGCCCTTTTGGAACGAGCGTTCCAACGAGGGGCGCGAGCACTTCCCGAGGGTGTACTTCCTCGAAAATGTCGACCCCGATACGACCCGAGCCCTCCTCGAGCGCCTCGACCTCAAGCGGACCCTCTTCAACATCGTGAGCAAGTCCGGGTCGACCGCGGAGACGATGGCCCAATACCTCGTGATCGAAGCCGCGGTGCGACAGGCACTCGACGGTGAGGCGGCGTCGGGGCATCTCCTCTTCACCACGGATCCCGAGTCCGGCGCGCTGAGGGCCCTGGCACGCGAGCGCGGGATTCCCGCGCTGGAGATTCCTCCTGCGGTCGGGGGTCGGTTCTCCGTCCTCTCGTCGGTGGGGCTCCTCCCGGCCGCCATCGTGGGGGTCGATGTCTCGGAGCTCCTCGAAGGGGCGGCCGAGATGGATGCGCGCTGCCGCACCGCGCAGCTGTCCGAGAATCCAGCCGGTCTCTTCGCGACACTCCTGCATGCTGCGCACACCGAGGCGGGGCGCAGCATTCACGTTTTTATGCCGTACGGGGATCGACTCCGTACGCTCGGACTCTGGTTTCAACAGCTTTGGGCCGAATCGCTGGGAAAAGCGCGTGACCGGTCGGGGACGCTCGTCCATACGGGTCCCACCCCGCTCGCCGCATTGGGGGCCGTGGATCAGCACTCGCTCCTCCAGCTCCTCATGGAGGGGCCCAACGACAAGGTCGTCTGTTTTCTTCGGATCGAGGACTCGGAAGATGCGGTGGAGATTCCGACCAGCCATCCGCAGGTCTCGGCCTTCTCCTACCTTGGGGGGCACACGCTGGCGGAGCTCCTGGAGACGGAGCGTCGGGCGACGGCGGAGGCCCTTCGCCAAGCGGGCCGACCCTCGCTGACCCTCTCCGTAGAGCGCCTGGATGCCCGGGCGCTGGGGGGCCTCTTCATGCTCCTTCAGATCGCCACCGTCTATGCGGGCGCTCTGTACGGAGTGGACCCCTTGGACCAACCTGGGGTGGAATTGGGGAAGGTACTCACATACGGGATGCTGGGCCGTGAAGGATACCCACTATCATCCGCATAGGGTGCTCCGTACTATTTCTCATCTATTTCATTCTATCGACTGGGAGACCGTGGTCTCCCCTGGGGAGGACGACAGATGCGCGACCGGGACGACGTACCCTACATCGTAGTGGAGCGGGACAGTGGCGGGGCCGGGGCCTTTATCCTCGGAGCCCTCATCGGGGCCGGGGTGGCCCTCCTCTTTGCGCCGAAGTCCGGCGAAGAGACCCAGAAGGAGATCAAGGAGAAGGCGCTCCAGTTCCGCGATACGGCTGAAGAGCGGGTTCGGGAAATGCAGCACCAGGTCGAAGAACGACTCGAAGCCGCGCGCGCCGAACTCCTCGACCGCGTAGACCAGGTTCGGCAGGCCGTCGACTCCGGAAAGGACGCGGCGCGCGATGCCCGGGGTGAGCTGGAGGAGCGCATCGAGCGGTCCAAGGCTGCGTACCGCGCCGGCGTGGACGCGGCCCGGGCGACCGCCAATGAAGAGGATCCGGCCTGATTCCATCGGAATCCCCGTCCGCTCCGTCCGAAGCCGGCGCCTCCCCGGAAAAAGAAGGGCGGTTCGGCTTCCTGCGTGATCTGGCGGCTCGGGCCACCCGGGGGGACCTCTTTTCATGGCCGGGGCGATCACCTTCAACGTCCTGATGGCCGCGGTGCCGATGCTGCTCTTCGTGGCGGGGTTGGCGGGCTTCGTCTTGTCCTCGCGGTTCGGGTGGTCCTCTCCGGAGCTCGTCGGCGTCATCCTCTCCTACTTTCCCCAGATCGGGGGGGAGGTAGATCTGACCGAGGTCGTGGGCCGCCTCATGGATCAGTTGATCGAGGAGCGGACCGGGTTCACCATCCTCGGAGGGGTCGTCCTGCTCTGGCTCTCCACTCGGCTGGTGGCCACCCTGCGGTTCGTCCTGCGAGAGGTCTTCGATCTGGAGCGCGATCGCGGAGTCTTCAAGGGGAAGCTCTTCGACCTTTACGTTGTCCTGGTCGGGGGAATCCTCCTCCTCGTGAATGTGGGCGTCACCCTGGCCTCCCGCATGATCGGGGCGCGGGGCTTCGGACTCGATGTCGCCAGCCGAACGGCGGAGTGGCTCCAGTCCGCCGCCGGCCAACTCGTTGCCTTCGTGTCCGCATGGGTCCTCTTCTATCTCGTTTACCGCTATGTGCCCGCGAGATCGATCCCCTTTCGCACCGCCGCCGTCGGAGCGACCTTTACTACAGTCGTTTACGAGATCCTGAAGGGGGGATTTACCTGGTACGCGACCTCTGTGGCCGACTATTCGAACGCCTACGGAAGCCTCGCGGTAGCGGCAATCACCTTCATCTGGGTCTACTACAGCGCGGTGGTCTTCATCCTGGGAGGCCATGCAGCCCGCGTCTACGAGGAAAGACGGAGGAAACGCATGATACCATTGCACCCCACCGGAGGAACGGCAGCGGAAGGGGGATCGACCGGCGTGGGATCGACCGGCGTGGGATCGACCCTCCTCCTCCTCCTCTCGCTCGTTGCGCTCCCGTTCGGACTGCATGCGCAGTCGCTCGCCCCCTTCGGAGGGAATGGGCAGAATCCGGGCTTCCTCAACACCGGCGAGGGAGTCGTTCTCGCCTCGTCTACACTGGAACGGAACCTCTCGCTCGATCATCCCCTCGTGGAGACCGACGGACCTTACGTCGTCGTGCACGTGGCCGAGAATCGGGTTCTCGTGATCGATGGAACGGAGGTCGTATGGTCGGCTCCGGCGGGCACCGGGCACGGCTACGCCCTGGAGGGGCAGGGTCGGGAGTGGACCTTCTCGACCCCGGTCGGAATGTTTCGCGTCCTTCGGAAGGAGAAGGACCCGGTCTGGATCACGCCGGATTGGTGGTATGTGCAACAGGCTCTTCCGATTCCGCCCCCTTCTCAGCGAGCGGAGGTGGCGGGGACGCTCGGCACTTCGGCGCTCTTCCTGGGGGACGGGATCGCGATCCATGGCACCGACCATCCGGAGCTCCTGATCGACTTCATCGATCCGGACGATCGACGCGTATCCCACGGGTGCATCCGCCTGACGAATGAAGCGGCCCGTGAGCTCTTCCACCGGGTCGAGGTCGGTACGCCGGTTCTGATCTACTAGTGCGGTCCCAACCCGGCGTGGGATGACAGAGGAGCGGGGTGGGCGACGGATCGTCGCGACGAACCGGAAGGCGCGGCACGAGTATCACATCCTGGACACCTGGGAGGCAGGACTGGTCCTGGCGGGGCCCGAAGTGAAATCACTCCGAGAGGGCAAGGTCTCGTTCAAGGATGCGCACGCGAGGGTCGAAGGAGGGGAGGTGTGGCTTTACAGCCTCCACATTTCTCCTTACGACGCGGCGAATCGCTGGAACCAGGATCCGGAACGCCCGCGCAAACTCCTCCTCCATGGGCACGAGATTCGCAAGCTCATCGGGAAGGTCGAGGAGAAGGGACTGACGCTGGTCCCGCTCGACATCTACTTCCGAAACGGGTACGCCCGGGTCACGCTGGCGCTCGCTCGAGGAAAGCAATTGCACGACAAGCGCGAGAAGCTCAAGCGCCAGACCCAGGAACGGGAAGCCCAACGCGCGATTCGGCGGGAGTGACCATGCACGGCGACCGAGCGATCTCACGCGCAATCCGGTCCTCTCTCCCCGTTCTTTTCCTTCTCTTCAGCATCCTCCCGACTTCCCTGGCGGGCCAGGCGACCCGTCCCCTGGCCGTCGTCCTTCCCACGGATTCGGGCGCGACGATCCCGGTGGTGGCTCACCGAGGGTATCCTGCCATCCAGGCCGAGGCCCTACTCCCCCTCGGATGGGGCTCGAGACCCCCCGCGACCGACGGTCTGGTCACGCTACGGCACCGTACGGGGATCGATCTTCGATTCACCCCCGGGTCTCCCTTCTTCGCCTGGGACGGGGAGCTTCTCCAGTTGGCGCACCCACCCTATTGGTTCGGAGAGAGCTTTCATCTTCCGCTCCAGTTGGTGGTAGACCTCTTTCCGGGCCTCCTCCCGCGTGCCTACCGTTTCGACCCGGAACGGTTCGTGCTTGAGGTGGAAGGTGGGATCGCGGAGAGGCCGGACGGTCCTCGCGAGGCGTGGGAGCCCGAGGCCTCCGCTCCATCGGTCATTGCGCCGGACCGGGGGCCGTCCCGGATCGTCGTGATCGATCCCGGGCACGGAGGAGACGATCCCGGGGCGATCGGTCCCGGTGGAGCGCGGGAGAAGGACGTCGCGCTTGCGATCGGAAACGCCCTCGCCCGGGAACTCTCGGAGGATCACGAGCTCGAAGTTCGATTCACCCGCGACCGTGACCAGCTCGTCCCGCTCTGGAGCCGAGGGGAGTGGGCGACGGAGTGGAAGGGAGACCGGCCCGGCGTCTTCATCTCGATCCACGCGAATGCCCTCCCGGATCGCCCTGGCGTCCGTGGCTTCGAGACCTACTTCCTCTCCGAGGCGCGCGACGAACATGAGCGTAGGGTGGCGGCGCTCGAGAACGCGGCTACCGCCGGGGGAGTGACCCAGAGCCCGGTCGCCGGGGCGGACCCCTTCCTCGGAGCCATACTGCAGGACCTGCGCACCTTCGACCATCAGCATTGGTCTGCGGATCTCGCGGAAGAGGTCCAGCGCGAGCTGGGACGCGTCCACCCGGGCCCCGACCGGGGCGTCAAGCAGGGTCCCTTTGCCGTCATTACCAATTCGCTGATGCCCTCCGTCCTCGTGGAGGTCGGATTCCTCACCAACGCCGAAGAGGAGCGCCTCCTGACACGCCCCGAGTTCCACCAGGCGTCTGCGGAGGCGATCGCGCGGGCGATCCGAGCCTTCTTCGACCGCTATCCTCCGGGCCGGTAGTCGGGATGGACCTCGCGGTCGACTGCCTCGGAATCCGCTTCCGAAACCCGGTTCTCCTGGCCGCAGGTACCTGCGGATTCGGAGAAGAGGTGGCCTCGGTCGCCCGTCTCGATCGCGTCGGGGGGCTGGTCACCAAATCGGTCACCCTCGAACCGCGCTGGGGAAACCCCGCTCCTCGGGTCGCGGAGCTACGGGCCGGGATGATCAATTCGGTCGGGCTCGCAAACCCCGGAGCCCGGGCCGTTCTGGCCGAAAAGCTGCCATGGATCCGCGATCACCTGGCCGATGTCCCGGTCTTCGTGAGCGTCGCCGGGCACACGCCCGAGGAGTTCTGGGAGGTGGTCGAGATCCTCGAAGGGGGGGCCGGGTTCGCCGGATTCGAGATCAACCTCTCCTGTCCGAACGACACCCGGCGGGACGGATTTCCCTTCGCTCTCGATCCGGAGGCCGTGGACAAGGTGCTTCGTGGAGTGCGCGAGCGCACCGCTCGGCCCGTGTTGGCCAAGTTGGCGGCGCATGCCCCTGTGCTGGGACCCGTGATTCGCTCCGCGGAATCCGCCGGAGCAAACGGTCTGACCCTGGTGAACACCCTCCCTGGCCTGGCCTTCGACCTGGAGACCCGGAGCCCGGTGCTCGGGGCGGGCCCTGGGGGCGTCAGTGGCCCCGGACTCCTTCCCGTGGGCGTGCATACGACATGGAGCGCCGCCCGACTGACCTCTCTCCCACTCCTCGGCGTGGGGGGGATCTCAAGGGGCGAGGACGCCTGTCAGTATCTCCTGGCCGGGGCCTCCCTCGTACAGGTTGGAACCGCCTCCTTCTGGGACCCGCGGGCCGGTGGGAGGGTAGCATCGGAGTTGCACCGAATCGGAAGATCTTCCGGGATCCAGTCGGTCACCGAGTGGATCGGCGGAGGGCTACCTCCCGTCGCGGATCCGCCTGCAGATGCACAGGGAGGAGCAGTGCTAGACGGCGACGGCAAGAAGGTGATCCATGAAAGCTGAGTTGATCGTGGCGCTCGATTTTCCGGATCGGGTGGACGCCCTCGCTCTGGTGGATCGATTGGGAGGGGACGCCCGCTTCTTCAAGGTCGGGCTCGAACTCTTCACTCGCGCGGGTCCCGGGGTCGTGGAGGAGCTGCGGGAGCGGGGACGACGCGTATTCCTCGACCTCAAATTGCACGACATTCCCCATACGGTCGCCGGCGCCGCCAGGGCCGCGGCCGAGATGGGGGTGGGCCTCCTGACGGTGCACGCCTCCGGTGGCCGGCGCATGATCGAGGCGGCGCGCAGCGCCGTGGAGGGGTCGGAAACCCGCGTTCTCGGGGTTACGATACTCACCTCGCTTTCAGCCGCGGAGCTGGGAGAGAGCTGGAATCGTCAGGGCGTCTCTCCGGCCGAGGAGGTGGCGAGGTTGGCCGACCTCGCGCTCGCAGCGGGCGCACACGGCGTGGTGGCGTCGCCGGAAGAAGCGGGCGAGTTACGGGATCGCATGGGTCCTTCGGGGCTCATCGTGACGCCCGGCATCCGCCTCGCCGGCGATGATGTGGGCGATCAGGTGCGCACCGCGACTCCGGATGCGGCGGTGCGGGCGGGCGCGGACTTCCTCGTCGTGGGGCGGTCGATCACCCGGGCCTCGGATCCGGCGGCGGCCTATGCCCGAGTCATCGAGGCAATGAATCAGGGAGTGGGGGTGGTATGATCGAGGGACACGAGGAGCTATGACGCTTTACGGATTACTTTGGATTCCGACGGTTCTCCTTTCCGGTCCGGGGGGAAGCGATTCTGAGAGGGCGGGGCTCGATCCACCCGGCGTCACTTATCCGGATACGATTCTGGTGGCCTCCACGCCGCTCGAAGCCGCCACTATGGAGTTCGCCCGCGGATTCTCCGATCCCTCCGGCGATCGGCTGGGAGCCATCCTCGCCATCGGCGGAATTCGGCTGCACATCGAAGACACCGGACACGCCGGGCTCTCCTCTCGACAGGCCGTCGCCGCAATTCGGGAATTCCTGCGAGGGTACGACGGAGGCGGCGTGGTCGTCCTTCGCGCCGCATTGGTGGAAGGTTCTCCGAGCCGGGGATTCGCCGAGTTGCGCTGGTCCGCACGCATGGCCGGGACCTCACAGGAGATCCGCCGAACCCTCTTCCTGGGACTCTATCAGGAGTCCGGAGACTGGCGGGTCGACGAGGTTCGGCTCCTTCGTTGATGAAGCCCCTTCCTCGCTCGACGGCATGACCCTCCGGCTCTACAACACCCTGACGCGTCGCGTGGAGCCGCTCGCGCCCCTGGTGCCAGGGCGCGTGGGGATCTACGGCTGCGGTCCGACCGTCTATGGGCCCGCGCACATCGGCAATTTTCGCAGCTTCCTATTCTACGATCTCGTGCACCGCTACCTCGAGTGGAAGGGGCTGGAGGTCCACTTCGTGATGAACTTCACCGATGTGGACGACAAGACGATTCGGGCGGCCCGGGAGGCGGGGACGACGCTGAAAGCGTACACGGCCCCGTTCGAGACCGCGATCCTCGAGGAGTCCGACCTCCTCGGGGTCCGGCGCTTCGACCTGTATCCCAGGGCCACGGCCTACATCCCACAGATGCAGAAGCTCATCGCCGGACTCTTGGAACGCACGCTGGCGTATGCCACCGAGGACGGTTCCGTCTTCTTCGACATCTCGGCCTTTCCGGGATACGGGAAGCTCTCCGGAAAGGACCTCGACGAAGCGCAGACCGGGGAACGGGTGGCTCAGGACGACTACGGCAAGGACGATGTGCGGGACTTCGCGCTCTGGAAAGGAACGAAGCCGGGCGACGAAGAGGTCGGGGCGTCCTGGGATGCTCCCTGGGGCCGCGGAAGACCGGGCTGGCACCTGGAGTGCTCCGCGATGGCCCTGACCGAGATCGGATCGACGCTGGACCTGCACCTCGGCGGCGAGGATCTCATCTTTCCGCACCACGAAGACGAGATCGCACAGTCGGAGGGCGTAACGGGAGAGCCCTTCGTGCGGCACTGGCTGCATGTGAAGCACCTACGGGTCGAAGGACGGAAGATGTCCAAGTCCCTCGGAAACTTCATCACGGTACGGGAGCTTCTCGACGAGGGCGTTGCTCCGGCCGCGATCCGGCATCTCCTGCTCTCGGCCCAGTATCGAAGCGATCTCAACTTCACCCGGGAAGGGCTCGAGGCTTCGGGCCGAGCCGTCCAGCGACTTCTCGACTTCGAGCTTCGGCTGCGGGCCCACCCCACCGACGCGGAAGCCGGAGAAACGGGGATGTCCGGGATAGTGGAGGAGGCTCGTTCCTCCTTTACCGCCGCGATGGACGACGACCTGAACGTTTCCGGAGGAATGGGCGCGCTCTTCGTCTTTCTGAATCGGGTGAACGCCCTCCTCGATGCGCACCCCCGGTTACGCCCCGCGGAGCGGGATGACGCTGTGAACGTGTTGGACTCGATGGACGAGGTCCTGGGTCTCCTCGAGGTGGGTCGCCGAGGTCGAGATATCGACGAGGAGCTTCGCGAATGGGTAGAGGAGCGCATCCGGGCACGAACCGAGGCCCGAGCTGCCAAGGAGTGGGGCCAGGCGGACGCCATCCGCGTCGAGCTCGCGGAACGGGGGATCGTCCTGGAAGACGGGCCATCGGGCACAAGGTGGAAGCGCGATTGACACCCACGAGTAGGTGGATTAAACTCAAAAGCTCTGTTCTTGCTGACGTAGCTCAACTGGTGGAGCAGCCGCCTTGTAAGCGGCAGGTTGAGGGTTCGAGTCCCTCCGTCAGCTCGTTCGCCGTGCCACGCGACCGCGCCGTCGGCGGAGGGGTGGGTACGGCGAAACGCTTGCTGGGGTGGGGTACCGAAGCGGTCAAACGGGGCAGACTGTAAATCTGCTGGCTCAAGCCTTCGTAGGTTCGAATCCTACCCCCACCATGGCGCGGCCGGCATTTCCGGACTCCGCGCACAGACGCTGAGGTGAGAACGACAACTGGAGCGGCTTTCCATTAGAGGGATCTGAAGAATAGCAGTTCGCCAAGCGGGAGTAGCTCAGTTGGCTAGAGCATCAGCCTTCCAAGCTGAGGGTCGCGGGTTCGAGTCCCGTCTCCCGCTTTCCGGTGCAGGAACCTCAGGGGACCTGCCGGTGGCGAGGCTCCGGTAGCTCAGTGGTAGAGCACTTCCTTGGTAAGGAAGGGGTCGAGGGTTCAATTCCCTCCCGGAGCTCTGGGCAGCCGGAATCGAGGCCCGAGTTGTTTGTTGTGGTTGTGGGGACACGATGAGAGATGGGTGATCACACTCCTGCCGACCTGAACGGATTACCGCGAGGAAGATGATGGCCAAGGCGAAATTCGAGCGAACGAAGCCGCACGTGAAC
>JBBDLO010000009.1:17620-44246 GCA_040878815.1 Gemmatimonadota bacterium | reverse complement strand
ACGTTACCTGAGGTTGGAGGTCACTTCAATTTCAACTAAAGATGGGACTCACTCCAGGTGACCTCTCACCCCCTCGAACTGGAGGAGCGGGTCGTTGCGCTCTTCGTGGCGAATCGAGCGTTCAGTGCCGCGGGGAGCGGGCCCGAACTCGCTCGGCTCCAGACCTGGTTTCGGCGCGCCCTGGAAAACAGCCAGGACGCCCTCGTCATGGTCGACATGGAGTGGCGTGTCACCTATGTGAACCAACGGGGTGAAGAGATCCTCGGATGCACGGGTGACGGTCTCGTTGGCAAGTACCTCTGGGAGGAGCTGCCCCATCTGAAAGGAAGCGCCATCGAGATACGGTGCCGCGAGGCGCAACGCGACGAGACTCCGGCCGAGTTCGAGGCCTCGCTTCCCACCCGTGATGTCACCCTGGGCGTGCGCGCCCATCCGACCTTCCAGGGGCTCGCAATCTTCCTACGAGACATCACTGCGCGCCGGGCAGCCGAGAGCGCCCTGCGCGAGAGCGAGGAGCGATTCCGCCTCATCGCCCGGGCAACGGCGGATGCGCTCTGGGATTGGGACCTGCGCACGAACACCCTCTGGTGGGGAGATGGCATCCACAAGATCTCCGGCTTCTCCGTGGACGAACTCGCGCCCGACCTGAGCTCCTGGTCCGACCGGATTCATCCTGAGGACCGGGACCGCGTCCTGGACGCGATTCACCGGGTCATCGACACCGGTGGAGACGAGTGGGAGGCCTACTACCGCTTTCAGCGTCGAGAGGGCTCGTACGCCGAGGTCGTGGATCGCGGCTTCGTCGTCCGTGACGAGGACGGTACCGCCCGGCGCATGATCGGAGGGATGCGCGACCGAACCGAGAGCCTGCGAGCCGAGGAGCGCATCCGCTTCCAGGCACACCTTCTCGATGCCGTGGCACAGGCGGTGATCGCGACGGACGCGGAGGGCCTCGTCACCTACTGGAACCCCGCGGCAGAGGCGCTGTACGGGTGGCACAAAGCGGAGGTACTGGGTCGCAGCATCATAGAAGTCACTCCGACGACTCAGAGTTACGAGGACTCGGTCGGGATCATGGCCGCAATCCGGCGGGGTGAGAGCTGGAGCGGGGATTTCGAAGTGCGCCGTAAGGACGGTTCGACCTTTCATGCCCAGGTCACCGATTCCCCGATCCTGGATTCGAACGGAGAGGTCATCGGGGTCATCGGGATCTCCTCCGACGCGACGGAGCAGAGGGAGCTTGAGAATCGGCTGCGGCAATCCCAGAAAATGGAAGCGGTAGGCCGCCTAGCTGGGGGCATCGCGCACGACTTCAACAACGTGCTTACGGTAATC
This sequence comes from Gemmatimonadota bacterium, assembly GCA_040878815.1. GTDB lineage: Bacteria > Gemmatimonadota > Gemmatimonadetes > Longimicrobiales > Gaopeijiaceae > JBBEBG01. The sequence goes on along the minus strand of JBBDLO010000009.1, from coordinate 42,911 downwards.
TTGGGCCGGGCGCGCCTCGTCCTGGACGACCTCGCGGAGGCTTCACCGCACCGCGAGGATCTCGACCAGATCGTCCTCAGTGCCGAGCGTGCGGCGGCGCTTACGAGTCGCCTCCTGGCATTCGGTCGAAACCAAGTGCTCCAGGAACGGATCGTGGATCTGGGGGCTGCGGCGACGGAGATGCAGTCCCTCCTGGGACCTCTCCTTCCAGAACGGATCGAACTCAGGTTCGAGGCCCCGGCGTCCCCTCCCCTCGCCAAGGTGGATCCCACGCAGCTCCAGCAGGTTCTCCTGAACCTCGCGATCAACGCCCGCGACGCGATCGACGACTGCGGTACCATCACGCTTCGTGCGGAGTCGCTGGAGCTGGGCGCGGAAGAGGTCTCCGAGATGCCCTGGGACATGTCGCCGGGTCGCTATGCTGCGCTGAGCGTCCAGGACACCGGCTCGGGGATTCCCGCCGAACACCTGGACCAGATCTTCGAGCCCTTCTTCACGACGAAGCCGGAGGGTTTGGGGACCGGCCTTGGGCTTTCGATGGTGTACGGAATGATGAAGCAGAGTCGAGGGTTCGTGACGGTCGAGAGCGCCGTCGGCGAGGGGACGACCTTTCGTCTGCTCTTTCCGCAGGTCGAGAGCCCGCCCGCAACGGAATTGAGCGCGGAGTCCCCAACCCCCGTTGGCGACCAAGAGGCCCCAGGCGTCAGCGGGCCAGAATTTCCTTGATGCGACCGCCCAGCTCTTGCGGGGTGAAGGGCTTCTGAAGGAAGTGCGTTTCCGGATCCAGGAGCCCCTGCCCCACCAACTCCCGATCCGCGTATCCGGACATATAGAAGACGCGCACCTCCGGGCTCAACTCGAGGACCTTAGCCGCCACCTGGACCCCGTTCATTCCCGGCATCATGACGTCGGTGAGGAGGAGGTCGATCTCTCCCTGATGCTCCCGCGCGAGGTCGAGCGCCTCCTCCCCCCCCTGCCGCCGCCAGCACGCGATAACCGAACCGTGTCAGCGCCCTACGGGCGACGGCACGGACGGCATCGTCGTCCTCGACCAAGAGGACGGTTCCCATGGACTCAGGCGTGGTCGTCACGAATTCGGCTTGGCTGGCGTAAACTGCGAGACGCGCGGTCGGCGTTCCTGGCCCACCTCCGTCCCCGTACTTCGGCTCGGGAGTGAGACGACCTTAGTATAGGAAGCGTTAGCGCACTGTCTACCCGGTCGGAATCCGGCGATAAGTGAACCTTTCAAGAGGAACGTTGGATGCCCTCGTTTGAGACCCGGATTCGCGTCCGAAGCTACGAACTGGACGGTCTCGGCCATGTGAATCACGCTGTGTACCTGAACTATCTCGAACAGGCCCGTTACGACGCGATGGAGGCCGGAGGCTTTCCGCACACGGCCGTTCTGGGCCGCGGGTGGGGCATCTACGTGGTCCGGATCGAGGTGGACTACCGTCGACAGTGCTTTCAGGGTGATCACCTTCGCATCCTTACCGGGGTGGAGCACTTCCGCAAGGTTTCGATGACGATCGGGCAGCAGATTCATCGTTCGGGGGAGGGTGAAACCGACGGCGAGCCGGCGGTGACCGCCCGGGTCACCCTCGTCTGGATCGACGAGCGTGGCCGACCGATGCGCGTGCCGCCGGAGGCGCGCCGGGCCCTGGGAGAGCCGGACGGTTCGTTGTCCGCCCCGGCTCGACCGATTCAGAAGGAGAGCCGGTAGAGGAGCTGGATGTTCCTCCCCGGTTCCGGCGCGACCTCCTTCACTCGGGAGAGATGATCGCGCCAGGTCGTATCCAGAAGGTTCTCCACCGTGAGGGTCAGGGCATGTCGCTTCTCGGCGGCCGACCACCGTACCCCCGCCCCCGCATTCAGGATTCTGTGCCCGTCGGTTGGTGACTCCGGGACGATGTCGGGCCCCAGCCCCTGTGGGTTAGGAATCGAGAAGGGCACGCGGTTCTGGGCGCCCGTCTCCTGCCACCCGAGCGACGCGAAGTACGCGGGGGTTTCGTACCGGATGCGCACGGACCCGTTCAGGGGGGGAATCATCGGAAGGGGCTCTCCCGTGTCTTCGTACTCGGCGCGCACCCAACTGGCCGTCGCCTCGACGATGAGGCTGGGGCGCAGGGCCACCTGGATCCGTCCGTCCGCCCCGATGAACTCGGCGTCGGCCCCGGTGGCCACATAGAGCGGAAAGCGGCCGAAGCGGGGATCGAGGGTCCCGGTGGACCGCGAATGGATGAAGTTGCGAATCCGATTCCGAAAGACCGTCGCCTCCAGATTCAGGCGCGGGTGCGCCACCCGAAGGAACAGGTCCGTCCCGAGACCGACCTCCTGCTCCAGATCGGGACTGCCGATGTCGTAGGCGAAGTCGGCGAGGTGGGGCCCCGCCGAAAAGAGCTCGCTCACCGAGGGGGATCGAAAGGCCCGCGCAACGCTGAGCCCAAGCGTCCAGCCATCCCGAAGCTCCACCAGCCCCGCAATCGATCCGGAGAGGTCGCCGAAGCTGCGGGTGGCCACAGGCACGAGGGCCTCTCCGTTGTCGATGGGGCGGATGTCGACCGGCTCGATGCGCTGCCAGTCGTATCGTGCGCCGGCCTGGACTCGGTAGCGTCCCGTTCCGATCTCCTCGAAGAAGTACCCGGCCACATTCACTTCGCGCGCATCTCGCACGCCTGAAAAGGAGCCTCCGGTGATGAGATCCTTGTAGCTCGCGAAGACCCCGATGGCCCCCTCCTGGAGGAATCCCCCCGCCGCGTGATCGTGGCGCGCCACTGCGTTCCAGGTGGTGGTGATCTGATCGAAGGAGGTACCGATGACGCGGTCTCCATTCGCGAGCGTGCCTTCGATCTCCTCGTGGACGTAGTGAATCAGATTCCCCTCGACCTGCAGAGAGGCGAAGGGGCCGAGTCCGGCGAAGTGCCCCAACTGGAGCCGGCCCACATGGCGGCGGGTCTCGGCATCCGCGCCTCCCTCATGGGCTCCCGGGATCTGCTCTCCCTGAAACTCGCCGGGAATTCCGTGGTCCAGGCGGTACCCTCGGTACGAGGCACCCACGAATCCCCACGAGGGCAGCCAACTTGCCCCGACCGAGAGATTCAGACCGAAGGCATCGGTTGAGGGTAGCCGCCCCAGCGGCGTGCGCGTGTCTCCGCCCGAGCGGGCACTGAGCTCCCCGCGCACGGCGAACGAGGTCCCGACCGGCACCAATGCACTGGCGGCTCCGGTGATCCCTCGGTTGACCGAGGCACCGGCGAGACTGAGGGTACCGCTGAATGCTTCGGGCCGTGCCCGCGGGACTTCCTCGCGGATCACATTGATGACTCCTCCGAGCGCATTGCTCCCGTAGAGGAGCCCGGCCGGACCTCGCACGACCTCGATTCGCTCGGCCGAAACCGGGTCGATTCCGACCGCATGATCGGCCCCGCTCGTGGCCAGATCCCCGGTCCGCTGTCCATCTTCCAGGACGAGGACGCGGTCCCCACCCATTCCGCGGATGATCGGCTGTGCGGGGGCCGACCCGAAGGACTGCATCGAGATCCCCTGTTGACCGGCTAGCGTAGAGGCGAGGGACCACGAGAGGCGTCGGTCCAGCTCCACCCCGGCCAGCACGGCCGTGGGACGATAGGTTTCGGAAACGCCACGTTCCCGCCCGACTCCTGTGACGACCACTCCGGGGAGGGCCAACGCGGATATCTCGAGGCGAATGTCGGCCTGGCTGAGCCCCCCGGCCGTGACCTGCACGGCCCTCTCGACGGTGGCATAGCCGACACTCTGAACGACCAGCGTATGCTCCCCCGGGGGAAGATTCTCGAGGTGAAAGCTTCCATCGGTGTGGCTGAAGTCCATGCGTCCCAACTCACGGACCCGCACCTGAGCGCTCACGATCGGTGCCCCGGTAACCGCACTCGTCACCATTCCGACGATGCGCCCCGGGCCCGCTTCCGTTATGTCGGGCACCTGCGCCGCGAGGGACGCGGGCAGCAGGAGCACCGCCATGGCCCAGAAGGCGGAGACGGCGGCACGGGACCGACGCCTAGACGTGTGTTGAACAAGTGGAAGAACCACCGGGTGGAGGGCTTCGGCTTCGGGAACGTGCAGAGGAGTCAAGGGTGCCTGAACTCGCGTGGGGACCACGGGGGATTGGATCCTCGTCGAACCCATTATTGTTGAGAATGGATCCGCAATAACTGGAAGGTACCCGGAATGCGAAAGGGCAGTTCCTTCCAATCCCCTCGAATCGGAATCGACGTCGTGGACCTCGATCATCCCGCCTGCCGGGGCCGGGAAGCCGGGGACCGACTCCTCGACCGGATCCTATCGGATTCCGAACGAGATTGGCTCGAGGCCGGGGCGGCCGACCTTTGGGCAACGCGACTCTGGGCGCTCTGGGCGGCCAAGGAGGCCGCCTTCAAGGTGCAGAGCGGGGAGACGACCTCACAGGGAGTCTTCCGCCCGAGTTCTCTGCATTGCGATCTCCAGGCCGACTGCGTGCCAGACGCACCGAGTGACGGCGTGCGCGTTCGCTTTCGCGGCACGGTCAAGGAGGCGCAGAGCGGGGATTCGGTGCGGGTCGAGGGGAGCGCCGATTCCGGATGCGTTCAACTGCTCGCGTGGAGTCCTCCCATGGACCGCCCCCCGGGACGACACCTGGAGGTCGGAAGGGAACGCGCCTCATCCGCGGAGATGGCCGTGGATCTCGCGCACTTCCGAGACGGCTTCACCGCAGAGGAGTGGGCCGGAGTCCACTCGGTTCTGTCCGCCCGGGTGCGGCTCTTGGCCCGAGAGCGAATCGCGCGGCTCCTCCTCGGACAGGAACACGACCCGCGAGAATCTTCCGACCCTCGCCGGCTCGGCCCCGTGGAGATTTTGACCTCCCCAAACCGACCCGGCCGCACGCGCCCACGCGTCCGCATCGCGGGCGAGGACCGCCCGGATGTCGACGTCTCTCTTTCCCACCACGGCCCGTATCTCGCCTGGGCGATTCTTCTCGTCTGACCCCCGGCTTCGGCTACGCCCGCATCCCCGCGTCGCGGTGGTCTCTCCACTTGTTCAACACCCTTCTAGAACGAAGGCCGGTAATGGAGCGCGAACGATCCTCCGAAGCGCTGGAAGTAGGCGTCACCGATCTCTGTCTCTGCACGGGTCCAGCCGACTCGGAAGGTCCCGTCCAGGTTCATCGCCAGCGAACGTGAGAGCGAAACGTAGGCGAGGGAGGCGTTGTCCGCCTCCTCACCGGGAAGAAGTCGTGCGAACTCCGAGGCGTGCAGATACTGCTTGACGGAGTAGGCGCCGTAAAGCGACAGCGAGAGTTCCCGCGGGAGCGACGTACTGTAGAGAGCCCGCAGAGTGAACGCATCGTACTCGGGCCTGAGCGAGTTCGACCGGTTCGCCCGGGCATCCAGCTCGATCTGAAGGAGATATCCGGCCTGGCGCGTCCACGAGACCCCTCCCTGAAAGGTGCGATCGCTTCGGAAAGGATCCTCCGGCGCGAACGTCTCCTGCTTCGGATAGCGACTCGCCTGAACGCCTGCGAAGATGCGGAGGGTCGACGCACCGCTCGCGATCACGGCCCCGGCCTCGATTTCCACCCCTTCTCGGTCGAGGAGTCTCACCTGTGGTGCGAAGGCGGGTGCGAAGAAGTCGGTCTTGGCTCCGGTCAACTCGACGTCGTACACAACGCCGCGGGGACCGTCGAAGTCGACGACGAGAGACCCCTCCACCGCCCGGTATCCGGGCTGCAGGAAGAGCGGCATCGGAGGGCGATCCTCGAGTTCACGGCCCCGAATTCGGGTGTGAGCTCGGAAGCCGACGGTCTCGCTGAGCGCACGTCCGTAGCCGAGATCCAGCGTCCCCACCCATTCCCTCGGGGAGTAGTCCCGCTGCTCGAAGCCGCTGGCGTTGAACTGCCGCACACCCCCATCGAAGGAAAACAAGAACGTCCCTCCCGACCCGCTTCGGTAGTCCGCATTGGTGCGCAGCGCCAGTTCGCCCGCGAATGCGGAGACCACCTCTGCGGAGTCCGTTACCGGACTCCCCACCGTCGGCAGATTGCCACGATACCCTTCGGCGGAGCCTCCGGCCGTCACGACGAAGTCCCGGACGGTGAACTGTGCCTCGGCCGTGGCCGGCACCCCGAGGAGTCCTGTGACGGCGACCGCCGTCCAGCACGCCGCCTGCCGCACAAAGGCGATGGCCTCCCTGGTCATCCGGGGGTCCCCTCCGCACGATCCCGGAAGAGTTCGGCCTGCTCCATCACGAATGCGCGATTCTCCAACGCTCGATCGCGGATGGCGCGAAAAAACTCGAGCTGCTGGGCAGGATCGAGCTGGGCGAGCCCCCCGTCCGCGTCCGCAGGATCGGTGGCCGGCCTGGCGTCCGCCGGGACACGAGAGAGGCGCCCGCCGAGCGGAAGGTCGTCGTAGCGCCCGATGTCGGCCACGAGGTCTCGTTGCGCGCGTGCGAGCTGGTTTCGCTGTTCGAGTTCGGCGATCCGGACCTCCATATTTCGAATGATGGCCTCGTAGCTGCCCGCTTGCTCGTCCAGAATCTCCGCCTTGAGGCGAAGGTCGGCGGGCGTGTCCCTGGGGTCCTCCTGAAGACTGATGACCGGGCGCAAATCGAGGTTCTCCTCGAACCCCCCGCCGACGCGGTCGAGGAGCTGATCGATCTCCAGGATACGCGTTCGGATCCGGCCGAGGTCTTGGAGGAGGGCGACTTCCGATTGCGGCGTCAGGTCCCGGCGGAGCATCGACAGAACCTCGACCTCCCGCTGGTCGAGGACGTCGATCAGCGCCAGCGCCGCCTCGCGAAGCCTCTCGGCCTCCCGCGCCACGACGCCCCACTGCGTCAGCTCCTCGAAGGCGCGGCCGTGAAAAGCAGCGAAGGCGTCTTCCAGCCTTCCTGCATCGCCCGCAGCCCGGGCCGCCGTGACGTCCAGGAGCGCCTGCTCGGCCTGATAACTCGCCTGCTGGAAACGGGAGAGCTCGTTGTCGTATCGGCCCCGTGCCAGTTCGAAACTCGCCTCGAGCTGTCCCCAGGACGGTTGCTGTGCCAACGCCGGAGCCGGGGCCACCCCCAACCCCAGGAGTACGCCCGCAAGGGCCAGGGTGCCCGTGATCGGCACTCCGAATCGGCCCTGCCGGCGGAGCTTCACGCCTCGATCCCGTACTTCTCGAGCTTGTAGTAGAGCGCGCTCGGCTTGAGCCCCAGAAGTCGGGCGGCCTCGGCCTTTACGCCCGAGGACTGTTCGAGCGCCTCTCGGAGGAGTCGTTCCTCCATTCCCTCGACGATCCGGTTCAGATCCATACCGGACGGGGACAGGGTGGGTCCATTGTCGAACTCGGACCCGTTTCGGAAGGCCTCCAACGGGGGGAGATCGCCCTCGTCGAGCGCGGGATCATCGGCCAACACCAGCGCACGCTCGATCACATTCTCGAGTTCTCGGACGTTTCCCGGCCAGGCATGTTGTGAGAGTCGCGCCAGCGCCGCCTCGGTGATCGAGGAGACGGGCGAACGGGTGCGTTCCCGCAGCTTCGCGACGAAGTGGCGGGCGAGCACCGGAATGTCCTCCTTCCGTTCGCGCAGCGGAGGGAGGGTGAGCGGAACGACGTGAAGTCGGTAGAAGAGATCCTCTCGGAAGGCGGAACCCTCGAGGAGTCGTTCCGGAGGTTGGTTCGTGGCCGCGATGACACGCACGTCGACGGGGATCGTCTCTTCGCCGCCGACACGCTCGAGCTCCCGTTCCTGGAGAACGCGGAGAAGTCGAACCTGGGTCTGCGGCGCGACCGTCGCGACCTCGTCGAGGAAGAGGGTTCCCCCGTTGGCGAGTTCGAATCGACCCCGGCGGCGCCGCTCGGCACCCGTGAAGGCGCCCTTCTCGTGCCCGAACAGCTCCGAGTCGAGGAGACTCTCTGCGAGGGCGCCACAGTTCACCCGGATGAAGGGACCGCTCGATCGACTCGATCCGGCGTGGATGGCCCGGGCCACCAGCTCCTTTCCGGTCCCCGATTCTCCGTAGATCATGACGGTGGAATCGCTGCGTGCCACCCTGTCGATCCACCGATACACCTGCTGCATGGCCGAGCATTCGCCCACGATCTCTCCGTACCGGGCAGCTTCTCCGGCCTCGAGCCCTTCCTTGAGATAGGTGTTCTCCACCCGCAGCGAACGATTCTCGCGACGCAGTCGCTCCCGCTCGTCGCGGGTTTGGATCAGGCGGTCGACCTTGACCCCGAATTCCTCCGATGAGAATGGCTTCGTCAGAAAATCGGTGGCACCCAGCTTCATGGCCTCGACCGCCTTCTCGATCGTCCCGTAGGCGGTGATCACCAGGACCTCGGTATCGGGATACCCCTCCCGGATCGCCCGCAGAACGGTAAGGCCGTCCATGGGAGACATCTTGAGGTCGGTGATGACGAGATCCGCCCCGTGTTGCTCGAGGAGATCCATTCCGGCCTGTCCGTTCTCGGCCGATGAAGTTCGATGTCCACGACGACGCAGCAGGAGCTCGAGCCCCTCCCGCATCGAGTCGTGATCGTCGATGATCAGAATGTGCGCCATGGGCCACCTCGTTCGGCCGGTACATTGGATGCGCAGGTACGCGATCGGGGCGGGGTCTTCAACCGGGGAGATCCTCGGATCCCTGGAAGTATACTCGGAACTCGGCACCCTTCCCAACGGGTGGCACGCGATCTTCGGGATCGCGCTCGGCCGCCGGATCCACGAGCTCCACTCGCGCCCCATTGGTTTCCAGGACCCGCTTCACGATCGCGAGCCCCAGGCCGGCCCCCTGCTCCTGGTCCGTTACGAAGGGCTCGAAGATCCGCTCCCGCAACGCAGGGGAGACGCCGGGACCGTCGTCCGCAATCGAAACCACGGCCTCGCCGTTCTGCCACCAACCCCGCATCCAGACGTCGCGCCCCGCCTGCGCCGCGTTTTTCAGGAGATTCAGGGCCACGCGCTTCACATGATCCGCGTCTGCCCGAACCAGCAGCGGCTCGTCCGGGAGGTCCACGGTGAGGGTGCCCCCGTCCGAAGAGACCTGGAGCTCGATCAGCTCGGCAGCCTCACGCAGCGGACCCCGAACATCGTGTAGTTGGATCACGGGATCGAGGGGCCGGGCGAAGGTGAGGAACGAGTTGATGATCTCGTTCAACGCCTCGACCTCCCGTCGCACCCGGCCCAGGAGCCGCAGGCGCTCCTCCCGGTCCTCCGTTTCGAGTGCCGCCGAGGCGAAGAGCTCCAGGCCCCCCAGGGGATTTCGAATCTCATGCGCTACCTGGGCGAGCATGAGCCGGAGTTGCTCATCGCGGTGCACGACTCCCACCCGCATCCGCTCCATCGCGCGGGCCAGCCGTCCCAATTCGTCGCCCCGCTCGTTGGCCACGCTCTCCTCCCATCGTCCCCGCTGGATGCGGAGCGCGGCGCGGGACAGCCGCTCGAGGGGTTGCACGATGTTCCCGGCAAGCACCATCGCCAGAAGGATCGAAAGTGCCACGGCGGCCGCCGAGCCGGCGATGAGGGTGTTCCGGAACTGGACCAGCGGCTGGAGGAAATTCGCCTGCATGAGGACGGCGAGCATCGCCTCCGTCTCCCCCAGGCGCTTGAAGCCATACTTGTAGTAGCGATCGTCCTCACCGCGAAAGACCGGCGTAACCGCCTCCCCGGTGCTCCACGCCTCGTCCAACTCCACCGTGTAGGCATCCAGCCAGCGCAGGGAGATCCCGATGGGAAACTCCTCCGGCGAGTCCGTGGTGACGAGGAGGGTGTTGTCACGGCGAAACACGTGGGCCTTGTCTACATACCGGAGAAGTCCCAGGAGCTGCTCGCGGGGAGCCGTGTAGAGGCGCGACGCCTCATCGTTCGGCCGGAGCTGGAGGATGAAGTTTCCCTGGAGCCCGACCTCCGCCGCCGCCCCCGCGACCCAGACGAGCTTCTCGTCGAGTTCCCGCTCGAGGGCCCGGCTGGTGACGCTCCAGGAGAACCAGCCGCCGGCCACGGCCAGGAGAAGGGCGAAACCCGCCAGGGCGAAGACGAACCGCCTTCGAAGGCTCACGTGGCGAGAATCGCTAGAAGCCGCACGGAATGCGCTCCACCTCGGGCGCAACGAACTGCAGAGGGAAGAGCACGGCAGGGACCGCGACGAGGTGATAGGGATACACGCGCTTGGCCGCCGGCGAACAGAAGTCTCCGGGTACCCGTTCGACGTACTCCACCCGACTCCCCTGCCCCACACCGATCCGCACGATCCGACGCACCTGGACGGAATCGCCGGCCTCATCGCGCGGTCCGACAGCCGCGAGGACAACGACCTCCGGTCCCCAGTTCACCTCGGGGAGGGGAGCGGTCGGTCCGGCGTGCAACGCCCAGAAATCCCGAAACGACTGGGGTGCCGTACCATCCGAGGAGATGAAGACGGCAGGCGCCAGCGGGAGCGCGGCCGAAGTTTCGCCCCGCGCCAGGGTCGCGAAGGGAACGGTCCCCCCATAGGTCGAGGTGGCCGCCCCTGCGAAAATCGCCTCTCGGATGAGCGTCGCCGCCGCGATGACCCGCGCCGCATTCTGGTCCGGCGCCGCGGTGCTGGGATCGATACCGATGGTCGGCGAGGAAGAGAGCAGGATCCCGTAGGTGCAGCGAACCCACCGGACGCTCTCGTCCAGTCGCGCGTCCCGAATCGTCACCGTGACCTGCGTGGTGAGCCCCAGGGAACTGGAGGATCCGCACACGGGAAAGAGCCCCTGGGGAACCGCCCCGAGGAGCCGCGTCCCCTCGCCCTCGGTCAACTGGGTCACGAGCGCAGAGTACTCGTCGGTGAGCTCACCGGGGTTCAGTCGGCTTTTCCGGATCGTCTCGCTTCCCAGCACCCCATTGTAGCTCACCCGCTCCGCCAACGACCAGGCTCCGTTGGAGCGCCATTCAAGCGTCTCCTGAAGCGTTCCCTGAAAGACGCCCCCGCCCAAGGCCTGACCAAGGGGAGAACGAACGTCCACCTGAATCTCCCCCACCTGGCCAAAGCCTGGAGCCGGACTCGTCGGAAGGGTGTCGTCACACCCGAGGAGCAGAAGCAGGAGGAGACCGGCAGGTCGCCGTCCCCGCATCCTTGCTGGAAGGCGCGGCTTGACGGACCCCCCGGTACGTGGAACTTCAGATTCATGAATCACCGCGATCGCCTCCGCTCCCTCCTGACTGAACGATCCCTCGCCATGGGAGACTTTACCCTCGCGAGCGGCGCTCGTTCGACCTACTACATCGACGCACGCCTCACGACGATGTCGGCGGAAGGGCAGTTCTTGATCGGCTTGACCGGTTGGGAGAGCCTTCGGGAACACTTTCCGGGAGCCGGCTGGGTTGGCGGACTGACGTTGGGTGCCGACCCCATTTCCTACGCCATCGCCCACCGGAGTTGGCTGGAAGGGGATGCCATCGAGGCGTTTACAGTACGAAAATCCCCGAAAGAGCATGGCACCGGAAGGCGCATCGAGGGGGGAGTTCTCCCGGGTGCGCGCGTGGTTGTGATAGAAGACACCCTGACGCGTGGCGGAAGCGCCCTCGAAGCCGTCGGGGTACTCGCGGATCATGGTGCTGAGGTCCTCGGGGTGCTGACGCTGGTGGATCGGGAGGCCGGGGGGAGTGACCGCGTCCGTGAAGCCGGCTATCCGGTCCACTCCCTCTTCACGGCATCCGAACTGCTCCGCTCGGCCGGAGGAGAAATCCCTGCCACGTAGGGTGAGCGAGCCCCTCCCTCGAATCAGTCGACCAGTCGCAGGGGCATGACCAGACAGAGGTAGTCGGGCGCCTGTTCTCCCTCCGCCACGACCGGTTCCACGGTCGCGGCACGTTCCGGTGCCTTGAATCCCATCTTCACCTCATCGGTTCCGACATATCGCAGCACCTCGAGGAGGTAGTTCGCGTTGAAGCCGATCGCGAGCGGCTCTCCCGAGAAGCTGACCTCGATCTCGTCGTGCGCCTCGCCCAGGTCCGGGGTGAGCACATTGAACTCGACCCGCCCGTCTTCGAACTTGAGCCGGATCCGGTGGGTCTGGTCCGAAGCCACCGCTGCGACTCTGCGGATGGCCGATTCGAGCGCCCGCCGCTCGACGATCGCGTAGCGGTCATTGTCCTTCGGGATAACCTGCTCGTAGTTCGGGTAGGTTCCCTCGATAAGCCGCGTGTAGACCTCGGTCGTCTCGGAAGCGAACCCCAGGTGGTTTCCGGCACGCGCCACCTGAATCGTATCGGACTCCGCGAAGAGTCGCTGCACCTGCTGGAGAGCGGCGGGTGGCACGATGAGCTGCGCGGTCGTCTCGCGGGAGGGACCGGCGGGAATCGTCATCTTGGCGAGACGATGTCCGTTCGTGGCCACCATCCGCATTTCCCCGTCACGCAACTCCCAAAGTACACCATTCAGAACCGGTCGACTCTCTTCTGACGACACGGCGAAGGCCGTGTGTCGGATCAGTCCGAGGAGGTCCTTCCCTTCCGCCTTCCAGCCGCCCTCGAACGAGACCTCGGGAAGGGATGGGAAGTCGCCGGCAGGCAGGCCGTTCAGCTTGAAGTGCGACCGACCGCAGCGCAACTCGACCTGATCGCCCCGTGTGGTGATCTCTACGGGTTGGTCGGCGAGTTCTCGGGCAATCTCCTGAAGCTTCTTCCCGGGCGCCGTCAACGACCCCGTCTCCTCGACATCGGCAGGAACCGCGACTCGTACTCCCACATCGAGGTCGGTCCCGCTGATGCGCACGGCACCGTCTCGTGCCTCGATGAGGATGTTGGAGAGGATGGGAAGGGTGGTCTTCGAAGGGATGCTCGCGGAGACCGCGTTGAGTCCCTGATGAAGGTTCTGACGAGTAATGGTGAATTTCATCCGTGCCTCACGAATGGGTTCCGTACGGCCTGATTCCACGGGTAAGGTACTTCTACCTCTCTATAACATCTTAAATAGTAGTAGTAGTAGAGGGCGTGGAACCGTGGAAGACTCCGCTACAGGATAGGGGAAATCGTTACGGCGCACCACCGCCGCGAAGGGGTTGGCACCGTGGGGAGGGCGTGGAGAAGACCCGAGGATCTCCACACTCTCCACACGATTCCCGGATCTGGGGATAAGTCGACCGGTTTTCCAGGGTTTTCCACAGCGCTCAGAGGCGCACCGAGAGTTGCTGCCGAAGCTCCTCGATTCGAGATCCGAGGGCTGCGTCCTTGCCGACTTCCTCCTGCACCTTTCGAATCGAATGGATCACCGTGGAGTGGTCGCGGCCCCCGAAGGCCAGTCCGATCCGTACGAGGGGGGCATCGAGCAGCTCTTTGATCAGATACATCGCGACCTGACGAGGGAGCATGACCTCCTTGGTACGTCGCTTGGAGGCCAACGCGTCGGGACGGACATTCCAGGCGGTCGCCACGGCATCCCTTACGGCTTCCGGCGTCAAAGGCGTTCCTTCTCCACCCGCACCCCCCCGGATCACGCTCTGGAGGGCCGTACGCGCGAGATCCATGCTGATCTCTTCGTTCCGAAGCGAGGAATAGGCGAGCAGCTTGATGACCGCGCCCTCGAGTTCCCGGACCGACGACGTGCAGGAGCGCGCCACATAGTCGAAGACCTCCGGATCGATCACGAGCCCGTCCAGCGACGCCTTCTTCTGAAGGATCGCCACCCGCGTTTCGTAGTCTGGGGGCTTGATATCGGCGACGAGGCCCCACTCGAATCGCGAAACGAGGCGGTCTTCCACCCCGGCGAGTTCCTTGGGTGGTCGATCACTCGTCAGGACGAGCTGCTTCCCGCTTTCGTAGAGCGCATTGAAGGTGTGAAAGAACTCCTCCTGGGTGCTTTCTTTCTGGGTCAGGAAGTGCACATCGTCGACGAGGAGGAGGTCGATATGCCGGAAGCGACGGCGAAATGCGATCGTCGTGCCCTGTTGAATCGCATTCACCAGTTCGTTCATGAACCGTTCGGTGGTCACGTAGGCCACCTGCGCCGCAGGGTTCCTCTCCAGAAGGAGATGACCGACCGCGTGCATCAGATGCGTCTTTCCGAGCCCTACCCCTCCGTAGAGGAAGAGAGGGTTGTACGTCCGGGCAGGGCGTTCCGCGACCGCCCTGCATGCGGCCGCCGCGAGCTGGTTGTTCGTGCCCACGACAAAGCGCTCGAAGGTGTAGCGGTCGTTCAGGCCCGCCGTGCGTTTGGCCGCGCTTGGACGTTCCGAGTCCGGGCGGCCTTCGGGAGGGGAAGTCTCCGGGAAGGCGGAGGCGGGCACCCGGGTGGCAGCGGGCTCCGCGACCTCGAGGGCCGGGACGGTCGATCCCGATCCCGACGTAGAGCAGCGAAACGAGAGGCCGAGCGGACGGCCGAGGACGGAGGCCACATGTTCGCTCAGGAGAGAACCGTACTTGTCTTCGACCCACTCCACATGGAAGGCGCTGGGCGCCTCGACGATCAGTTCACTCTCGGAGAGTCCCACGGCCTGGCTTCCCGCGAGCCAGGTACGGTAGCTCTGCTCGGGAATCCCCGCACGCACGGATGCGAGGACGTTGGACCAGAGCTCCGAGGCGGTGAACTCCATGCGGCGATCGGCGACTACGTGAGGGCAACGAGAGGCGCAATTCCGGAAAAATCCGGAAAAACCAGGGAAAGAGGGCATCCTAACGGGCGTATCACGCGAAAGTCAATTCAGGGGGTTATCCTTGACTCGCTCGGCGGATTTCCGGTAGTTTACCCCGCTCTGCAGGTTGCGTCATGTGGTCCGACACGGGCCTCGGGAACCAGGTGGGAAGAGGATGAGACCGACATACAGACCCCGAAACCGGAAGCGGTTGAACAAGCACGGATTCCGTGCCCGGATGAAGACCCGCGGCGGTCGTGCGACCCTGAATCGGCGGCGGCGTCAGGGCCGACAGCATCTCACCGTGAAGGTCGGTTCGAAGTAAGCCCCCCATGGGAGGCGCAACGCGCTCCGGGGCGGAAACGCCCGGTGGGGAGCGTCTCCCGCGGAGCCGCCGGATCCATCGAGGCTCGGAGATTCGTACGATCTTCGGCAAGGGAAGGCGCCGACGGGGCTCCCTGCTCGAGGTATTCACCACCCCAGCCACGGGCCCCACGGCCCGCCTCGGAACCGTCGTTCCGCGGTACGGAAGGACAGTGGTCGAACGGAATCTTCTGCGGAGACGCCTACGCGAGATCGGGCGCACCGACCTGCTTCCCCGCCTGAGAATCGAAGGATGCCGAACAGACGTCTTGGTTCGAGCACGCCCCCAGGCCTACAGCGCCGCGTTCTCCGAACTCCTGTCCGAATTCACCCGACTGACGGACCGACTGTGCTCCGACGCTTCGTAATCGGGGGGATCGACTTCTATCGGAAGGGGATCTCTCCCTTCACCCTCCCCTCCTGCCGGTACACGCCGAGTTGCTCCGCCTACGCCCGTGAGGCGGTGGATCGTTTCGGGGTGCTGCGCGGCGGCTGGCTCTTCCTGCGGCGATTCGCCCGCTGCAACCCTTTCGGAGGCCATGGCTACGATCCGGTCCCGGACTGCTGCGGAACGCACGACAGGCCGTCCGGGTTGCCGCAGGCAGAGCTTTCGAGCCGAGGGCTCCCGCACCGATGAGCGCCGAGGCCCGATTCATCCTCGCAATCGTCCTCATGCTCGGAGTTCTGGTCGGGGGGAATATCCTCTTCCCACCCACCGCACCCCCGGAGGGAGAGGGCGATCCGGTTGCGACCGCCCCGACGGCCGCGACCGACTCACCGGACGCGGCCCCGGCCGGAGTCGACACGGGGGCCCTGCCGGGCGCCGTAGACACGGCGGTACCGGGCGTGCCGACTCCTCCATCGGACCCAACGCTCCCCACGCTCACTCCGGCCGAGGAGCTTCCACAGCCGGCGGTTCCGGCAGGGGGCCCCGGGGAACGGGTGACGGTCGAGGGCCCGCTCTACCGCTACACCTTCTCGGACATTGGCGCACGCGTGCACGCGCTCGAGCTCCTGCGCTTCGAGTCCTTCGTGCGCGACGGCCCGGTTCAGTTGGTGGCGGACGAGGCCACCGGGATTCTCGGTACGCGGGTGGTTGTCGACGCGGATACCGTCGACCTTCGCGGGGTGCGCTTCGAGGTTACACCGGCCGAGGGGCTGCAGCTTCAGCCGGGGGGTGCACCCGACACGTTGACCTTCCGCTACGAGCATCCCACCGAGCCCTTCTCGGTCGAACTCCGGTACGCCTTCAATCCCGACAGCTATCTGGTCGAGGTGAGTGGCCGCGTGCAAGGGCTCGCCCGAGGGATCCTCATGACGGATCTCGGGCCGGGGCTAGCCCTGAATGAGGTGGACGAGGGAGCCGAGCGGCAGAGTCTGGCATACGTCCGGAACCATCTGATCGAGGGCATCGAGTCCACGGCGCTCGGAGATCTGGCCGGCGGGCGGTTCGACGACGGACCGTTCCACTGGGTGGCGCTCCGAACGCAGTACTTCGTGAGCTTCGTCCTGGCACCGCCCGAGGAGGGAGGAGAGGACTACCTGGGCGGAGTTCAGGCTCGACCGTTCCCGGGAGACGAGGAGCGAGCCGCTGTCGCGGTCACTCGGTCGTTGGGTACGGGGGGGACCTTCGCCTTCCGCTTCTTCGGCGGTCCCCAGGACTACGCCGCGATGGCGACCCTGGGGAACGATGCCCAGGAGGTGAACCCCTCGGGGTGGTCGATCTTCCGGCCGATCCTTCGCCCCTTCATCGGCGCGATCACCTGGGTCCTCATCTTCCTGCACGAGTCGCTCGCCATCGGGTACGGTTGGGTCCTGATGCTCGTCGGCGTGCTCATGCGGATTATCCTCTTTCCGCTCAACCACAAGGCGATGCGGGCCCAGCTCCGCAACATGGCGGTGCAGCCCCTCCTCAAGCAGATCCAGGAGAAGTACAAGGATCAGCCGGAGAAGCTGCAGAAAGAGCTGATGAAGTTGTACAAGGAGCACGGCTTCAACCCGCTCGCGGGGTGCTGGCCGATGCTCCTTCCCTGGCCGGTCCTGATCGCCCTCTTCTTCGTTTTCCGCAACACGATCGAGCTGCGCGGCGTCCCCTTCGCCTGGCTCCCCGATCTGGCCTCGCGCGACCCGGTCTTCATCCTTCCCGTCCTTCTCGGGATCTCGATGTTCCTGCTCCAGTGGGTGTCCTTCCGGACGATGGACGAGATCAATCCCCAGATGAAGATGATGATGTGGTTTCTCCCCATCTTCATGATCGTCCTCTTCGCGACACTTCCCTCGGGACTGAACCTCTACTACCTGACGGCGAACATCGCGACGCTCCCGCAGTCCTGGTGGATTGCGCAGGAGCGGAAGAAGGTCACCCTGAAGGGTCCCCCCGTCGCCACCGTGAAGAGCTGAGCTAGCTCGACAGCCTGCCTGGGGAATCTTCGCCGGAGGAGGAGGACGTGCGCATGCGATCGCCCCTACGGCCTGGCGCACTGAAACCGGACACCATCGCCGCCCTCGCGACCCCGTCGGGGCGGGGCGCCCTGGCCTTGGTCCGCCTCTCCGGTCCCGACGCGGCGTCCATCCTCCGGACGCTCGCACCCTCGCTCCGTGCGGAGTTGCCGCCCCCTCGGACGGCCCGGCTCACGACCCTCCTCGATCCCGAATCCGGGGAACTCCTGGACCGTGCCATCGTCCTCTGGTTTCCGGGGCCGGCCTCGTACACGGGAGACGATGTGGCCGAGCTTACGGTGCATGGGGGTCCGCTGGGTCCCGCCCTCGTGCTGGATGCCTGCCTGCGGGCCGGGGCACGTCCCGCCCGAGCGGGCGAGTTCACGCAGCGCGCCTATCTGAACGGGAAGGTGGATCTCGTCCAGGCCGAGGGGGTGCGCGACCTGATCGATGCGGAGAGCGAGGCGGAGCGCCGGGCCGCCCTGGCGCAGACGGAGGGGGGGCTCTCCCGCCGTCTCGCCGAGTTGCGGGGGGGCCTCGTGCACCTCGAAGCACTCCTCGTGTATCACCTGGACTTTCCGGACGAGGACGAGCCGCCGGTTCCGCTCGAGCGGATCGCGGAGGAGGGGCGAGCGCTAGCGGAGAGGCTCGGGAGGATCCTGGCCACCGCACCGGAGGGGGAACTCCTCCACGAGGGGGCCCTCAGCGTGCTGGCCGGTCGGCCGAACTCGGGAAAATCGTCGCTCTTCAATGCCCTCCTCGGCGAGGCACGCGCAATCGTCACCGAGGAAGCCGGAACGACCCGCGACGCGATCGAGGCCAGGATCTCCTTGGGGGGCTTCCCCTTCCGCCTCATCGATACGGCGGGGATTCGGACGGAGGCAGGCCGAGTGGAGCGGCTGGGGATGGAGGTGGCTCGACGGTACCTGGCCCGCGCCGACCTGGTGCTCCTCTGTCTGCGGGCGGATGAGGGATGGAGCCCCGAGGAAGAGGCATTCGTGGAATCGCTCGGCGCCGGGGTGCCGATTCTCGTTCTGCGCACGATGATGGATCGTGCGGGAGGAGTCGGGGTGGCGGACGCGGGTCTTCCCGTGGAGCTGGGGCACGGGTCCCCCATCGGGGTCTCGGTGGAGACCGGAGAGGGGCTCGATACGCTGCGGGAGCGGCTCCCGGAACTCGTGTTCGGGGGGCTCGTATCGTTGAACGAGGACGCACCGGTTCTCACTCGTCGGAGGCAGCGCGACGGAATTCGCCGAGCCCTCGACGAGGTGTCGGCCTTCGTGGCGGCGATCTCCGGGGGCGTGCCGGCCGAGGTGGCCTCGGCCCATCTGCGTGCGGCAGAGACTGCGCTCGAGGAGCTCCTCGGCACGATCTCCGGCGAGGAGGTGCTCGACCGCGTCTTCGCCGACTTCTGCATCGGCAAGTGAGGAAGGGGTGACGATGGGAAATCCGGACCGGGGTAACGCACCAGCGGCGCACTACGACGTCATCGTCGTGGGTGGCGGGCACGCGGGTACCGAGGCCGCCGCCGCCTCGGCTCGACTCGGGGCGCGCACCCTGCTTCTCACCCCGGATCTCTCTCGGATCGGGCAGATGAGTTGCAATCCGGCCATCGGCGGGGTCGCGAAGGGAGTCGTGGCCCGTGAGGTCGATGCCCTCGGCGGGGTCATGGGCCGCGCTACGGACGCGTCCCGGATCCATTTCCGTATGCTGAATCGCTCCAAGGGGCCCGCCGTCTGGAGTCCGCGGGCGCAGTGCGACCGGGGGCTCTATCCGCGCGCCGTGCGTCGGATCCTGGACGAACTCGATTGCCTCGAGCTCTTTCAGGAGATGGTCTCGGGGCTCTGGTTGGATGGGGATCGGGTGACCGGAGTCGTCACCCGCGGCGGACTCCGCTTCTCCGCGGGAGCAGTGGTGGTGACGGCCGGGACGTTTCTGCGCGGCCGGATCCATGTGGGGGGCGAGGCGGGCGTCGAAGCCGGGCGCGCCGGAGAGGCCCCCTCGATCGAGCTGGCAGAGGCACTCGAGGCGCGCGGTCTCGAGATTGCGCGTTTCAAGACGGGAACCCCGCCGCGTGTCGATGGCCGCACCGTGGACTACGCGAAGGTCGAGGTGCAGCCCGGGGACCCGGAGGACTACCGCTTCTCGAGCTACCGGCCCGAGTCGCCTCCCGAGCAGCGCGTTTGTTGGGTCACATGGACCGGAGAGGGGTTGAAGCGGGTCGTCCAAGAGAATCTCCGTCGGAGTGCGCTCTACGGTGGGGAAATCTCGGGGCGGGGGCCGCGCTACTGCCCCTCGATCGAGGACAAGATCGTCAAGTTTCCGGACGCGCCGCGGCACCAGGTCTTTCTCGAGCCCGAGGGGCTCGAGACCACGGAGCTCTATGTGAACGGCCTCTCCACCTCGCTGCCGGCCGATATCCAGGAGGCGTTCCTGCACACGGTGCCGGGATTGGAGAAGGCCCGCATCACGAAGCTCGGGTATGCGATCGAGTACGACTACTTCCCCCCCCACCAGCTTCGTCACACGCTCGAGCTTCGGGCCGTTCCGGGCCTCTACTTCGCGGGGCAGATCAATGGCACGACCGGCTACGAGGAGGCGGCCGGTCAGGGGGTGGTGGCCGGCGCGAACGCGGCACTCAAGGTACAGGGAAGGCCCCCGTTCCTCCTCGAACGGGATCAGGCGTACATCGGGGTTCTCGTAGACGACCTCGTCACCAAGGGTGTGGACGAGCCGTACCGGCTCTTCACCTCGCGAGCCGAGTTTCGACTCCTGCTGCGGCAGGACAATGCGCCGGAACGGCTGGGACCCATCGCGCGCGATCAAGGGCTCCTCCTCGACGAGCAGGTAGCGGCGCTCGAGGCCCGCGAGGGGATGCGCCACGGGGTGCGGGAGTGGTTTCGCAGTACGCCGCTGGCTCCGGAGGCGGTCAATCCCCTCCTCCGCGAGGCCGGGAGTGCCGAGGTGGCGCACCCGGTTCGCGGCGAGGAGCTGCTGCGGCGCCCGGGCGTGCGCGCCTGGGATCTCGCGGAGGCCGGAGGCGCTGAGTTCGGCGAGGGAGGAGAGTTGGTGACCGCCGTCGAGGTGGAGGTGAAGTACGAGGGATACGTGCGCCGGGAGTGGGAGCGGGCCGGACGGTTGCGCGAGCAGGCCGGCTTCGCGCTCTCCGAGGACCTGGCCTACGCCGACTTCATCACGCTCTCCCGGGAGGCACGCGACAAGCTGGCGCGGGTCCGCCCGGAGAATCTGGCCCAGGCGGGAAGGATTCCGGGAGTCTCTCCGGCCGATCTGCAGAATCTCGTGCGCGAGGTGCGGAAGCGGCGTCGGTAGTCGGGTGACGTCGTTCTTGCCGTCCTCGCGTGAGGAGGCGCATTGTTCCGAGCAACCCCGCATCCCCTCCTCATGGAAGAGGCCACCCCGATGCTCGCGACTTCGCGGCCTACCAGCCAATACCCCGCTCCCCTCGCGCAGCGGTCTTCCGTCGCCTTCTCGGCGGTGCTCCTCGGCGTCTTGCTCGCAGCCGGAAGTGCGGAGGCACAGGTTCCGGACGGTGCCGGGGTCCCCCCCGTGCCGGGGCGCCCCGGCACCGTGCCCTCCCCCGAGGGCCGTTCGGTGCCGCCGGAGGTGGGCGTTCTCACGGAGAGTCCCACCGGCCTCACGCGTACCTTCGCCGAGGCGGAGGGATTTCGAAACGTGACGCCGGCAGAACTGGCCGATCCTCCCGCCGCAGACTGGCTGCACTGGCGCCATGGGCCGGGTTCCTGGGGCTTCAGCCCCCTCTCACAGATCGATGTCGGGAATGTCGGGGGGCTCCAGCTCGCCTGGGTGTGGGGGATGGAGTCGGGGGTGAGTCAGCCGGCCCCCCTGGTGCGGGACGGGATCATGTTCCTTCCACACCAAGGGAACGTGATCCAGGCGCTCGACGCCGTGGAGGGCACCCTGCTCTGGGAGTATCGGCGGAGCTTCCCCGAAGGGATCGGGATCGGCTGGGGACACCTGCGCAGCCTGGCGATCTGGGAGGATCTGGTCTTCGTGTCCACCCGCGACGCGGCGCTTGTGGCGCTGGATGCCCGCACCGGAGTGGTTCGATGGGAGTACCAGATCGCGGACTGGCGGCAGGGCCATACGAATGTGGCGGGACCGATCGTGGCCGGATCGATCGTGGTGAACGGGATCAACGGGTGTGAGCGCTTTTACGAGGAGAGCTGCTTCCTGACCGGGCACGACGCCCGTACGGGAGAGGAGCTCTGGCGTACCTACACGGTCGCGCGCCCGGGGGAGGTAGGCGGAAACACTTGGGGGGGGCTTCCCCTGGAGCTGCGCGGGGGAGGCGACGTCTGGATCACCGGGAGCTGGGATCCGGAACTCAATCTCGTCTTCTTCGGGGTGGCACAGGCGAAGCCCTGGATTGCAGCGAGCCGTGGGATGCGGACGGACGACGACGCGCTCTACACCAACTCGACGCTGGCCCTCGACCCGCAGACGGGCCGGATCGTCTGGTATCGGCAGCATGTCCCCGGGGAATCGCTCGATCTGGACGAGGCCTTCGAGCAGGTGTTGATCGATCTGGATGGCGAACCCTTCCTTCTCACCGTCGGGAAGCACGGAATTCTCTGGAAGCTGGATCGCCGCGACGGCCGCTTTCTGGCACTGACCGAGACGATCGCGCAGGACGTCTTCGAGTCGGTGGACCGTGAAACGGGGGAGGTACGGTACCGCGAGGACATTCGCGAGGCTCAGGTGGGGGAGTGGCTTTCGGTCTGTCCGTCAACCTCGGGGGGGAAGGGGTGGCCGTCGCCGGCCTATCACCCCGGAGCGGAACTCCTGGTCGTGCCGCTGAATCAGACCTGCACCGACATCCTGGGACGACCGATCACCCTGGTAGAGGGGGGCGGAGGGGTGGGGGGACAGCGCGCCTGGCGTGAGATGCCGGGCACGGAAGGGCGCCTGGGGAAGCTGGCCGCCTACGATGCGCGCACACTCGAGGAACGCTGGAGTATCGAACAGCGGGCGCCGTTCCTCACCGGGGTCCTGGCGACCGGCGGGGGGCTGATCTTCGCCGGAGACTACGGGCGCTGGATCCGGGGACACGATGTGGAGACGGGGCAGGTGGTGTGGGAGACCCGACTGGGAGGAACCGTTCAGGGATTCCCCATGACGTACGAAGTCGATGGGGTGCAATATCTTGCGGTGCCGGCGGGGAGCGGGGGTGGGAGTCCGTGGGCCATGGGGAATCTGCTCGCGCCCGAACTCAGGAGCCCCTCGAACCACAACGCGATGTACGTCTTTCGGCTACCGGCGCCGTGACGGGTATACGGGGTTTCTACGGTTGCGGGCCCGACTCTGGCAGCGGTCCCCGTCTCTGAGACTGGAGGGCCGGAGGCAGTTGGCCCGGTAGGCCGGCGTACGGCTTCCGCCGCTGTCGTGCGAGGCTCAGTCCATCGGAACAATGCGCCCTGATGCGTCTCTCCTGGGCGTGCTCGAGCGTGGCCCACACGCGAGGAAGGGGTGCCCCGGTCGAGGTGGGTTCGGGACGACTTCGGAGGGTGAGGGCAGGCGCGACGAGGGATGCGGAGGTCGGGCAACCCAGGGGTGTTTCACGTGAAACATCTCCGATTCGAGGAAGTGCGGCCGGAATCCCTCGTCCCGGCCTCCTGGACGGGCCCTGTTTCACGTGAAACACCCCGGAAACAAACTCCTCCTTTCCCGGTCGGGGAGAGTAGGCGTATATTTCGACTCCGCCTGCCTGCCAAAGGCTCGCAAGGTGGGAACTTCCCGGCTCCTTGCAGGGCCACGCTGTCGGTTCCTCCTCTCGGTCCACGAAACCCATGTCCCGCGTCATCGCGATCGCCAATCAGAAGGGCGGCGTCGGAAAGACCACGACGGCCATCAATCTGGGTGCCTCTCTGGCGGTTGCCGAGCGGCGTACCCTCATCATCGACATCGATCCGCAGGGGAACGCCACCTCCGGGTTGGGCGTCGAGAAATCTCCCGAACTTCCCACGGTCTATGATGTTCTGGTTGAAGGACGCCCGGTTCGGGAGTGCATTCACGAGAAAGTCCACTTCCCCTTCCTGGACCTGGTCCCCTCCAGTCGAGACCTGGTGGGCGCCGAGATCGAGCTCGTCGATCGGCCCGAACGGGAGCGCGTCCTTTCCCGCGCCCTCGCCCAGGTGCGAGATCATTATGACTTCATCCTCGTGGACTGCCCTCCTTCCCTGGGCCTCCTGACACTGAACACCTTGACGGCCGCGGACAGTGTTCTCATCCCCATCCAGTGCGAGTTCTACGCACTCGAGGGACTCTCTCAGCTTCTGAGCACGGTGCGACTCGTCCAGCGGGGACTGAATCCCGGATTGGAGATCGAGGGAGTACTCCTGACGATGTATGACAAGCGGCTCAATCTCTCGAAGCAGGTCGCGGACGAGGCCCGCGAGTACTTCGGTGCCAAAGTCTTCGAGACGACGATTCCCCGGAACGTCCGGTTGGCGGAGGCGCCCAGCTTCGGGCAGCCCATCGTCACCTACGATATTCTCTCCGCTGGCGCCCAAAGCTATCTCACTATGGCACAAGAACTTATGGGATCACAGCGGGGCCCGAAGAAGGGCGCCGGCAACGCCAAGAAGCAGTCGGGGGCGGCGGTATGAGTGCGCCACGCCGTCTGGGTCGGGGGCTCGGAGCGCTCCTGGGGGAGGACTATCTCTCCGGTCCGACGGATGCGGCAGAGATCCGAACCCTTCCGCTCGGCCGGATCGTCGCGAATCCACTGCAGCCTCGCCGGGAGTTTCGGGCCGAGGAGCTCGGGGATCTGACCCGTTCGATCAGAGAGAACGGTCTCCTTCAGCCGCTCGTCGTGCGGCCGGATCCGGAGGCTCCAGCCGGAGCACGTTTTCAGCTCGTAGCGGGAGAGCGTCGCCTTCGTGCGGTTAGCCAGCTCGCATGGACCGAGGTTCCCGTGGTGGTCCGCGAAGTGGACGACCGGACGCTCCTCGTGCTCGCACTGGTGGAGAACATCCAGCGCGAGGCGCTGAATCCCTTGGAGGAAGCCGAGGGGTTCCAGCTCCTGGTGGATGAGTTCGGATTGACGCAGGGGGAGGTCGCGGAGGCGGTCGGTCGCAGTCGGCCGGCAGTGGCTAATTCCCTTCGCCTGCTTCGACTTCCGCCGTCCGTGCGACGCCTACTCGAAGAGGGAGCGCTCTCGATGGGCCATGCCCGCGCACTCCTGGCGATCGAGGATCCGGGCCGTTTGGTGGAGATGGGGCGCCGCGCCGCGACGGAGGGCTGGTCGGTGCGTGAGATCGAGGACCGAGTGCGTGCGGAGCCCAGGAACGGAGGGGGGGGCAGGGCATCGAAGGGCCGCGGCGGGAGCGACGCATCGATGGATCCGGTGGCACGGGCCCTTCAGGAGGCGCTCCAGGAGGCCCTCGGAACGCGCGTCCGACTGAAGGTCGGAGGAAAGGGAGCGGGCATCATCGAAGTTCCCTACGGGTCCGAGGCGGATTTCGAGCGCGTCTTCGAGTTGATGACGGGCCGAGATCCCTCCGAGGTCGTGAGCTGAGCTCCCCCATGGACTCCGATCGGAACCTCACCCTCCTTCTTCTTCCGGGCGCAGGCGGCCGCACCCGAACGCTGCGGATCTCCCACCGTAGACTCCCCTGGCTTGCGGGTGCCGGCGTCATTGGTTTGGCTCTGGTCCTCCTCTTCGTGGGAAGCTGGTGGTACCTCGCGGGGCGCGCCCGAGAGGCGACGCTTCTTGAGGCCCAGGTTGCCGAGCTCCAGTTGCGGGAGGTCCGGGTAGCGGAGCTCGCGGCGACGCTGGAGGAGATGGAAGAGGGGTACGCGCGTATGCGGTCTTTGTTCGGTGTCGAGGGGACGATTGCCTCGGAGGAACT
>JBBDLO010000009.1:0-17610 GCA_040878815.1 Gemmatimonadota bacterium | reverse complement strand
GGCGTGCGTCAGGTGTCGCGAGTCGGACGGCCTCGGAGCAAGTGCTTCCAACGAGTTGGCCCCTGACAGAGGCGGGATTCGTGACGCAGGCTCTCCTGGGGGACGTGGCAGTCGATCACCCCGGGCTCGACATCGCAATCCCGGCGGGATCGTACGTGCGAGCCTCGGGAACGGGGACGGTGGTCGAAAGCGGGCCAGACGAGATCTACGGCCTCTATCTGGTCCTGGACCACGGAGAGGGATATCGTACTCGCTACGCGCACGCCTCTTTGCTCTTGGCCGAACAGGGCGATGTGGTGCGACAGAACGAGATCATCGCCCTGAGTGGCTCGAGTGGCCGGTCCACGGCGCCGCATCTTCACTTCGAGATCCTGCGCGACGACGAACCGATCGATCCGCTGACGATGGTCACGCAGCCGTGACCCGGTAGGGTCATGAACCGCCGAGGGCCCCGACGACGGGGCAGGCCCGTTGCACGTTCGACGGTGTTCCGAACGTCACCGAGATCCTGCAGTCGCTTACGGAGGGATGGACCATGGCACGTGGGAAGGAAAGGAACGATCCAGCCAGCCCGGCGGCAATCTCGATCATCGGGCCCGGAATGCAGGTGGCCGGCGACTGTACCACCGAGGGGACGATCCGGATCGAGGGACGCGTAGTCGGAAGCGTCTGGGCGGGGAAGGCCGTCGTGATCGGAAAGAACGGGGTCCTTCACGGAGACCTCCACACACAGGATGCCGTGATCGCGGGGGAGGTGGTGGGAACCCTCCTCGTCGCCTCTCGCCTCGAGATCCAGGGGAGCGCGCGCATCGAAGGGGAGATCCAGGCCCGACGGGTGCAGCTCGAAGAGGGCGCACTTCTGAATGGGGATGTCCGGATGGGAGAGGTCGTCCTGGATCCCCCGCCCGAGTCGGGTCCGAGCCAATCCGCAGAGGAGCGTGGCGGCCGTGCGACGTCGCGTCGGACCCCAAGTCGCACGGAAGGCCGTAGTGAACCGAGCCCTGCCCTCTTCTGACCCTGGCCCACTGAGGCGGGCCTTTTCCACAGTTGTGGAGAAGAGCCCGGATCCCCGTGTCTATTGAGGTATCTCGGGGAAAGCATGCCGCTTGAGGCACTTCTCCACGGACAGCTGTGGAATCGGGATTCGCCGTGACACGACCGCCAGTGCAATTAGAATCTATCCTCCAGTTTCTGGATGCGACCCTGGGCATACCCGACTTTCCCGATTACCCGGGAGCTGCGAACGGCCTGCAGGTCCAGGGTACTGAGCGGGTACATCGGATCGGGGCCGCCGTCGACGCCGGAGTCGAGACCATCGAGGCCGCGGCCACGGCGGAGGTGGATCTACTGCTGGTCCACCACGGGCTCTTCTGGGAGGGGCTCCGCCCGGTGACGGGCCGCCGGTATCGCCGTCTCGCTCCCCTGATGCAAAACGGGATATCCCTGTACGGAGCCCATCTCCCTCTGGATGCACATGAGGAGTTGGGAAACGCGGCGCAGCTTCTGAGGGCATTGGGCCTCGAACCCGAGACGCGATTCGGGCAATACGAGGGCGTGGGGATCGGTTTCACGGCGCACCTCTCGGAGGAACGGGAGGCCTTCCGGGACCGAGTCTCACAAGTTGTAGAGGGACCCGTGCATCTCATCCCGGGTGGACCGGTGCGCCTGCGGAGGATCGGCGTCGTGACCGGAGCCGGCGGATCGATGATCCGCGAGGCGGCCGAAGCGGGGCTGGACGGTCTCCTTACGGGCGAGGGGGCGCATCACACCTTCCTGGACGCCATGGAGCTGGGCGTGAACGTCTTCTATGCCGGGCACTATGCTACGGAGACCTGGGGGGTCCGGGCTCTCGCCGCACGTCTCGAGTCAGAGTTCGGCCTGCCCTGGGAGTTTCTGGACTTTCCCACGGGGCTCTGAAGCGCGAGAAACGGGAGGCGCACTCAACCCCCCCTTTGGGCCGTGGGGTGCCCCGATCAAAAGAGCCCGTCGAGATAGAGAAACACCTGCCAACTGTCAGTCCCCCTTACGTTTCTGGAGAGATCGACCCGGAACATCCCGTCCAGCAGCGAGAAGCCTGCGCCGACCGCGACCGCCGGATCGAGGTCCCAGAATGCATCCCGCGGACCCACCGCGAGCGCATCCACGAACCCGACCAGTCGGAAGAGGGGAAGGCCCGGACCCGCCTCCGCCCGTCCGAACCAGAAGGACTCGCCGGAGATCTGGCCGGCATGGCTTCCCCGAAAGAGGGCCGGTCCCCCCGGATAGAACTGTCGTTGCCCGGGGAGATCCCCCACCGAGGTCCCGAATCCCCCTTCCACCGCCCCGGACCAGCGGCGAAAAAGGGGAACCGTGAGACCGGCGCTCAGCCAACCCCGGCCATACTCCGAGGCTCCACCTGCGGCCTCCATCCGAAGTGCCCCGAAGCCGCGGAGGCCCCGGGGATCGCTCCCCGCCTGCCATCGGAAATCGAAGGCCGCACCCACCCACGATCCCTCGTCGGCCGTGGGATTCTCGGGAAAGTCGTGATCGTTCCAGAGCCGGGAGAGGTGCGCATGCGTCTCCCGTTGAACCGCATCGTGTCGTTCCGCGAAGAGCCGGAGGGCTGCGGAGGCAGGCCGACTGCTCCGCTTCACGACCGCCTCGGCACCCCAACTGCGGTGGAATGGGGTGTAGTCGCTGCCCCAGAGTGCTGCTGAGAGTGAGGCCGCAAGTCCTTCGGGGCGCGCCCATTCCGTCGAGGAATCGAGCCGACGAAACACGGCCAGTTCCTCGCGCCGATTCTCGGGACCGCGCAGGAGGCGGAGTTCCCCTCCGGGTTCCCGATCGGCGAATCCGTACCGGGCCTCGGCCCGCAGTTCGAGCCGGGCTGGAAGAGGAACGTAGGCCGCGACGCCCGCCGAGAACCCCTCCACCCGGTTGTAACGGGTCAACCCCTCCTGGGTGCCATAGGCGAGCCGGATTCGCGGGAAGACGCCCGGGGGTGCCAGTCGCTCGAGGGTGGCTTCCAACTCGGCGAGCTCGCTCCGATTGAACGCGCTCCCCGCGGGAGCGCGGCTGGGGGTCAGCTCGGGGGAGGAGGCGAGCTCTGCGGCGGTGGGAACGAGGACGGTCACGGTCCGAGCTTCCTCTCCCTCCCGCTCGATCTCCGCCTCCCGCAGGATCCACCCCTCGGGGATCTCGTCAGGGATCAGGGCCGTGCGCGCGTTGGGAGCGACATCGCCGACGGTCCACTCGATGGTGATCGGAAAGCGCGCGAAGGCGGCGACCCGTGCCTCCCCTTCGAAGGCGAAGCGACGGGGAATCCAGAACTCGAGATCGTAGAGACCATGATCCACGGTGACGTATCGTATCTCGGCCCGGATGGGGCGCAAGAAGCCGGGGGGAGAATCTCCGTCGTCGGGGCCATCCAGTTCGAGATCGAAGGGACGCGCGGGACGATATCCGGCGCGCACGAGTCCGGCCGTCTCCAGATCGAACCAGAGGGAAGCAGAGACGAGTCGGAACTCGCTCCGCCGGGGGACGACGCGAACCTCTGCGAGGACGACCCGTCGGTCGGTTCCGGGGAGGGAGATGGTCAGGGTGTCTCCGCTCTCGAAGCGATAGTGGTGAACGGCGCTGTCGGCGAGGGGATTCAGCGCCCAGTCGGCCCCGAAGGAGAGGCGGTCGCTTCCGGCATCGTAGGCGAGCGGAGGGGGGAGGGCGGGGTCGTCGTCCTCGCCATCCACGTCGTCCGGATCCCGCCCCGAGAGGCTCTCCACCAGGAATGCCCCGAGCCCTGCGGCGCTGTCGCCCTGCGAGGAGAGCCCGGCGATGGGGATGTCCACGCGAGCGCCTTCCCACCGGACGACATGGTTTCCGTCGCGGGACCATCGAATTCTGGAGACCCGCTCCTGATCGAAGATTCCGCGCTCGCGCCGGAAGAGCTCTCCCGAGACGCCGAAGTAGACCCGTTCGTGCATCTGGGCCTCGTAGGTCTCCAACCCTGCGGCCACCTCCGTACGCGCCGTACGAGCCCGCTCCAGGAGGGCGCGCACCGACGCGTCCCCGTAGGTGTCTGCGGGAGCAGGTAGCTGCACGGAGGTCACGCTCGAATCGGGGGGTGCGGCGACATCCTGTGCTTGCGCCACGAGGGGGAGCGCCAGGATGAGGAGGGTCAGCCCCAGGCTTCGGAGAGAGGGGACGGGCATGGTCGATGATCCGGTTCGGTCGATGAATGCGATCGGGCACGGGAGCCCGGCCCCTGTCCCTACGCACTTCATACCCGGGAAGTGTCCGTGCGGAGGGTCCCCCGACCCATCTGGGACGATTATACTACCGGTCCGGCTTTCCATCCGGCGACTCTGAGGCCCCGATGAAATATTGCACACAGTGCGGCGCGGAAGGATCTGGACGCTTCTGTGCCGGGTGCGGAGCAACGCTTCAACCCATTCCGTGTCCGGAGTGCGGGAAGGAAATCCCCGCCGGCACTCGCTTCTGCACCTCCTGTGGATCGGCGGCACGCGCCGGTTCTGCGAAGGTGTCCGGCTCCCCGGCCCCTGATCGCACGCACGCCGCAGCCGGAGCGCCTGAGGCCGGCTCGAATGCAGCGTGGTGGGTATCCGGAGGGCTCCTCATGCTCCTCCTCGCCTTCGTGGCCGTAGTCGAGTTCGGGGGTCGAGACGGAGCCAACGCGGGTTCGGCACCGCCGCCTCAAGGGCTTGGGCCCGCCCCGAACGTCGACCTCTCTTCGATGACGCCGCGTGAGGCGGCGGACAACCTTTTCGACCGGGTCATGCGGGCCGTGGCGAACGACAACACGACGGAGGCCAACAACTTCCTCCCGATGGCGATCGCCGCCTACGAGATGGCCACTCCCCTCGACGCGGATGGGCTCTTCCATCTCTCGCTCCTCCAGCGGGCCGGCGGCGAACTCGATACGGCCCTGGCCACCGCCCGTTCCGGGCTCGAGGAGAACCCTGACCACCTCCTGAATCTCTCCGGAGTTGCTGCGATCTCGCTTCAGCTCGGGGATACGGCCTCCGCAAGGGAGTACTACACCCGCATGCTCGACGTGTGGGACAGGGAGATCGCGGCGGACCGGGTCGAGTACACGGAGCACGCACCCCTCCTCCCCCTCCTGCGTGAGGATGCGGACGCTCTCCTGGGCGGAGGCACGCCCTGACATCGGTGCCGCCGGTCCCCGCCGGCGGTCGGGTCTTCCTCACCGGCGGGACCGGGTTTCTCGGGTCTCA
This sequence comes from Gemmatimonadota bacterium, assembly GCA_040878815.1. Taxonomy (GTDB): domain Bacteria; phylum Gemmatimonadota; class Gemmatimonadetes; order Longimicrobiales; family Gaopeijiaceae; genus JBBEBG01. Next base: position 12,379 of record JBBDLO010000009.1, on the reverse strand, counting down.
CGTGGCGGCCCTCCTCCGGAGCGAAGGGTTCTCGGTGCGGGCTCTGCACCGGCCCGGCTCCGACACCGCCTATCTAGAAGCGATCGGGTGCGAACTGGTCGAAGGGCGCCTCGAAGACGGGGCGTCGTCGCTCGCGCAGGCCATGCGGAACTGCGACGTCCTCGTGCACGGCGCGGCCGTCATCTACGCCGAGCTTCCCTGGTCTCGCGTTCGCGAGATCAACGTCCTGGGAGCGGCGAGGGTCTTTCAGGGCGGAGCAGATGCGGGAGTTCGACGAGGGGTTCACCTCTCCTCGATCGCCGTCTATGGGAATCGGACGGGACGGATCGACGAGGAGACGCCACTCGACGCTCCCCTTCCACCGCGGGCCCGGTATGCGCGCTCGAAGCGGGAGGCCGAAACGGCCGTCTCGGACGTGGCGCGAGAGCGGCGGATGGCCGTGACGATTCTCCGTCCCTCTGTCGTGTACGGGGAACGGGACCGGCTCTTCATTCCGAAGCTGAGGGGGCTCCTGCGACTACCCGTACACCCGCTGCTCGGCGGAGGACGGACGGCGATGGCCGCGATCTACGCGGGGAATCTGGCGCATGCGGTGCTCCGCGCCCTGACCGTCGCCGGGCCGGCTCGGACCAGATGCTTCAATGTGGCCGAGGATCACCCGATCACCCAGCGCACCCTCCTGGGAGGGTTGGCCGGGGCCGTCGGAGTTCCCTTTCGGCCCATCTCGCTTCCACGGGGGCTCGCCCTTCTGGGGGCCCGGGTCGGCGATACGCTCGGAGTCCGCATGCGTGGGGTAGAAGAACTCTCCCTGGCTCGAGCGGTGCAACTGGCCACCCGCCTGAATCCGTATGCCACGGAGCGCATCCGGGCGGAGTTGGGGTGGCTGCCCCCGATACCCCTCGAAGAGGGGCTCGGACGGACGGCAGAGTGGTTGAAGACGGGCGGGGATCCTTCCGATTGACCTGGCACGGTCGGATGATCCGGAAGAGGTCGCCCGTCCCCTGCAGTGCGAGGCGTTCCGATGGGTCATGGACCCCGCAATCGGTTGCCAGTAAAGAGCCATTCATGCTATGATCCTGGCCTGAGGGAACCGCAGAAGTACGCCCGGCTACCCCTTCCGGAAGGCGTGGGTGGAGCGCCCCGGGGCCGTGCTCCCCGCGAAGGCCGCGAGGGGGCTTTTTTGCTTGCGAGGGGTGGCGGGAAGCGGGAGTCCCGGCCAGTTCGATGCAATCGCCGGAGCCTACGCGAGAAGGGTTCGGCTGGAGGAAAACGGTATGAGTGAGACCGCGACCATGGACGTAGCTCGGGGGTACCATCCCGGCGACAAGGATTCGGGCGTCGTAAAGCCCAAGGGAACGTCGCGGATTCGAGCGCACGAGGGGTTGGTGACCGTTCCCATGCGGGATCGGAAGCCGGAGTGGCTGAAGGTGCGCTCGCCCGGTGGGAAGAGCTATCTGCGCCTCAAGGAGTTGATGCGGAGCCAGTCGCTCCACACGGTCTGTGAGGAGGCGGGCTGCCCGAACATCGGAGAGTGTTGGGAGGCCGGGACGGCCACCTTCATGATCCTGGGCGATGTCTGCACCCGCGCCTGCAAGTATTGTGCGGTGGCACACGGGATGCCGACGGAGCTGGACGAAGACGAGCCGCGGAGGGTCGCGGAGACGGTTGCGGTGATGGAGTTGGAGCATGTCGTGATCACATCGGTGAACCGCGATGAACTCCTCGATGGGGGCGCGGCGATCTACGCGGCGACCGTCCACGAGATTCGTGCACGGGTCCCCGATTGCTCGGTGGAGCTTCTGATCCCGGACTTCAAGGGAGACGAGGACGCACTCCGCACGGTGGTCGACGTTCGTCCCGAGATCCTGGGGCACAATCTGGAGACGGTCGAACGGCTCCATCCGGATGTCCGTCCGGGGGGCCGCTACTGGCGTTCGATCTCGTATCTGGGGGCGGCGAAGCGGATGGACCCCTCGATCCTCACCAAGACGGGGATCATCCTGGGGATGGGAGAGCGGCCGGAGGAATTGCGGGATGCGATGCGAGACCTGCGGTCGGCAGGGGTGGATATTCTGACGCTGGGCCAGTATCTGCGGCCCTCGGCGGCACACATCCCGGTGGCCCGATGGGTTACACCGGAGGAGTTCAGGGAGTGGAAGCGGGTTGGAGAGGAGGAGTTCGGGTTCCGGCACGTGGAATCGGGACCGCTCGTCCGATCCTCCTACCACGCGAAGGAACAGGCGCGCGAGCTCGAGGCCGGAGAGGCCGGGCCGCTGCGCGAGGTCCTGGAGGCCGACGTTCCCGCTCCCGCGGAGCGGTCGGGACCCGAGCTCGTACAGCTCACGATGGGTCGATCGATATCGAACGAGAACGGTTGAGGAATATGGCGGACACGAAAACGAGACGGCCCAGCGCCGGCGCGGAGGGACGGGGACCGGCAGGGAAGCTGGACGGCTTCTCGAAGGAGCAGCTCCACACCTTCCTCCGGGAGATGCTCCTGTATCGGCGGTTCGAGGAGAGCGCCGAGGAAGCCTATGCCATCGGGAAGATCGGTGGCTTCTGCCACCTGCATATCGGGCAGGAGGCCGTGGCTCTGGGCTTTGTGGGACCTCTGCGCAAGGACGACTATGCCCTCACCGCCTACCGGGATCACACCCAGGCGTTGGCGAAGGGAGTGGATGCCGGCGCGGTGATGGCGGAGTTGTATGGCCGGGTTGGAGGGGCCGTCGGCGGGAAGGGCGGCTCCATGCACATCTTCGGGGCGGATGTCGGCTTCATGGGGGGTCACGGGATCGTCGGCGGACAGATCCCCCTGGCCACCGGAATCGGCTGGGCGATCCGCTACCGCGGAGGCGACCAGGTGTGCGTCTGCTTCATGGGTGACGCCGCCGTGAACCAGGGCGCCTTCTGGGAATCGCTGAACATGGCCGCGATCTGGAAACTCCCCGTCATCTTCGTGGTGGAGAACAACCAGTACGGAATGGGAACGGCCTTCGACCGGGTGTCCGCCCTGCCCGTGGTCGAGCGCGCCGGCGGAACGGGGGTGCATGCCCACGCCGTCGACGGACAGGACATCCTCGCGACTTGGCGACTGACCGAACAGCTCGTCTCGGATGTGCGAAATGGAGCGGGTCCCCAGTACGTGGACGCCCGAACCTATCGATTCAAGGGACACTCCATGTCCGATCCGGTCTCCGGCACCTATCGATCGAAGGAGGAAGTAGAGACGAAGAAGCGCGAGGCGGACCCCATCACGATCCTTCGAGACCGGCTCTTCGACGCCGACCTCCTCACGCAGGAGGAGATCGAGAAGATCGATGGAGAGGTACGGGAGGTCGTGGACGAGGCGGCCCGCTTCGCCGATGAATCTCCCCTTCCCTCCCCTGAAGACCTCTACTCCCACGCATACGCCGAGATCAACGAACATGGCCGTCTCTTTCTGGACGGCCGCGAGCGCTGAACCAAATAGGTGCCGGTGCGCGATCCGCACGGCCCGGCCCCGACACCCCGAACCCTGCCCTGACCCCAGACGACCGAAGCGATGGCGAATCTCACCTACCGTGAAGCCCTGAATCAGGCGCTTGCCGAAGAGATGGAGCGCGACGAATCCGTCTTCCTGATGGGAGAGGAGGTCGCCGAGTACGACGGCGCCTACAAGGTTTCTAAGGGGCTCCTCGACCGATTCGGCGATCGCCGCGTGGTCGACACCCCGATCTCGGAGCTCGGCTTCGCCGGGCTGGGCGTGGGAGCGGCCATGGTCGGGCTACGGCCGGTCATCGAGTTCATGACCTTCAACTTCTCCTTTCTCGCCCTGGACCAGGTCATCAACGCCGCCGCCAAGATGTACTATATGTCAGGCGGGCAGATCTCGGTCCCGATGGTCTTCCGGGGTCCGACCGGTGCCGCCCTCCAGCTTTCAGCCCAACACTCGCAGGCGTGTGCCACCTGGTACGTGCACGCGCCCGGAGTGAAGGTCGTGACTCCGGCGACTCCCGCGGACGCGAAGGGGCTCCTCAAGGCGGCGATCCGGGACCAGGACCCGGTCGCGGTGATGGAGGGAGAGCTCCTCTACAATGTGAAGGGGGAGGTTCCCGATCCGGAGGACGGGGACTTCATCGTTCCCCTGGGGCTCGCCGACGTGAAGCGTGAGGGGGAGCATGTTTCGATCATCACCCACGGTCCGACGGTCCACATCGCCCTGATGGCGGCGAACAAGCTGGAGAAGGATGGAATCCACGCGGAGGTCGTGGATCTCCGCTCGATCCGCCCTCTGGACGTGGACACGATCCTGGCCTCGGTGAGAAAGACGAACCGCGCGGTCGTGCTCGAGGAGGGGTGGCCCTTCGCGGGAGTCGGATCGCAGATCGTCTCGATCATTCAGGATGAGGCCTTCGACCACCTGGATGCCCCGGTGGTGCGGGTGAGCCAGGCCGATGTCCCGATGCCGTATGCAAAGAATCTGGAGCAACTCGCGAAGCCGAGTGCCGACCGCGTGATCGCAGCCTGCAATCGCGTCCTCTACCGGAGCTGAGGAAAGGGAATGGCGACGAAGGTCCATATGGAAGCCCTCTCTCCCACGATGGAAGAAGGGCAACTCGTGAAGTGGCTGAAGTCCGAGGGAGACACCGTAGAGAACGGTGAGCTCCTGGCGGAAATCGAAACGGACAAGGCCACGATGGAGCTCGTGGCTCGGGGTGCGGGCGTACTCCGGAAGATCCTCCTGGGCGAAGGGAGTACGGCGGCCGTGGGTGAGGTAATCGCCGTGATCGGAGAGGAGGACGAGGACATCTCCGCACTCCTTCCTGCCACGTCGGGCAAGAAGTCGGAGGCGGCCGACAAGGCCGACGCCGCCGAGGGATCCGGGTCGAAGAAGGAAGACGACTCGGACGAGGAGCCGGACTCCGAAGAGGCGGCCGACTCCGACGAGGACGACGCGTCCCCCAAGAAGGATGCCGCTGCCAAGAAGACGGCCGAGAAGGCCGAGGGAGGCTCGGAATCCTCCGATGCGAGTGCCGACGACGCGCGCAGCGCAAGCTCGGCCGCATCGCCGGACGGTCGGGTGAAGGCTTCCCCCCTCGCGCGGCGACTCGCGGCCGATGAGGGGTTGGAGTTGGCTTCGATCCAGGGATCGGGTCCCGGCGGCCGCATCGTGAAACGCGATGTGGAGAAGGCGGCGCAGGAAGCACCGGCTGCCGCGGCTCCGGGCGCTCCCTCCCTCGCCCCCCGGCTCTCCGTCCCCGATTCGGCGGACGATGTCCGCGACGTTCCGCTCACGCAGATGCGAAAGACCATCGCGAAGCGGTTGGTCGAATCGATCGGGCCGGTCCCGCACTTCTTCCTGACGATCGACGTCGACATGTCCCGCGCCGTAGCGGCGCGGGGGCGAGTGAACGCGTTGCTCGAAGGGACCGGGGTCAAGGTCTCCTACAACGACATCGTCCTTAAATCCACGGCGGCGGCGCTCCGGCGGCATCCCGAATGCAACGCACACTGGGGCGGGGATCACATCCGTCAGTTCAACCGGGTCCATCTGGGCGTGGCGGTGGCGATCGAGGACGGGCTCATCACTCCGATCATTCGCGATGCACACCTCAAGGGGTTGGCGGAGATCGCAACGGAGGTCCGGGAGCTTGCGGGCCGGGCCCGCGAGAAGAAGCTCAAGCCCGAGGAGTACACGGGGGCGACCTTCTCCGTATCGAATCTGGGAATGTTCGGGATCGAGGAATTCACCGCGGTGATCAACCCGCCCGAAGCCGGAATTCTGGCGGTCGGAGCGCTCGAAGAGCGCGCCGTGGTGGTGAAGGGGGAGGTCCAGGTCCAGCCCAGGATGAAGATCACGATGAGCTGCGATCATCGGGTCATCGACGGCGCCCTCGGAGCCGGCTTCCTCCGCACCCTCAAGGCGATCCTCGAGGAGCCGCTGACGGCCCTGGTCTAATGCGGCGTCTGCGTCATCTGATCGCCGGGTGAGTTTCGCGCGGTATGCTTCGCGCGGCCCGGCGCCTCAGAACTTGACCTGGGGGACGGCTCGTGCCTCCTCCTCGATCTCGAAGAACTCTCGAACGTCGAACCCGAAGGCGGTCGCAATCAGGTTCGTCGGGACCTGGCGCACCTTCGTGTTGTACTGCTGAACCCCGTTGTTGTAGCTGCTTCGTGCCCGCTGGATGTGGTCCTCGACCGTCGAAAGCGCGGTCTGGAGCTCTCGGAAGTTCTGGTTGGCCTTGAGGTCGGGATAGGCCTCGGAGAGGGCGAAGATCGACTTCAGGGCTCCCGTCAGCATATTCTCGGCCGCGGCCCGGTCCGCCGGACCCTGCGCGGACATCGCCGCATTGCGCGCCTGAATCACGCTTTCCAGCGTCGCCTTCTCGTGCGTCGCATACCCCTTCACCGTTTCGACCAGGTTCGGGATCAGGTCGTGACGCCGCTTGAGCTCGACATCGATGTTGGACCAGGCCGCATCGACCTGTTCCCGCATCCGAACGAGCCCGTTGTACATCCCGACGCCGATCAGAACCAGGGCGACCAGAACGGCGACGACGATGAGAAGGGTCATGGAGATCCGTCCTTTCGAAGAGTGACCGACCTGCCGGGGCGTTCACGGCGCCGGTATCCGAACGCGCCGACACCATGATAAATGGCCGCGCGCTTCCGGGCAAAAGATGCGAAGGGCCCTTCTCTTCCCCCTGATCAACGGCCCTCCCATGTACCCCTCGATCCAGATGGTCCGGACGGGAGGTGCGTGGCGCTACCCTAGCAACGTGGGACGCGCCTTTCTAACTTGCTAGCTTGTGCTGGCTCCGACCGGCCGATGCCGGAAGTGGACAGGGGCAGCCAAGGATCGAACCATTCGACCGGGAGTCCATAGGGTGGCGGGAAACAATCAGAGAAGCTTCGACGTCGTGGTCATCGGAAGTGGTCCCGGCGGGTACGTCGCCGCGATCCGCGCCAGCCAGCTCGGCCTCTCGGCCGCCTGCGTGGAGGTCGACAAGCTCGGCGGTGTGTGTCTGAACATCGGGTGCATCCCGACGAAGGCGCTCCTCACTTCCGCACTTCTGGTGAAGCAGGTGCGCGAGGCGGGGAAGCACGGGATCTCGACGGGCGAGGTGACGGTCTCTCTGGGTCCCGCGCAGGAGCGGAGCCGGGAAGTGGCGGACCAGATGAATCGCGGGGTCGGGTTTCTCTTCAAGAAGAAGAAGGTCACGCACTTGGAGGGCTTCGGGCGGCTGGCCGGCAAGGGCAGGGTCGAGGTCGAGGGCCCCGACGGAAAGAAGGAGGTCGTCGAGGCCAAGCACATCCTGATCGCCACCGGATCACGGCCCAAGAACCTCCCCTTCCTCAAGGCCGACGGAGACCGCGTCTGGACTTCGGACGATGCCCTCTTCGTGAAGGAGGCACCCAAGAAGCTCGCGATCGTGGGGGCCGGTGCCATCGGGATGGAGTTCGCCGACGTCTTCCAGGCCTTCGGCTCCGAGGTGACGATTCTGGAGGCGCTGGACCGTGTGCTTCCCCTCGAGGACAAGGACGTCTCGGCACATGTCGAGAAGGCCTACAAGAAGCGGGGGATGACCATCCACACCGGGGCGCGGCTCGAGAAGGCCGACATCGGGAAGGAGGGGGTCACCCTCACCTTCAAGGACAAGGAGGGGAAGGCACAAACGCTGGAGGTGGACCGCGTCCTCTCCGCCGTCGGACGTGCGCCCAACACCGAGGATCTCGGCCTCGAGGAGGCCGGGGTGAAGATGGCCGAGAAGGGGGGCTTCATCGCCGTCGACGAGTGGATGCGCACCAATGTCGAGGGCGTCTATGCGGTCGGGGACTGCGCCGGGGGCGCTCTCCTCGCACACAAGGCCTCCCACGAAGGGATCGCCTGCGTCGAGAAAATCGCGGGGAAGGCGCACGGCCCGGTGGACTACGGGAACATCCCGAACTGCACCTACTGCCATCCGGAAGTCGCCTCGGTGGGGCTGACCGAGGAGCAGGCGAAGGAAGCCGGACACGACATCGAGGTCGGACGGTTTCCCTGGGTAGGCAATGGTCGTGCGGTCGCGTACGGCGATGCCGAGGGGTTCCTGAAGGTCATCCGCGACAAGAAGTATTCGGAGATTCTCGGCGCCCACATCGTGGGGCCGCACGCGACCGAGTTGATCGCCGAGTTCGTGGTAGGCCGTCACCTCGAGACGACGGCGGAGGAGATGGAGAAGGCGATCCACCCTCACCCGACCCTGTCGGAAGGGGTGGCCGAAGTCGCACTCGCAGCATTGGGACGCGCCATCCACATCTGAGGAGAGGGCAACGATCGCAACGGACGCGGTACCCGGCCACCAACGAACCTGGGGAGACTCCGAGGAGGAGGCGCTCCGGCTCTGGCTCGCCTTCGCACGATCCTACCACACGATGTCGCGGATCGTGGGGGGGATGCTGAAGGAGCACGGGGTGACGATCCCGCAGTTCGGCGTGTTGGAGGCGCTCTTTCACCTGGGCCCCCTCTCGCTCGGCGATCTGGCCGACAAGCTCCTCGTCACCGGCGGAAACATCACCTACGTCATGGATCGCCTGGAGGCGCAGGGGTTCGTGGTCCGCGAACGAGATCCCGAAGACCGCCGCGTCGTCCAGGCACGCCTCACCGAGGCAGGGTGTCAGATCGTGGGGGCGGCCTTCCCGAAGTATGCCAACTTCGTCCTGGCGAGGGTCTCCCTCCTGGAGCCGGAGGAGCGGTGCGAGTTGCGTCGGCTCCTCAAGAAGCTCGGAAAGGGATTGGCCGCGGAAGAGGAAGAGGGAGAGTTGCGTCGGGGTCACCCATAGGCGAGGTGACTTGAGCGGAATCGAGGCGAGGGGAGGCGAGTCGAGGCCAGGCGAACGGAGCGCAGGGCCGCGGTGGCCGCCGTGCCTCGCCTACGCCGTGGCTCCGAGCCGGCTCGCAGCTAGCTCACCCCCCTCCCCCACCGCTCGCCACTCGCAGGACCTCTTCTCCCGTGGTGACCCCCTCTCGGATGAGACGCACCCCGTCTTCGTGGAGGAGCCGCATTCCCTTTGTGCTCGCGATCCGCGTGATGCGGCCCGCGCTCGGATCCTCGTGCATGGCGGTGCGTAGCTCGTCGTCCATGACGAGGAGCTCGTAGATCCCGATTCGTCCCCGGTACCCGGTGTTCCGGCACGCCTCACACCCCGCGCCCACCCAGGCGGGAACCGGGACGGCAGGATCGAGGCCCAGCGCCGACCGTTCTTCGACGGTGAGCTCGGTCGGGGTGCGGCACTCGCCGCAGATGGTCCGCACGAGGCGCTGCGCGAGGACCGCCTCGACCGTACTCGCCACGAGGAAGGGCTCGATCCCGAGGTCCACGAGGCGAGTCAGCGCGGTCGCGGCGTCATTCGTGTGCAGGGTCGAGAGGACGAGGTGTCCCGTGAGCGCTGCGTGGGTCGCAATCTCGGCGGTGTCGTGATCGCGGATCTCTCCGACGAGCATCACATCGGGGTCCTGCCGGAGGAGCGCCCGCAGCGCGGAGGCGAAGGTGAGCCCCACCTTCTCGTTCACCGGCACCTGCGGAACGCCCGCCAGCTCGTACTCCACCGGATCTTCCACGGTGACGATCTTCTCGCGTCCGGTGCGAATGTGGTCGATCGCCGAGTAGAGCGTCGTCGTCTTTCCCGAGCCTGTGGGTCCGGTGGCGAGGACGATCCCGTGCGGCTTCGAGATCACCCGTTCGAAGGCGGCGCGCGTGTCGTCGGCCATCCCGAGCGCGGCGAGCCCGATCGTCCCCTGATCCTTGTCGAGGAGCCGGAGAACCACGCTCTCGCCGTGGAGGGTCGGGAGGGTCGCGACCCGGACATCCACCTGGCGATCCTTCATCCGGAGGCGAATCCGGCCGTCCTGGGGAACTCGCCGCTCCGCAATGTCGAGTTCGGCCATGATCTTGAGGCGGCTCACGACGGCCGCGGCGAGCCGCTTGGGTGGGGCGGGCGCCTCCTGGAGGACGCCGTCGACCCGGTAACGGACCCGCACTCCCCCCTGGTAGGTCTCGAGGTGGACGTCGGAGGCGCGGGCCTCCAGCGCCTCGAGGAGGAGGAGGTTCACGAGCTTCACCACGGGCGCCTCGTTCGCCATGGCGACGAGGTCGTCGAGGGCGGCATCGGATTCCCCGACCTCCGTGCGCACTTCGGCGTCGAGTCCCGCGATCAGATCCTCGGCGGTCACGGCCTCGGGCTGATATACCCGCTGAATTGCGTTCCGCAGGTCTGCTTCGGGGAGGCGGACGAGCTCGATCGGGGAGCCGGCGATCGCGCGGAGGTCGTCGAGCGCCTGCGGGTCGACCTCGTCGAGCCAGGTCCCGACGAGGAGGTGCCCTTCCTCGAGCCCGAGGGGGAGGACCCCGTGGTGTTCGAGGTACCGGTCGGTCAGGTCGGGTGAGAGGGGCTCGAGGGACTGGAGGAGGGAGACCGGATCCCGGTCCGTCCCGGGCTCCGCGGCGCTCATCCGCCGGCCCCGTCCGGGGGCGGCGCGGGAACCGTCGGGGTCAGCGTCCGCTCCGGGAGGATCGGTCCGATCAACTCGGCATCGCGCTCGATCTGCTCGCGCAGGAGGTCGGCGTCGTCGTCGGTGGCGACGACATAGGGGGTCAGGAAGAGGAAGAGCTCGGAGCTTCCGGAGATGGAGCGGTTGTACCCGAAGAGGTACCCGAGGAGGGGGATGTCTTTGAGGATCGGGATCCCGGCCCGAACCTCGTCTTCCTGGCGGTCCACGAGACCCCCGAGGACCACCGTCTGCCCATTGCGCGCGAGGAGCTGGGTGGTGGCCTCGCGGGTGCTGATGACGGGCGCTCCGAACTGCACCTCGGTGGTGGCGCTGCTCACCTCCTGGAGGACGAGGAGGTTCACGTACCCATCCTCGTTGATCGTCGGGAGGATCGTGAGCACCGTCCCGACGTCGCGGTACTGAATGACCTCGTCGCGGGCCCCCTCGTCGGTCGGGAGGGTGCGGGAGACCTGCACGAAGGGGCGCTGGGTGCCGACGAGGATCCGCGCCTCCTGGTTGTTCTGCGCGAGGATCACCGGGCGCGAGAGGATCTGCACATTCCCGGTCGAGGCCAGCGCGCGCAGCGTCGCCTGGACATCCACATTTCCCGTGCGGAGGAACTCGAGCGAGAACCCGTCGGTGGGAGCGTTTTCGCGGTCGAGGGCCCCGGTGACGTCGGCGCCGTCGGCGGTGCCGGATGCGCTGAAGGTGGTCCCGACGTCGATCTCCTCGCTCCGACTGACCTCGGCGATCACGACCTCGATCACCACCTGAAGGGGGCGCAGATCCAGCGCCTGGAGGGCGACCTGGACGACCTCCCAGTCTCCGGGCGTGGCCCGGATGAGGAGTGAGTTCGTGACCTCGTCCGGGATGATCAGGACGTTCCCCTCCAACTCGCCGGATCCCTGCTGAAGCTGGATGACGGGCGCCTGGGCGCCCACCTGGCCTCCCTGTCCCACCCCCTGCAACTGGGTGATCTGTTGAGAGAGGGTCTGTGGGCGATTAAAGGCCTGGCCCGCGGGCTGTGCGCCTCCGAAAAGCGCCTGCAGCGTCTGCGAGAGAATCGGTGCCCGCGCATGCCGAAGCCGATAGATATAGAGTTCCCGGAAGTCGGGTTCTTCGTCTTCGTCGGTGACGAGTCCCTGAAGGCGGAGGAAGCCATCCTCGTCCGTTACGCCGATGCCGTTGGCCCGCGCCAGCGACCGGATGAGCGCCGGGATTCCCTCGACCTCCATCGGCTGGGTTGTCCGAAGGGTGATCGGCTTTGAGGGGAGGTCGTGATAGATGAGGTTCAGGTCCGCGGCCTGGGCCAGCGCCGTGAAGACGAATGCCAGGTCGAGATCCTGGAAGTTGAGCTGGATTCCACCGTTGACGGGCTGGATGGCCGGCTGCTGCGCACTCGCCGACTGCGAGGTCGTCCCGAACACCAGCAGGAACGCGAGGAGGAGGCCGGTCCCTCGGGGGAGCCCGGAGCGCCAGGGAGAGAGGATCACTGCCCTCCGCCCTGACCGGCTTCCTGGCCCCGCTGGAGGCGGAACATCTGAACGGCACCCTCGGCGGGGTTCACCCGAATCTGCTGGCCACCCGGGCCCTGCATGATGATCTGGTTCCCTTCGATCTGGATTTGACCGCCCCCCGACTGAAGGCGACTCAGAATCTCCTCCGCCGCGGCGGGAAGCCCGGCTGGGAGCCCCGCCGGGAAGGCCGCACGCAACCGTTCGAGCCCCTGGGCGGCGGTGGGCTCATCATCATCGTCATCATCGTCGCGGTTGCGATTGTTCCGGCCTCGTCGCTGCGGCTCCGGGGCGGCCACGGTGGCCGAGGGCTGAGTGAGCGGCACCTGGACCATCCGGCCCATGCCGGCCATGA
>JBBDLO010000008.1:0-7298 GCA_040878815.1 Gemmatimonadota bacterium | reverse complement strand
GGGCGAGGAAGATTCCGAACGGAACCAGCTTTCCCGTCTTGAGGGAGATCGGGCCGAAGACGACCGCTCCCACGAGCGCCCCGAGGAAGAGGGTCAGTAACACTCCTTGGATTCCCAAGAAGGCACCGACCAACGCCATCATCTTGATGTCCCCGCCGCCCATCGCCTCCTTCTTGAAGGCCTTCTCCCCGGCCCAAGCCACGAACCAGAGGAGGGCGAACCCCGTCGCCGCGCCGTACACGGCCGACAGGAAGGGGAGCGTCGGAGCCACCGCGGCCAGAGCGAGCCCCAGGACGGTGCCTCCCAGCGTGAACTGGTCTGGGATGATGTAGAACTTGGCGTCGCTGACGGCGATCCCGAGGAGGATCGTGAGGAAGAGGGCGCCCCGAAGCGCCTCCACCTCGACGCCGTGAAGGAGTACCATCCCACCCCAGATCAGCCCCGTCGTGAGTTCCACGGCCGGATACTGGATCGAAACCGGCGTCCCGCAGCCGCGGCACCGCCCTCGGAGCAGAATCCAACTGACGACCGGGATATTGTCGAACCAGCGAATTCCAGCCCCACACTGCGGGCAGCGAGACGGGGGCCGCACGACGGAGAGGTCTTCCGGCCACCGAAGTGAACAGACGTTCAGGAAGGACCCGAAGGTGAGCCCGAAGAGCCCCGCCACGATGGCCACGAACATCGATTCGCTCATCTCACTCCTTCAGGCTTCACATTCCGATCCTCACGACCGGGTCCGAGCGACCAGAGCAGGATCGCACCCGCGCTGGAGACATTGAGGGAGTCGGCTCCGCCGGTGATCGGAATGGCGAGCTTCGCATGCCCGTGCGCCGAGACATCCGCACGGACTCCACGGCCCTCGTTCCCCAGCAGGAGCGCCCAACCGCGCCAGGCCTGCCCCTGCCCTCCCGCGATCCACTCGCGAAGGTCTTCTCCGGACCGCTCTGCGACCAGGAGTGGGAGCCGGGCTTCTTCGATCCAGGAGATCGCTTCCACCCAGGGAAGGAGGTGAATGGGGAGACCGAAGACCAGTCCCGCCGACGCTCGAACCGCCTTCGCCCCCCAGGGGTCCGCGGTACCGTCGAGGGCGAACACGCGGTCGACCCCGAGCGCCGCGGCCGCGCGCACAAGCGTCCCGACATTTCCTGGATCCTGCACGGCATCCAGAACGAGACACCGGGCGTCGGGCGAACGCTCGGGGGCGGGGAGGCTGGATCGGGGTTCGGAGGCGACCATCAGAATCCCCTGCGGTGCCTCTGTCGTCGCGAGATCCTGCATCTGCGGGGCTTCGACCTCCACGACTTCGACCCCCATGCGATCAAGTCGTGTCGAGAGGGTCTCGATCTCCGCGGACGTCCGCCCTGCCTCACGCACCGCGAAGAGCGGGACGATACCCAGGTCTAGCACGGTCCGGATGACCTTCGGACCCTCGAGGAGAACCGCGGTCTCGGCTTCGCGGCCTCGGCGGGTGGCCATCCTTCGAAGGAGTCGTTCTCGACTGCGACTCAGCGGCACCGACGGTCCCCCGAGGCGACCCTTCCCTGTATCTTCCGCGAAGCACAGACCGCCCCCGAGACAAGGATCCCACGCCCCATGACGCAGCCCACCCTTCGCGTCGCGTTGACCATTGCCGGTAGTGACAGCGGGGGTGGGGCGGGAATCCAGGCGGACATCAAGACCTTTCAGGCGTTCGGCGTGTTCGGGACCAGTGCGGTAACGGCCATCACCGCGCAAAATACCACCGGTGTCTCGGCCGTGCACCCGATCCCGCTCGAAGTGGTGCGCGCCCTGATCGACGCCGTGGTCCAAGACCTGTCCCCGGCGGGAGTGAAAACGGGCATGCTGGCCACGGCGGCACTGGTGGAGGCCGTCGCCTCGGCCATCGAATGGCATGGTCTGCACCGGTACGTGCTCGACCCGGTCATGGTCTCCTCCTCGGGACATCGCCTGCTCGAATCCGACGCGGTGAGTGCGGTGGTCGGTCGGCTGCTCCCCCTCTCCGCCCTCGTAACGCCCAATCTCGACGAAGCGCGCATCCTCACGGGCCTTCCGGTCAGCGGGGAAGACGGACAGCGGGAGGCGGCGCGGCGATTGGTCGAGATGGGTGCGGGAGCGGCTCTGGTGAAGGGAGGTCACGGCGAGGGGACCGAAGTCCTGGACGTACTCTGGGACGGCACCCGGGAGCGGAGTTGGCGGCGGCCACGCATGCGGACTCGAAACACCCACGGCACCGGGTGCACCCTCTCGGCCGGAGTGGCCGCAGGACTCGCGCTGGGCCGCACGCTGGACGAGGCCGTGGACCGATCTCTGGCCTTCGTGGCAGCCGCCATCCAGAGCGCTCCCGGACTCGGCGCCGGCCACGGGCCCATCAACCACTTCGTCGACCTTTCGGAGCGGAGCGAGTCCGGTTCGGCGACCGCTTGAGCGCAGCACCTACCAGCCTGTTGAACCACCGGAGGGACTACCCCGACTGAGGAACTCCCGGAATTCGGCGGACGATTTCGCGAATCAGGCGCAGGAGTGCTCCCGACGCCATCTGACCGGCTTCCAGCACCTCTTCGTGCGACAAGGGATTCGGGGTGAGACCCGAAGCCGGATTCACCACCACGGAGAGGGCCAGGACCCGGAGCCCCAACGCCCGTGCCACGATCACTTCGGGCACCGTGGACATTCCCACGACATGAGCTCCGAGCACCTTGAGCATCCTCACCTCGGCAGGCGTCTCGAAGTTCGGACCCAGCACGCCTCCATAGCACCCCCGCGGAAGGGAGATTCCCAGGTGGCTCGCGGCGGCCTCGGCGATCCGTGCGAGTTCCGGATCGTAGGGGCAGCTCATGTCCGGAAAGCGCGCCTCCCCCGACCGAACGGCACCCTCCAGTGGGGTGCGCCCCTGCAGGTTCAGATGATCCTCCACGAGCAGGAGGGTTCCCGGGGTCAGGTCGCCCCGAATCCCTCCCGAGGCATTGGTGTGGATGACCGTATCGATCCCCAGGGCGGCCGCCATCCGCGTCGGCGCCGTCACGATCGCGTCGCCGTGACCCTCGTAGTAGTGGAAGCGGCCCTGTTGAATCAACACGCGCCGCCCCTCGAGGCGGCCCGCCACATACCGTCCAGGGTGCCCGGCCACCCCGGCTTCGGGAAATCCCGGCACCTCGTCGAAGCCGAGGGAGACCGAATCCTCCAAGGCGTCCGCGAGAGAGGAGAGACCGGAGCCCAGAACGATCAGGAGTTCCGGGGATGTGCCCAGCCGACCCGCCAGCACCTCCGCACCCCGTGACGGATCCAAGTCGCCGCCGTTGCGGGGCCCGTTTCGGCCTCCTGTTTCTCCCCTCGCTCTTTCCATCCCTGGTCCCATTGACAGCCAGTAGCTCAACCGCCTGACAGGGGGCTGGCCGACCCTCAGGCCCTCACATCCATCTCTCCACCGTTCCTTCCACTGATGATGGCTGGATCGCCCTCATCCTGCCACTCCGGCGGAGATTCCTCCCACCTCCGCCGATATGACCGGAGATCGGGGCTCCCGCTGCGGCACGGAGGTTGCGAAGGGAGGGCTTCGGCACTGCGCCTTTCGAATCCACAAAACAAGAGGCAGGAGCGATCATGGGGAAGGTCATCGGAATCGATCTGGGAACCACCAACTCCGTCGTGGCGGTCATGGAGGGCGGAGAGCCCGTCGTCATCCCGAATGCGGAGGGGGGTCGAACCACGCCCTCGGTGGTGGGATTCACGAAGGACGGGGAGCGACTGGTCGGTCAGGTGGCTCGGCGTCAGGCCATCACCAATCCGAACAACACGATCTTCTCGATCAAGCGGTTCATGGGACGGCGGTTCACCGAGGTCGAGGCCGAGAAGAAGCTCGTGCCCTACGAAGTGGCCGCCGGTGCCGACGATCGGGTGCAGGTTCGGGTTCCGAATGTGGACAAGGCCTTCGATCCGCCCGAGATCTCGGCCATCATCCTCCAGAAGATGAAGCAGACGGCGGAAGACTACCTGGGCCAGAAGGTCGACCAGGCCGTCATCACCGTTCCCGCCTACTTCAACGACTCCCAGCGGCAGGCAACGAAGGACGCCGGAAAGGTGGCCGGCCTGGAGGTGCTCCGCATCATCAACGAACCGACCGCGGCCGCGCTCGCCTACGGGCTCGACAAAAAGAAGGATGAGAAGATCGCCGTCTTCGACCTGGGTGGTGGGACGTACGACATCTCGGTGCTCGAATTGGGGGATGGCGTCTTCGAGGTGAAGGCCACGAATGGGGATACCCACCTGGGCGGAGACGACTTCGACCAGCGGGTCATCGACTGGCTCGTCGAGGAGTTCCGCAAGGACCAGGGAATCGACCTCGGCAAGGACGCGATGGCGCTCCAGCGGCTCAAGGAGGCCGCGGAGAAGGCCAAGATGGAGCTCTCGTCCACCATGCAGACGGACATCAATCTCCCCTTCATCACCGCGACCCAGGAAGGCCCGAAGCACCTGAACGTCACCCTCTCCCGAGCTCGGTTCGAACAGCTCGTCGAGGATCTCATTCAGCGTACGATCCCCCCGATGAAGGCCGCGCTCAAGGATGCCGGCCTCGACCCTTCGGCCATCGACGAAGTGATCCTGGTCGGCGGCTCGACTCGCATTCCCAAGATCCAGGAAGTGGTCAAGAGCTTCTTCGGCAAGGATCCGCATCGAGGCGTGAATCCGGACGAAGTCGTCGCGGTCGGGGCAGCCATTCAGGGGGGGGTCCTCGCGGGCGAGGTGAAGGATGTCCTCCTCCTCGACGTGATCCCACTCTCGCTCGGCATCGAAACCCTGGGCGGCGTCATGACGCCCCTCATCGAGCGGAACACGACCATTCCGACCAAGAAGGCAGAGGTCTTCTCCACCGCCGAGGACAATCAGACGACGGTCGAGATCCACGTCCTACAGGGTGAGCGCAAGATGGCGCTGGACAACAAGACCATCGGGAAGTTCCAGCTCACCGGAATCCCACCGGCACAGCGCGGCATCCCACAGGTAGAGGTCACCTTCGACATCGACGCAAACGGAATCCTCCACGTCTCTGCCAAGGACCGCACCACAGGGAAGGAGCAGAAGATTCGGATCGAGGCCTCCTCAGGGCTGTCGGAATCCGAGATCGAACGGATGGTGAACGACGCGGAGGTACACGCCTCGGAAGACGAGGAGCGCCGCAAGAAGGTCGAGGCGCGCAATACGCTCGACTCGCTCGTCTACCAGGTCGAGAAGGACTCCCAGGAGTGGGGGGATCAGGTGGGGGCGGCCGAGAAAGAGCGGCTCGCCGAGGCCGTCACCCAGGCAAAGGAAGCGCTCAAGTCCGACGACACGGCAGCCCTGAATGGGGCCCGGGACGAACTCATGCAGGCCTTCAGTGCCGCAGGGCAGCAGGTCTATCAGGCGCAGGCGGAGCAGGCACAGGCCTCGACGGAAGGGGCCACCGCGGGTATGGCGGAAGAGCCGACTGAGGCCGCGGGAGACGACGATGTGGTCGAGGCCGATTTCGAGATCGTAGAAGACGAGAAAAGCTGATGCGGGGGCGCGGACCTCGGACCTGGACGTCGTGTAGAAAGTTCGGGTCGTCGCCTCCGGTAGGGGATGGACGACCGAGTGCTCCCCAGGAACGTGCCACTGGATAGGGAAGGACGGATGACCATGTACGATCCCTTGAAGTCGAAAACACGCGTCCTCTTTTCTGTCGTGATCGCGGCGCTTCTGGGCGTCGGGGGCGCATCCGCCATCGGCTGGACCGCGCTGACGGCCAATGCGGCCATCTCCCTGACGCCGCAGGTGTCGGACGCCCAGGTGCAGCCCGCGCTGGACCTGAGTGAGGCCTTCGTAAACCTTGCGGAGGTGGTGACCCCGGCGGTGATCCGCATCGAAGCGGAGCGCCCAGGAGTAGCGGGCGCCTCCCCTCAGGGAATGCCTGAGGTGCCGGAAGAGTTTCGAGACTTCTTCGAGCCCTTCGGACTCCCCGATGACCCGAACGGGGTCCCCGAGCCGATGACCGCCGGGGGAAGCGGCTTCATCATCAGTCCGGACGGGTACATCCTGACCAATGACCATGTCGTTTCCGGAGCCACCCGGATTCGGGTGTTCCTCGCGGATCGGCGAGAATACGTCGCGGAGATTATCGGATCCGATCCCACGACGGATGTCGCGGTAATCAAGATCAATGGCGAGGGACTTCCCACGCTCAGCTTGGGCTCGTCGTCCGGACTGCGCGTGGGCGAGTTGGTTCTGGCCATCGGAAACCCGGGGCTCGGAGGTGGGGCATCGCAGCTCGACTACACCGTGACGCAGGGGATCGTCAGCGCGCTGGGGCGCGGCCTTCCCGTCATTCGCGAGGGGCTTTTCCGCCAGGAAGGCGAAGAGGCGGCGGGGTACGCGATCGAGGACTTCATCCAGACGGACGCCGTGATCAACCCGGGGAACTCGGGGGGACCGCTCGTGGACGTTCGCGGTCAGGTAATCGGCATCAACTCCGCGATCGCCTCGCGCACGGGATACTACCAGGGGTATGGATTCGCGATTCCGATCGACCTCGCCCGCCGGATCATGGAAGACCTGATCGACTTCGGGGAGGTTCGCCGGGCGTACCTCGGCATCCAGATGGAGCCTGTGAGTCCCGTGGACGCGGAGTACTACGGGCTGCCACGGACCACCGGGGTCATCGTGATGCAGGCCGTGGAGGGCGGGCCAGCCGCCGCAGCCGGGCTGCAGCGAGAGGACATCATCGTCTCCGTAGACGGCGAGCCGGTGGAGCGGTCGGCGCAGCTCCAGTCCATCATCGCGCAGAAGCGTCCGGGGGATGAGGCACGGATCCAGTACTACCGAGAGGGCCGTTCGCAGGAGGTGACGATCCGGCTCGGGCAGTCTCCGCTGGGTGCCCGAAGTGTCGCGGCTGCCCCTCCAGGAACGGCCGCGCCCAGTCTCCTCGGGATGGAGTTTCGCCCCCTGGACGCCCAGACCGCTCAGGAACTCGGCTACGCAGAGCCCGGGGGAGTCATCGTGGGACCGGTCACCCAGGCTGGACCGGCCGGGCGCGCAGGGATCCGACCCGGACAGCGTGTAGTCGCCATCGGAGGCTCGGAAGTCGGCCAGCGCGAGGCCGTGAGTTCGATTGCCGACGTGAATCGCATCCTCGCCGGATTCGAAGGCGGAGATATCGTCTCCTTCGAGCTCGCGACTCCGGATGGATCGAGCGCCGTGCGAAACCTGCGGATTCCGCAGTAACCCAGGGCGCTGGAAGGACGTTCGGAAATGCCAGGGGCACGGGGCGGCCATCGCCGCCCCGT
>JBBDLO010000007.1:0-45387 GCA_040878815.1 Gemmatimonadota bacterium | reverse complement strand
GATGGAGGCGCTGAAGCCCATCGACCGGGTGGCCTATGTGCGGTTCGCCTCCGTCTATCGGAATTTTCAGGACGAGGATGAGTTTCAGGACTTCGTCGAGGACCTGAAGGAACGCGTTCGGCAGGAGAGAGAACGCGAGCACCAATCGGAGCTCCCCCTGTGACGAATACGAAGGACCCGTCGATATGCCGCTGAGAGGGATCTTGGGGAGGGGCGCGGACCCCGGTGGGGAGATGCCTTTCCTGGACCATCTGGAGGAGCTTCGATGGCGAATTCTCAAAGCCATCATCGCGATCGGGGTCGGAACGATCATCGGATGGGTGGTCGTTCAGCAGTTCGGCGTGATGGAGATCCTGATTCGGCCGGTCCGTCCTCTCCTGACGGGAGAAGGGCTCGCCTTTTTCAGCCCCGTTACGCCCTTCTTCATCACGCTGAAGCTCGCCCTGGTCGTCGGGCTCATTCTGGCCACGCCGATCGTGGTCCATCAGATATGGGCCTTCCTCTCTCCGGGTCTCACGAAGTCCGAGCGGCGCGTGATCGTGCCCAGCCTATACTTCGGGCTCGTCCTCTTTTGTGCCGGCGTGGCCCTGGCGTATTTCATGGTGCTTCCGCTGGCACTCCGATTTCTGGCGGGGTTTCAGCCGGAATACCTGGAGGCGGTCTACGAGGTCGGGGCCTATCTCGCCTTCGTGACCAAGTTGCTGATTGCCTTCGGAGTCGCCTTCGAGCTTCCGGTCGTGATCCTGATTCTCTCGGCGTTGGGGTTGGTTACGCCGAAGTTCATGCGCGAGAAGCGCCGGCATGCGATCGTGGCAATCACGATCCTGGCTACGATGTTGACCCCAGGCGACCTCCCGTCGACCATCCTACTCATGATTCCTCTGATGATTCTGTACGAGGGAAGCATCTTTCTCTCTGCCATGATCCAGCGGCGGCGTGGGGCCGACGAGGTGGAGAACCGCCTCCTCCCCGACGAAGAACCGCCGGCAGGCGCGGTGGGAATTCAGGGCCCGTGGGACGAGAGTTCGCGATGAGCGCACGCTGCCTTCATCCTCCGTGCCTTTCAGCGTTCTTCTTTCTCCTGTCCCTGGGTGCCGGCTTGCCCACACAACTCGCCGGGCAGGAGCCTGTCCCGTCGGCCGCTTCGCGTGCGGATTCGCTTCAGGTGCTCGTACTGGATCGACTGCGCACTTCCCCGGAACCGGAGGCCGAGGCCGATTCGCTGGCGGCTTCGGAGGACTCGATCGCGGGCCCTTCGGTCGAGGTCGGAGGAGTGGCTGCGGCGGTTCGCGTCCCCGCGGAACTCCCAGCGGATGCGGACTCTCTCATGGGCGTCCTCGCACGCCTGCAGGGATTCACGTCCGCCAGCTATCGCGGAGTGCGCGCCGATGTGTTTGCGGAGGATCGCAGGCTGGTGCTACAGGGCTCCGAGGAGCGACGTGCCACCTTCTCAGGAGACGGGTATCTCCTGGAGGCCGATTCGTCGCTCACGTACAGCGATCGCGAGCAACGGGTCCGGACCTCCGGACCCACGGACTTCACCCCCCTGCAGGGAGAACCCGTCCGGACCGAACGCCTGGTCTACGACCTCCGAGAGGAACGGGGAACGGCGACGAATGCCCGGACGACCTACGATGAGGGAGCCCGGTGGATCGTGCAGGGGAATCTGGATTCCCTCGAGTCCGGTCTCATCTTCGGGAGTTCGGCGAGGTTCACCTCCTGCGACCTCGAGGAGCCCCATTCGTACTTCGAGGCGTCCCAGCTCAAGGTCCTGAACAACCGCGTCCTCGTGGCTCGGTCGGTTCGCATGTACGTGGATGATGTCCCGGTCCTCTGGCTCCCCTTCATCGCGCAGAATCTCGAGCGAGACCGAGCCAGCGGGCTCCTCACGCCGGTTTTCTCGATGAACGACATCGTCCGAACTTCGTCCGGCTATAAACGTCGCCTGTCCAACCTGGGCTTCTACTGGGCCATGAGTGACTACTCGGATCTGTCGATTGCGGTGGATTGGTACGCCGACAATTACACGGCGCTCCAGACCGGGGTGAACTATGCCTGGAACCGTCAGTTCCTGAGGGGCAGCCTGAGCCTGAAGCACTACTGGGGTGTCTCCGGCCGGAGAGAGCTCGGGCTGAATACCTCCAACGATTGGCGACCGACCGAGCGAATCACGGTGCGCGCCGGGGCCAGCTTCATCTCGAGTTCCGAGTTCGTCATTCAAAACTCGCTGGACCCGAGGGAGATCAGTCAGACGGTGGATTCCGATGTGAGCCTTTCGCAGCGCCTCGACTGGGGAAATCTCACGATCGGTGCGAGCCGCAGGCAGTATCTGAACGAGGATCGCACGGAATTCACCCTCCCCTCGGCCAGCTTTTCCCTCTCGACGCTGACCCTCTTGGGGGCGCCGCCCCAGACGGCCCGTTGGTACAACAACATCGGGGTGAACGGATCCGCCAATTGGAGCCGGCGCATCGAGGACCGGACTCCGGATCCCGAGGCTGACTTCAGCTTCAACCGTACGTCCAGGATCCGGACGCAGGGAAGTGCTCGAGGAGGCGTGAACCTGGGCGACCTCTCGCTTCAGGGAGACCTGAGAGCGTCGGAGTCGGTCTTCCAGGATGTTCCGGGGGAGTTCTTTCCCACAGGCGAGGGCCCACTCGGAGACTTCCGCTCCGGCGACCTGGATTGGTCGGCCTCCCTCTCCTATCGCCTACGGCTCATCGGTACCACGACGCTCTCCCCGAACTTCTCCTTCGATGGCACGATGCTCCGGGTGGACTCCATCCCCGAGGCGCAGAACTTCGTGCAATCCCCCGTGCGTGCCCGCGTGGGGCTTTCCCTGCAGAGCGACATCTACGGCTTCTACCCCGGCTTTCGCGGCTTCGAGGCGGTGCGGCACAAGCTTACGCCGGGATTCACCTGGTCGTACGCGCCCGAGGTCCAGCCGACCGAGCTTCAGGAGCGAGTCTTCGGGGGCGGGTTCTCTCGCGTCCAGAACGTCTTCGGGGTGAGCCTCAACCAGACCTGGGAGGCGAAGGTCGAGGAGGAGTCCCTCCGCGTCCCGGAGACGGCACCGGCCGCCGACCTCGTCCCGGGGGACCCGGCCCAAGAGGATTCCGCGTTGGCCCTGGAGGAGGGGGTCGAGCCTCCGGTACAGGAAGTGCTCGACTCCGACGACGACGGACCGAGCCGCCTTCCTCCCTCGAGGGTCGTGACCCTTCTCGCGCTGAACACCAGTGCCCTCACCTACGATCGAATCCAGGCCGACTCGACGGGACGGTTCGTGGACGGATTCACGACGACCACCCTCTCCAATACGATCAGCTCCGATTACCTGGCCGGCCTCAGCCTCTCCTTCTCCCATAGCCTGTTCGACGACTCCGAACGGCTCGAAGAGGGCGGCTCGCGGCGATTCGCTCCGCACCTCTCGACCGTGAATCTGGGCTTCGGGTTGAATCACCGGTCGGGGGTCGTGACGGCGCTCCGGCGGTTCCTGGGACTTCCGGAAGCAACCGCAGCGCCGGAGCCCACCCCGGAGACGGTGTCCGAGGACGAGGATCCTGAAGCGCTGGGACCCGAGGACGGACGAGAAGGGTTCGACTCGAATCGGGTGATTCCGGGAGACGGGGGGGAGGTCGATGAACCCCGTCGACGGGAGGGGTGGGACGCCTCCATCCAGTACTCCCTCCAGCGGCCCCGCGAAACCGCCACGGCGTCGGCGGAGCGATTCCAGACGGTCTCAGCCCAGTTTTCCTTTGCCCCATCGCAGAACTGGACCGTCGACTGGCGGACCTCCTACAACGTGGAAGACCGGAGCTTCAATGACCACATCGTGCGCCTGCGACGGGATCTGCACGAGTGGGATGCGAGCATGAGCTTCCGCCAGACGGTGACGGGCAACTGGTCGTTTCAGTTTGAGATCTCGCTTCGGGCCAACCAGGACCTGCGTTTCGACTTCGATCAGCGAAGCGTGGAGGGGCAGAACCGTGGGCTCTGACGGAGTGTCCTCCAGAGAGGACGTTCGGCGGCGGAAGCGGGGTCGCCACGCGGCTCGAAATGGGCCCGGTGCGCGGGCTTCCCGTTCGGCACGGGTCCTGCGTCACACGGTCCGGTAGCGGTCCGAAGGCCATCGGCCCGTACCGATCACTCGAAGCGGAAGGAGACGGGGATGGGCAATCCCAAGACGAAGGCCGACGGCATGCGCCGCACTCCCTGGATCCTTCTCCTTCCATTCGCTCTGTTTGCGTGCGATTCCAGTAGTGGAGGGCTCGATCCCAACGGGGGACAGCCCCCTGTGGCCCCCTTGGCGTTCGACGCGTTCTACTACGACCGGGCGGTCCACCTCTCCTGGGAACTCGCGCCCGGTTGGAGCGGAGAAGCATTCCGCGTCTACGGGAAGCGTGCGACGGATGCGAACTATTTTCTGGTGGCAGAGGTCACGAACTGCGCGGGTGGCCTCTGCTCCTATCGCGACATCAACATCCAGGCGAACGTCACCTACCAGTACTATGTCGCGGCAGTGTCGTCCACGGGATCGGAGACGGCTTCGGCCATCGCCCTCGAGATCGTGGTTCCGACCCCCGATCCTCCGCCATCTCCGGGTGGAGTTGATGCAGTGGCGTTGGACGGGGGCGTCTTCCTCACCTGGAACAGTGCGAGTCGTGCGGCCGACGACTTCGCCTTCTACCGCATCTACTTCCTCGATGGAGATACCGGCGTTCTCATCGGAGAGTCCGACTCCGAGGGATTTCTTGACCTTCTGGTCCAGAATGGCAGCACGTACGCCTATTTCGTGACGGCCGTGGACGACCGCGGTCACGAGAGCGCCGGAAGCACGGCCGCCGCCGCCACCCCCCGTCCCGACTACCATGGCGAGATCCTCGTCGCCTTCGAGGACCTTCCGGAAGAGTCCGGATTCCGTTTCCAAGAGAACCCCAGCGAGGATCCGATCGTATCGGGAACTGATGGTTCGCGGCACTTTCGCTTAGAGGCCGACCTGACCGGTTGGTGGCTGGTGCCCGGCCCCGGTGTGTCGGTCCATTCCCAGCCGCAGTTCACGACGGCCCTCCGCTGCGGGGTGGCCGCCGATCCCGAATGCACGGACGTACGCGTGGCTCCCGCCGGCGGGTACACCTCAGACGCCATCGAACTGGTCCCAGAACAGGCGTACGTGCTCCGTGTGCCCTCTTCGGGTGGGGGTCAGTGGCAGTACGGATTGATTCGAGTGACGCATGTCGGAATCGTTCCGGCAGGCGCGATCGCGCTATTCGACTGGGCATTCCAGCTTCAGCCCGACAATGTGACCCTGGCTCCCCCGGCTCCCTGAGCGACGCACTGAATCGGTCGGAAACCGTTGCCGTGATTGGCTTGTGTGGAGATCCAGCCCCGACTATCTTCCCGCCCATGCTACCCGTCTTGGAGGCCGTGCCCAACTTCAGTTCGGGGCGGGATCGGGCCCTCCTCGAGCGGCTCGTCTGGGTGGCGACGGAGTGGGGTGCCGAGGTGCTGGATGCATCGTCCGACCCGGATCACGATCGTTCTGTCCTGACCCTCGTCGGTCCGCCCGCCGCCGTGGAGGACGCCTCGGTGGCCCTGGCGAAGGTGGCGGTCGAAGCCATTGACCTCAAGGCGCATCGGGGGGTCCATCCACGGATCGGGGCGCTGGACGTTCTCCCCTTTGTCCCACTTTCCGGTCTCACGATGGAGGAGGCGCGGATCAGCGCGCGTCGCGTCGGGGAGCGGCTAGTTCGAGAAATTGGCGTTCCGGTCTACTTTTATGCTCAGGCCTCTGATCCCCCGGGAAGAGGGCTCGCGGAACTGCGCAGAGGTGGGTTCGAGGCACTTGTGGCCGAGTTTCCGAAGGGACGGACCCCGGATCTGCTGCCCGAGGGGTGGAACCGGCCGGGAGTCCATCCCACTGCGGGAGCGGTCTGTGTCGGGGCTCGTCCTCTCCTCCTGGCCTGGAATGTGGGAGTGGTCGGGTTGGAGAAGGAGGAATTGGAGGGAGTCGCGAGAGGACTTCGTGAGTCCCAAGGCGGAATATCGGGACTTCGCGCCTTGGCGCTCATGTTGGAGAGCCAGTCGCGGATGCAGATTTCGATGAATCTGGAGGACGTCTCAGGACGCAGGGCGTTCGAAGTCTTTACGACCGTGGAGGCCCGCGTGGCCGAGAGGGGGGGGAGGGTGACGGAAACGGAGGTCATCGGGCTCATTCCGGACCAACTTCTGTGGGACGCCGGCTCGGATCGCCTCTCGCTCAGGGAGTCCTTGCCGGAGCGATCCCTGTCGCATGGTTTGGCCCGGCATGTATCCGGGAGGGCCGCACGGGAGGCCGAGCGGCTGGCTGCCACCCTGGAGGTGGCCGCCGACGAGGTTCCTCCGGCCGTCCGGGAGGCGGCGGCTCGACTGATCCATGCGTTGTCAGGCGGTCACGTGATCGGGGAGGTACGGTGACGACGGAGTCGCTCAAGGAAGAGGCCCGACGCTTCGAGCAGCGCGAGGAGTGGGGGAAGGCGCTCGAAGTGTATCTGCGCGTAATCGATCGACGCTCTGAGGAGGACGAGCCGGAGATCGCATTGCACAACCGCGTCGGGGATCTCCAGGTCCGAGCAGGGGACATTCGTGGGGCCGTGGACAGCTACGAGCGCGCGATCGACCTGTATCTCGACGCGGGGCTTCCCAACAATGCGATTGCCATCTGTCGGAAGGTCATTCGCCATGACCCGCGTAGACCCGATCCCTTCCTGCGGATGGGTCGCATTCGGGCGGAACAGGGATTCATGCTGGATGCGCGTCAGAACTTCCTGACCTACGCCGAAATGATGGAGGGGAGGGGGAAGATCGACGAGGCACTGGGCGCATTGGAGGAGTTCTCCGCTGCGGCGCCCCAGGACGCGGAGGCTCGTGAATTCCTGGCATCCCAGCTCGCCGCGCGCGGCCGGGAGGAGGACGCCGTCCGGTACCTTTCCGAGGCGTACCGCATTGTCGCTCACTCGGGATCAGAGGAGCAGGCCGAGGCGATCCTGGATCGAATTCGTACACTGGCGCCGGATCAGCCGCTCCCAACGCTGGACGATCTCCCGATCGAGACCGCCCTGGAGCCGGCTCCTGAGTCCGAGTCTGAGGCGCCTTCGCCTGCAGGCCTGGAAGGCTTCGAGACCACCTCGCTGGGTGCTGCGGACGAGCCCACTCCGCTTCCGACGCTCGAAGACCAGGACACGCTCGAAGACCAGGACACGCTCGAAGTCGAGGGTGCGACCGCAGACGACGAAGCTTCGACGACCGAGGAGGGCACGGCCGTCCCGCCCTGGGACACCGCTGACTCTGAGCGTTCGGACGAGGGGGCCGCGATCGAGGCCGACGAAGCGGTGGAATCCTTCCCACTCGAGGAGGGGGCCGAACCGGACGAAGACGCGTCTCCACTCCCCTATCTCACGGCCGACGAGGAAGAGCTTTCCCTGCCGGATTCGGGCCATCTCGAAGACGAGGAGGACGGGGGACACTTCGGGGAAGTGGATCTCGAGGGGATCGGGGAAGAGGGAAAGGCCGAGGACGGGTCGGTGGAGGTCCCTGAAGATCCGGAGGCAGAGGATGCGTTTTCCATGTCCGTCGGCCCCGAAGCTCCCCCTGGCGGGCCGGAACCGGAAACGGTAGAGGAGGAGTACGTCGACCTCGGCTCCCTCGTTCTCGACGACGTGGGGCCGAAGACGACCCGCTGGACGGTTTCGGCCGATGCCCCGACCGCCGACGAGGATGCCGACTTTCGCCGCATGCTCTCGCAGTTCAAGGAAAAAGTCGCGCAGAATCTTTCGACGGATGATGCGCAGGCCAACTATGACCTGGGTACGGCCTACAAGGAAATGGGTCTTCTCGAAGAGGCCATCAGTCAGTTCCAGCAAGCGCTCCGGGCGGACCCCATGAAGCTGGCGGCCTTCGAGATGCTCGGACAGTGCTTCCTGGATCGGGGTGAACCCCAGGCGGCGGTACGCACACTGGAACGCGGAATGCGACTCCCGGTGCAGGTCGAGGACGAGTTGCTCGGTATCTACTATTACCTCGGCAATTCACATGAGGCGATGGGGAACTCCGAGGGTGCGAAAGAGTTCTACGAACGAATCTTCGCCCTGGATATCAACTTCAAGGATGTTACCGATCGCCTGAGGGACCTTCGTTGAGGTCGCGAGAGGTGCGCCTGCGCGGGACCATCCGCCCATGAGTCAAATGATTTCGGCACCGCTCGAAACCCCATCGCGCCTGGCTCGCCTTCAAGATCCTGTTCACGCGCGACTGGACCGTGTAGTCGAGGAAATCCGCCGAATCATTGCCTCCGACTTCGACCTCCAGGAAGAGGTCAACGACTACCTCCTCAAGATGCGAGGGAAGCTCTTCCGCCCCACCCTCCTCCTGCTGACCAGCGAAGTGGGTGAGCAGGCACACGAGGATGCGTTGCCCCTCGCCGCCGTCGTGGAACTCGTCCACCTCGCGACGTTGGTGCACGACGACGCTGTGGATCACTCGGTCCTGCGCCGAGGCCTCCCGACGGTGAACGCCCTCTGGAGTCATCAGGTAGCGATCATCGCCGGGGACTTTCTCTACTCCCGCTCGGTGCTGGAGTTGACCCGAATCGGTCGACTGGAGGCGATTCATGCGCTTGCCGCAGCTTCCAACGAAATGAGCGTCGGGGAGTTGCGCCAACTCGTCTCCTTCGATGCCCTGGACTTTTCGGAGCATGATTACAACCGGCTCATCTCCTGCAAGACGGCATCGTTGATGGGGGCCGCCTGTGAACTGGGGGCTCTGGCGGGGATCCCGGCCTACCGGGGGCCATTTCGCCGCTATGGAGAGGCGCTCGGGATGGCCTTTCAGATTGCCGACGATCTCCTCGATTACGAAGGGAACGAGGAGCGTACGGGGAAACCGGTGGGTCATGATCTGCGGGAACGGAAGGTGACCCTGCCACTCGTGGAGGCACTTCGTCGCTGTAGTCCCGTCGAGCGAGAGCGGGTTCGCGCCTTCTTCACGCAGGTGGATCCGCCGGACGCCGAGATCGACGAGATCGTCGAATGGGTCCGTTCCGTCGGTGGCCTCGACTACGCACGCAGTCGGGCCAAGCACTACGCGGGGATCGCCGAGGCCGCTCTGGCAGAGGTGCCCGAGGCAGGGCCGGCGATGGAGGCCCTCCGAGATGCGATCGGATACGCCATCGAGCGTTCCCGATGAGCGGGAGGGTCGGGCGGTTCGAACGTCGATCCATTCGACGTGTACCATCCAGAAGCATTAGATTGTTCGAGTCGGGATGGACGGGGTTCTCCGCAGAAGACTCGAGGCCGGGGTGGAGGTGGCGACGCTGAGCATGCTCCTCGACAACCGGAGTCGAAACACCTCCAGAGTGGTGTGGAGCCTGATCCTGGGGCTCTTCCTGGGGGGGCTCTTCACGGAGCTCTGCGAGCGATTCCTGCCGGAGAGCGCGGGCCGGGACTTTCTTACGACCTCCGTCGCGGCTTCGGTGGGGCCCTTTCACCTCGACCTGGTCGCGGTCGCGTTTACCCTGGGACCCCTGACTCTGACGATCAATGTTCTGACCCTGGTGGGAATCGGGATGGTGGCCCTGGTCGCCCGCTCATGGATCTGAGTCCGGGACCTCCGGACTCGTAGGACTCCTTGTCGCCACCGGAGGATTCGCAGCTATGTTAGGCGGAATCGGAATGTGGGAACTCGTCCTCATCTTCACGGTCGTGCTCTTGCTCTTCGGGGCGAAGCGACTGCCGGAGATCGGATCTTCCCTTGGAAAGGGGATCAGGGAGTTCAAGGGCTCCCTTCGTGAGATCGAAGGCGAGTTGAAGCTCCCCGAGGGGGAGAAGCCGGCCAAGCCGTCGCAACCCAAGGCGGCTGAGGCCGAGGACGAAGGTGGCGAGCCTCGCCGGCTGACGACGAGCCAGTAGGGCACGGGCGGCGGCGCCGCGCGCCCCCATCGTCCTATTCCCGCTGGCCTGAAGCGCAAAACGGCGCCCCCGGTCCGCTCTTCGGACCGGGGGCGCCGTTCTTCCTCGCATCCAGGTGCAGGGCCCCTCGTTAGAAGCCGAATCCTCCCCCGAAAGCAGGCGCCTGTTCGGCGGCCTCTTCCGCAGCTCGGAAGAACTCCTCGCGATTGTCGATGATTCGAGTCGTCTCTCGGAGTCCCTCCACCCACCTCCCGAGTCGCTCCTGCTGGATCTCCGCGGTAACCTGCATGCGCTGAGCCTCACGCTGGGCTTCCCACACCTCTCGGCTGGGCTCTGTCCTCTCGTCGACGCGTATGAGGGCAAGGCGTCCCTGGTCCGCCCGGAAGGGGCCGACGACCTCACCCACCGGGCCTCCGAAAGCGGCGCCCACTGCGGGCGTCTCCAAGCCCAACTCGGGGACCAGGTCCTGCCGCGTGAAGGTCCCGGTCTGCACCGGGTCGATGCCGACCCTCTCTGAGAGCGCCTCGAGCGTCACAGAACCGCCTCGAATCTCTTGGGCCCATCCCGTGAGCTCCTCCAACGCGAGTTCCGCCTTGCGCTGCGACCGAAGCTGCCGCTCGATCTCGTCGGCTACCTCGTCGAGAGTGAGTGTCCCGGCCGGCTCCTGCCCCAGGATTTCCACCATGTAAAACGCATCCACGCTCTCGAATAGCGGGCTCACTGCACCCGGGCCCTCCTGATCCAGGAAGATCCAGTCCTGGGCATCGTCCGCCGATCCCACACCGTCCAGGAAGGCTGCTTCCTCGGTGATTTCTCCCGTGCGGATCTCGAGGCCGAACTGTTGCGCGGCCTCCTCAAAGGAGACGCGCGAGGCCAACGACTCGAGCGAGTCGGCCTGCGTGAACAACCCGATCTCGGACTCGTCCGTACGCCGCACCTCGAAGAGAATGTGACGAACCGTGACGCGCTCCTCCCCGGCCTCGTCCTCTTCTCGGGCCGTGACATCGAGGAGATGGTAACCGAACGGGGTAGCGATCGGGTCGCTCACCTCTCCGACCGGGAGTGCAAAGGCAACCTCCTCAATGTCCTCGATGAGCTCGCCGCGTCCCCAACTCCCCATTTCGCCTCCCAACTCGGCCGTTCCGGGGTCGTCGCTGAGGCGCCGGGCGACCTCCGCAAAGGCGGCTCCTGCGCGGATCTCGTCCCGTGCCGCCTCGGCACGGGCGAGTACCGACGCCGTGTCCGCCGCGGTCGGAGCCATGTCCATGTACACGTACCGAACCTGTGCGCGTGCGGGGACGTCAAATTCCTCGCGGTTGGCTCGGTAGTAGTCCTCCACCTCCGAGTCGGTCACCTCGACCGCCGAGTCGGGGATCCGCAACTCGGGATCGACGACCAGAGCGGTTACCTCGGCCTCTTCGCGCGTGGCTCGCCAGCGCTCCCAGAGTTCCGCGTCCGAGACGAAGATCCCCGACGTCACCTGCCGTGCCAGCTTGTCCCGGGGGATGACCTCTCGGTAGTACTGCTCGAGCTGCTGGAGGAAGACCGGATCCTGTCCGGCCTGTCCCAGATACTCGCGATATCGCGCGAGGTCGAACTGGCCGGCCTCATTCAAGAAGGCCGGGTCGCTTTGAAACTGGGGGGGTGGGGAGAACTGTGCCGCCTCCAGGATCTCCTCATCACTGACGCGAATGCCCCGTCGTACGAGCTCGTTCTGAATGAGGATCTGGTTGACCACTTCGGTCCAGGCCATCTCCTCGAGCTCCCGATTCTGGGCGGTGGAAATCGCCTGGGCCTGGGAACGCTGGGCCTGCTCGTAGAGGCTGTTGTAGGTATTCTGATAGGCTTCGACCGACACGGCCGTGCCGCCTACGCGCCCCAGAGTTCCGCCACCGGTCCGGCCGCTGGCGTCCATTCCCCACTCGAAGACCATCAGCGCGACGAAGGCCAGGGCCGTCACGAGCATGATGATCTTGGTGTTCTGACGCATCTGCCGCATCACCATACGGCGAACTCCTTCGGGTCATTGAAGAGTGGTAAGGGCTACGCCACACACGGCAGAACCCCGGATCCCGGGACCACGCCCGGGGGATCGGGTGTCCTGCTGTGCGTGGAGCTTGCAGGGGCACCGCTTCCGAACTAGCTGGAGCGGGCCGAAACGTAACCCGTTGGAGAGGATCGCTCAACCAATTTCCGGCGAGTTCGGCCCCGACCGGTTCCGTTGACACACTTTCCGGCGGGCCCGTATCTTCCTCCGAGCCATTCCCTCGAGAACGGGCGTCCCCATCCTCGACTCCCGCAACCATCCCTGTGCCGGAGGGTCCCAGCGTGTCCGACGCGCTCGAACAGGAGATCCGGGTTCTCCGTGCGCAGTATTGGTCCGCGCGGGATCCGGAAG
This sequence comes from Gemmatimonadota bacterium, assembly GCA_040878815.1. Lineage (GTDB taxonomy): Bacteria > Gemmatimonadota > Gemmatimonadetes > Longimicrobiales > Gaopeijiaceae > JBBEBG01. Next base: position 33,048 of record JBBDLO010000007.1, on the reverse strand, counting down.
GGAGGGCTTTCGCCCCTCTCGCCGAGGCCTATCGCAAGATGGGCGAACTGGACGAGGCGCTCGCCCTGGTTCAGGACGGGCTGGGTCGCCTCCCGGACTTCACCTCCGGGCACCTGGTCGCCTCGCGGATCGCGCGGGACCGGGGCGAACCCGTAGCTTCACGAGAGCATCTCGATCGTGTGGTAGCCCTCGATCCCCACAACTCCGTGGCATTGGTAGAGCGTGCTACCGCACTCATCTCGGACGGCGATTCCGAGGGGGGGCTGCTGGACCTGCGCGCGGCCCTGGAATTGGAGCCGGGCAACGCGGTCCTTCGGGATCGGCTTCGAGAGATGGAAGAAGCGGCCGTCACAGCGGCCCTTGAGCTACCGGCCGAGCATGAGGTGCAGCGTGGCGATGCGGGTGCGGAGGATGGGGCGGCCACATTCGGCGGCGAATCGCCTGCAGAGTTCATGCTCACGCGGACGATGGGGGACCTCTATGCGCGACAGGGTCTTCTGGATCGGGCCGTGGAGGTCTATGAGCAACTCGCGGAGCTGAATCCGGACGATCTGGCTCTGGCCGAACGCCTTTCCGAGCTTCGCGGACGCGCTGAGTCCGCAGCCGGCGCCGGTGAGCCTCCTCCCTTGGAGACAGTGGACCGTGCCGACCCGACCCCGACCGTGACCCCGGCTTCGACCTCGGCCCCGACTTCGGAGCCGACCATCGGTCAGTACCTGGAGGACCTACTGGCCTGGGTGCCCGGGGCCGTGCCCGTCGCCTCGCTGGCTCCGGACGACGGGACTCCCGAATCGGAGGAGGAGCCCTCCGGACCCCCTCATGCCGACGATACTCCGGTCGACGACGTCGGCGAAGACGACTCCGATGCGGATCGGGTCTGGCTGCGGAGTCTCCAATCATGAAGGTGGGCGTGATCCACGGTCCCAATCTCCAACTCCTGGGTACCCGTGAACCCGACGTCTACGGGGCAGATACACTGGAGGATGTAGATCGCCGGCTCTCCGAAGTGGCCGAAGACCTCGGGGTGGCTTTCGAGTCCTTCCAGTCGAATCATGAGGGGGAGATCCTCGATTTCGTGGCCGGTACCGCGGGGCGGCTGGACGGGATCTTGATCAATCCCGGCGCGCTCACCCATACCTCGATTGCTCTCCGTGATGCCCTCGTCGGTGTGGGGATCCCGTTCGTAGAGGTGCACATCTCCAACACCGCTGCTCGCGAGCATTTTCGAGCGCGGTCGTATCTCTCGGGAGTGGCCGCGGGGGTAGTGTTTGGATTCGGGGTCCAGGGCTATCTTCTTGGTCTTCGAGGGCTGGTGGATCGGCTTTCGGGCGGTTGAATCGAACCTACACTTCGGATCCGGAATCGCATGGCCTCGACGGCAGAATTCAGAAATGGCTTGGTGCTGGACATAGATGGAAGCCTCTGGGCCATCAGCTACTTCCAGCATGTCAAGCCGGGGAAGGGGGGCGCCTTCGTCCGCACCAAGCTCAAGAACGTCCTGACCGGCCAAGTGGTGGAGAAGACCTTTCGTGCGGGAGAAAAGGTCACCACGGTCCGGCTCATGCGGCGCCCCGTCACGTACAGCTACACCGACGGTCAGCTCTACCACTTCATGGATCAGGAGACCTTCGAGATCATTCCGATCTCCGGAGACCTGATCGGTGAGGATCAACTCCGATACCTGAAGGAAAACATGGAGTGTGAGGGGTTGGTTCATGCCGATCGGGTGATCGCGGTGGAGCTTCCCGATTTCGTGACCCTCCAGATCTCGCAGACCGACCCGGGGCTGCGGGGGGATACCGCGCAGGGAGGGACGAAGCCGGCCACCCTGGAGACGGGTGCGGTGATCCAGGTCCCCCTCTTTATTGAGGAGGGGGATGTCGTGAAGGTGGATCGCCGAGCGGACAAATACCTGGAGCGGGCCTGACCCATGATCGATCTCGCGTTTCTGGAGAGCCTGATTCGTACGCTCGATGAGAGCGGCCTCGACCATGTAGAGATCGAGCGGGGAGGAACGCGGGTTCGGGTGTCGCGCTCTCCTGCTCCGATTCAATGGGGAGGAGCCTCCGATCCCCAACCCGGTGGGACGGCGGGAGGCGGGCCCCCATCCGGTTCCCCTGCGGCCGGCCCTCCTGCGGCCGAGCCCTCCGGCGCGGAATCGTCGTCGTCCTCCACGCCGGCCTCGCTCCCGGACCACCTCGTCGAAGTCACCTCTCCCATGGTAGGAACCTTTTATCGTGGGGCCTCTCCCGAGGCCGAGCCCTTCGCCGATGTGGGAAAGCGGGTCGCGAAGGGAGATGTGCTCTGTATCATCGAAGCCATGAAGCTGATGAACGAGTTCGAAGCCGACATCGACGGAATCATCCGCGAGGTCTGCGTTTCGAACGGGGAGCCGGTAGAGTACGGACAAGCCCTCTTTCGAATAGAGCCCGCCTGATCATCCGGATCCGCCCCCTTGCCCCCCGGGAAACTCAGACAGGCCCGGAGAATCCGCCTCCCAGGAAGGGTTGAAATCGGTGTTCAAGAAGGTACTCGTCGCGAATCGGGGTGAGATCGCCCTACGGGTCATCCGTGCCTGCCAGGAACTCGGTGTTTCCACCGTGGCCGTATACTCGCAGGCGGACCGCGAGTCGCTTCATGTGCGGTTCTCCGACGAGGAGGTCTGCATCGGTCCCGCGGCGTCGGCGGAGTCGTACCTCAATATCCCCAGGATCATGGCCGCCGCGGAGATCACGGGGGCGGAAGCGATCCATCCGGGTTACGGCTTCCTGGCCGAGAATGCGGAGTTCGCTGAGATCTGCCACCGGTCCGCGATCACCTTCATCGGGCCGACGGCCGAGCAAATCCGCGAGATGGGGGAGAAGGCGCGCGCGCGCCAATTGATGATCGAGGCCGGGATTCCGACCGTGCCCGGTTCCGACGGTCTCGTCCGCGATCCTGCCGAGGCCGCGAAGGTAGCGGCGGAGATCGGCTTTCCGGTGATGGTGAAGGCTGCGGCCGGAGGCGGAGGGAAGGGGATGCGAATCGCCCCCGATGCCGAGAGTCTCGATCGGCTCCTGCGGGCCGCCCAGAACGAGGCGCAGGCCGCGTTCGGTGACGGTTCTGTCTATCTGGAGAAGTACCTCGATCGGCCCCGGCATGTGGAAATTCAGGTGTTCGGAGACACCCATGGGCGGGTCGTGCACCTGGGGGAGCGGGACTGCTCGGTCCAGCGGCGGCACCAGAAGCTTGTGGAGGAGGCTCCTTCTCCGGCGCTGACCCCGGAGATGCGCGAGGAGATGGGCGAGATGGCAGTTCGCGCCGCGAAGTCGATCGGGTACGTCGGTGCGGGTACCGTAGAGTTCCTCCTCGCGCCCGACGGTCGCTACTACTTCATCGAGATGAATACGCGCATCCAAGTGGAGCACCCCGTAACGGAGGTGACCACCGGGTTCGATCTGGTGAAGGAGCAGATCCTCGTGGCGGCCGGCGAGCCCCTTTCCTTTCCCGAGGGACCCGTCGTCATGCGCGGCCACTCGATCGAGTTTCGCATCAATGCGGAGAACCCGGAGCGCAACTTCCAACCATCCCCGGGTCAGATCACGACCTTCCACCCACCGGGCGGGCCCGGCGTCCGCCTGGACACCCACGTGTACGCGGGGTATCGGGTGCCTCCCTACTATGATTCTCTGATCGCGAAGCTGATCGTCAGCGGAAAGACGCGCGAAGAGGCGCTGGTTCGCTCGCGGTATGCGCTGGGTTCCTTCGTGATCGAGGGCGTCGCGACGACCATTCCCTTTCTGTCCGAATTGGTTCGGAACCCCGACTTCCAGGCAGGATCGATCGATACCCGTTTCGTGGAGCGCCTCCTTGCCGAGCGCACCACCCCCTGAGACCGAGTCTCCGTCCATGAATGCCATCACCTACCTCTCCGCGGCCGAGGCCGAGTCTGGAGATTTCGAGGGGCGCACCGCCGTCGTGATCGACGTGATTCGCGCCACTTCTACGATCGTGGAGGCGCTTGCAGCCGGCGCCAAGGCCGTGTATCCCACCCTCGCCACCGAGGATGCGATCCGCATCGCCAACTCACTCGGTCGGGACGAGATCCTCCTCTGTGGAGAGAGAAAGGGGTTGATGGTGCCGGGCTTCGATCTGGGGAACTCTCCGGGGGAGTTCGTGGCGGACCGCGTCGAGGGGATGCGCCTTGTCATGAGCACGACCAACGGGACGCGGGCCTTCCTGGCGGCCGAGGATGCCGACCGGGTCCTGGCGGCCGCCTTCCTGAATCTTTCGGCTGTAGCCCGGTCTCTACAGGGCGCGGAAAAGGTCGCCTTCGTGTGCGCGGGGAGGGATGGGCACTTCTCGCTCGACGACGCCCTCTGTGCGGGACTCCTCCTCCAGGAGCTTCTGGAGGGAGTCGAGGAGGACGCACGGGTACTCGACGATGCCTCGCGCGCCGTCCTGGCCCTGGCTCGGAGCTTTCCGCTCACCCCTGAATTTCTGCAGGAAACGGCCGCCGGGGCGGCCCTGGTCGAAGTCGGACTCGCGGCCGATCTGCTGCACTGTGCGGAGCGGGATCGTTACGATCTGGTCCCCGAGATGCAGGACCGAATGATCCGGTTGACCGGACGGGCACGGTGATCGGGCTCTTGCGTCGCGCCCTGGTCGGTTCGCCATGGTGAAGACCGAGAAGTCCGAGAGGAAGGACGAGCTCCTCGGGGTCGGGCTCCTGGCCCTGGCGGTCTTCTTTCTCCTCACCCTCCTCCCTTCCGCAGCGCTTGGGCCCCTCGAGGCACGATGGTTTCCCTCCGGAAACCTCATGGGGGTTCTGGGGCGTGAGGTCCGGCGGGGGGCCCTCTTCCTCCTCGGGGGAGGCGCCTGGCTCGGTCCCCTCCTCATCGGTCTGGCCGGACTCCGACTCGGGGGATGGATCCAGCGAGAGCTCTGGCTTCGACTCACCTGGCTGGGTGCCGGTCTCCTCCTGCTGGTTCCTGCGGCCTTCTATGTGCTGACGCTTCCCCCGGCCTGGTCGGGGCAGATCGGTCGCGGCCTCGGCCTTCCGCTGGCGGGGGCCCTCGGCGTGTTCGGCGCCAGCTTCATTTTGTTCGTGGCCTTCGTCCTCCTCTGTCTCGGCACCCTCGGTTGGAACCCCCTGAGGGGTCCCTGGCTCTGGACCGCACAGACGGCATCGATCGGATGGCGCCGCGGCCTCGACTGGCTCGAGGGGCGGCACATTTCTCCGGAGCGCGCGGATCAGCTTCCCGACGAGGAACCGGTTCCGGAGTGGACCGCTGCGGAGGACACCTGGGAGGAGATCGTCGAACCCGTCTCTCCGTCCGAGGCCGCGCAGGCCGGATCGGCCGGCGAGGACGCCGCACCGGCGAAGGCGCGCGCGAAGGGAAAGGAGATCCTCCGGGATCCTCGGGATCCCCGGGAACTCGCAGGCGACGAACTCCCACCCATGGATCTTCTCGATCCGCCGGCGGGGGGGGATCGCCGGGAGATGGAGCGAGACCTGGACGCCCTCGGTTCGGTCCTTATCGAAAAGCTCCGGACCTTCAGTGTGGAGAGTGAGTTGGGGGGACGGACGACGGGGCCGGTGGTGACACAGTTCGAGGTCGTTCCGGCCCCTGGCGTGAAGGTCAACCGGATTGCCAATCTGGACCGGGACCTGGCGCTGGCCATGCGAGCCCGAACGATCCGGATCGTCGCCCCGATCCCGGGGAAGGGCGCCGTGGGGGTCGAGATCCCGAATCCGGTCCCACTCACCGTGCACTTGCGCGAGATCCTCGAGAGTCGGGCCTTCGGTTCCTCCCGTGCCGAACTCCCCCTCGCTCTGGGGAAGGATCTGCGCGGTGAGTCCTATGTTGCGGACCTCACCAAGATGCCGCACGCACTCATCGCCGGAGCGACCGGCTCCGGCAAGTCGGTCTGCCTCAACACGATCATCACTTCGCTCGTGTACCGCCACACGCCAGAGACGCTGCGCCTCCTCCTCATCGATCCGAAGATGGTGGAACTCTCCACCTATGCGGATCTTCCCCATCTGCGGCACTCGGTCGTGACCGATCCCAAGGAGGCGGCCGGGGTGCTGAAGTGGGCGCTTCTGGAAATGGAGCGCCGCTATGCGCTTCTATCCGCCAACGGAGTTCGCTCGATCGGCGAGTTCAACCGAAGGGTCCGAAAGGGCGCGCCCCTGCGGCGGGTGGCGGCTGACGGAGACGAGGGGGATCCCGACCGGTGGATCTACACGGACGGGATTCTTCCTTTCGTCGTGCTGGTCGTGGACGAGCTGGCGGATCTGATGATGAGTGTCCAAAGTGAGATCGAGAAGCCGCTCACCCAGCTCGCCCAGAAGGCCCGTGCGATCGGACTCCATCTGATCGTGGCGACCCAGCGTCCGTCGGTGAATGTGGTGACCGGACTCATCAAGGCGAACTTTCCCTGCCGGATGGCGTTCCGGGTGGCCTCGAAGACCGATTCGCGCACGATCCTGGACCAGAACGGGGCGGATGTCCTCCTCGGCGACGGCGACATGCTGTTCCTCCCGCCGGGGCAGAGCACACCGGTTCGGATCCAGGGGGCCTATATCTCCACAGAAGAGACCGAGCGTCTCATCGACTGGTACCGTGAGCTCCGCGAACGGAAGCTCGCCGACGAAGAGGCCGCCGACTCTGGAACGGCCGAGGAGGACATTCTCGAGGTCGTACGGGCCCGAGAGGCCGAGGAGTCCGGCGGGGAGGACGGAGGGCTCTCCGGCGACTGGGATGAGCTCTTCCGCGAGGCGGCCGAGATCTGCATCCAGAACGACCAGGGCTCCACCTCACTCCTTCAGCGGAAGCTCCGCATCGGATACGGACGGGCGGCGCGGGTGGTGGATCAGTTGCACGATGCCGGGATCCTCGGGCCGCCGGACGGTTCGAAACCGCGAGAGGTCCTCATGAGCATGGATCAGCTGGATCGCATGTTCTCGGCCGGGCGCAACTGAGCGTCGCAAGAACCCTCCGCTGCCCGCGCCGTGTACAGGAGGAGACGGTGCGCCGGCTCGGTGGCCCGCGCCCGACTGGGACCGGGACGCTGAACGGCCCCGTAGCCGGGGCCCCACCGGCCCTTGTCCCTCGACGCGACTCTTGCAGATTCCGCCCATGAAATCGCAATACCTCTCGCTTCCGACCCGCTCCCTACGCCTTTCGATTGCGCCCATGGCCCTCGCCGCGGCCCTCCTGATGTCCGCGGGGGCCCCGGAGCTGGCCGCGCAGGACGCGCGGAGCGTGCTGGAGCGGGCTTCGGCCCGCCACGACGCCCTTGAGGGGTTCTGTGCCGACTTTGCGCAAGAGATCGAGGTGACCCTCCTGCGAGAGACGGTCCGCAGCCGCGGGGAGCTCTGCCAGGCACGGTCCGATCACTTCGAGATGCGCTGGACGGACCCTGCGGGAGACCGGATCGTGGCCGATGGCACCTACCTATGGGTCTACTTTCCCAGCAGCGACGAAGGGATGGTTTCAAGGACCCGGATGGCCGGAATCGACGGGAGCTTCGATCTCCATCGGGAATTCCTCTCGGATCCGGGCGAGCGATATGCCGCGACCCATGAGGGCATGGAGGAGGTGGACGGGCGGGCGGTCCACGTCCTGCATCTGACTCCGCAGGTGCCCACACAGTACCGGGACGCTCGCGTCTGGATCGACGCCGAGGAGTTCCTGATCCGTAAGCTGGTGATCGAGGAGGCGGAAACCGAGTCGATCCGGACCATCCAACTCTCCGGGATCCGCCTGAATCCGGTCCTTCCGGCCGACCGATTCGCCTTCGTTCCTCCGCCGGGCGTGCAGGTGATCACTCGATGAGTGGACGGCTTCGAACAAGGGAGCTCCCCGTCTTTCCCGTGGCGGAGCGACCGATCCGCCCGGAGGTCGCCCCTTCTGCGGTTCAGGCCTTGCACGACTTCGACCCTTTCGGCCCGGAGTCCGGCCCACGGATCGGTCTCGTCACCCTGGGATGCGACAAGAACACGGTGGACTCCGAGCGGGTCATGGCGGTCCTGGCGGGGCAGGGAGCGCGTGTTTCGTCGGGGGTGGAGGGTGTCGAGGTGATCGTGGTGAACACCTGCGGATTCATTGCCGCTGCCAAGGAAGAGTCGGTCGAGACGATTCTGGAGGCGTGTGCCCTGAAGGCATCGGGAACGGTGAAGGCCGTCGTGGCCGTGGGTTGTCTCGTACAGCGATACCAAGAAGAGCTGGCGGCCGAGATTCCCGAGGTCGACTTGTTCCTCGGCCTGACCGACATGCCGCATCTGGTGGAGGAGCTCCGAAGGCTGGGTCACATCCCCGTGGAGGCTCCAACCACCTCGTTGATGGAACTTCCCCTCCGCCTTCTCTCGACGGAGACTCCCCACAGCTCGCATCTCAAGATCTCGGAGGGGTGCGACCACTCCTGTGCCTTCTGCGCGATCCCACATATGCGGGGGCTCCACCGCTCGGCACCCATCGAAGGGCTCGTGCGCGAGGCGCAGGGACTTGAGGCCGCGGGGGTCCGGGAGCTGAACATCATCTCGCAGGACACGACCTGGTACGGAAAGGACCTGCGCCGGAAGGCGGTGGCGGCGGCGGGAGCAGGCGGAACGCCCGAGGTCACCCCGCTCCTCCCGGATCTCCTGCGCGCCCTGCTGGACGGTACGACCGTGCCCTGGTTCCGGCTCTTCTACATGTATCCATCCGGAATCGATGCAGAACTCGTCCGGCTTCTAGCCTCTGAACCGCGACTCCTCCCCTATCTCGATCTGCCGATCCAGCACGGGAGCGACGGGGTGCTCAAGCGCATGCGGCGCCCCGAACGGCAGGCGACGATCCGCGAGCGAATCGTCCGGCTTCGGGCCGAGATTCCCGAGCTCGTTCTGCGGACCACGGTCATCGTCGGATTTCCGGGCGAGACCGAGAGCGAGTTTCAGGAAATGTTGGACCTTCTGGCCGAGGTGCGCTTCGACCGGGTGGGCGCCTTCCCCTATTCCCTCGAGGAGGGGACGCCGGCGGCCGAGATGCCGGGGCATCTTTCCGATGCGGAGAAGCGGGACCGGCTCGAGGCTCTCATGGAGGTGCAACGAGAGATCTCCTACGAGGCGAACGAGTCCCTCCTGGGGCGTCGGGAGGTCGTTTTGGTCGACCGCCTCGTCTCCGACGATCCGGAGTGTGTTGCCGAGGGGCGAACGCGCGGACAGGCCCCGGAGGTGGATGGGCTGACCCGGATTTTGCCCGGCACCGTCGTCGAGCCGGGGAGCTTCGTCGAGGTCGAGATCGTGGACTCGCTCGACTACGACCTGATTGCAGAGGTGGTGGCGTGAGCGGAACGTCGCAAAATCGGCCCCCGGCATGGCCGGATGCGCGCTCGGCGGAGCTACGCGCGCGCGCCGAGATCGTCATCCCGGGGGGGGTGAACTCTCCCGTACGGTCGTTTCGATCGGTCGGCGGAGCGCCGTTCTTCGTCGAGCGTGGGGAGGGTGCCTATCTGTACGATGTCGACGGCAACCGCTATCTGGACTATGTGCTCTCCTGGGGTCCCCTCGTCCTCGGCCATGCCCATCCGGTCGTCGTCGCCGCGGTCGAGGCGCAGCTCTCGAGAGGGACGAGCTACGGAGCCCCGACCCCGGGCGAAGTGGAGTTGGCCGAACGGCTGGTCCGCCTCGTTCCCTCGATCGAGGTCGTGCGTCTGGTCAGTTCGGGGACCGAGGCCACGATGAGTGCGCTGCGGGTAGCCCGTGCGTACACCGGGCGGACTCGTTTTCTCAAGTTCAGCGGCTGCTACCACGGGCATGCGGATCCCTTCCTGGTCGCGGCCGGGAGCGGGGTCGCGACCCTCGGGCTCCCTGACTCCCCGGGCGTACCGACGGGAGCCGTGGGAGACACCGCGGTCCTCCCCTTCAACGATCTGGACGCCGTCGAGGCACTCTTTCGACGCGAGGGCAATGCCATCGCCGCCGTTTTCGTCGAGCCGATCATGGGGAACGCGGGGCTCATCCCCCCGCTCCCCGGCTTCCTGGAGGGGCTCCGTCGGATCACGGATCACCACGGGGCGCTCCTGGTCTTCGACGAGGTGATGACGGGGTTTCGGGTGGCGCTGGGCGGTGCCCAGACGCTTCTCGGGGTGACGCCCGACCTCACGACACTGGGGAAGGTGATCGGCGGAGGACTCCCGGTGGGAGCCTTCGGAGGGCGCCGCGACATCATGGAGCGGGTGGCGCCGGCCGGCCCCGTGTACCAGGCCGGAACGCTCTCGGGGAATCCCCTGGCGACGGCGGCGGGCAATGCGCAACTGGCCTGGCTCGAAGAGCACGATCCATTCTCGGCCCTGGAAGATGTGGGCCGGCGGCTCGTGGATGGACTCGTCGCGGCGCTGGAGGGGGCCGGCGTGCCGGCCTGCGGCGGTGCCGTCGGGTCGATGTGGGGAATCTTTCTCCACCCTGGACCCGTCCGGAACTTCGAGGAGGCACGGGCCGCGGACACGGAGCGCTTCGGACGGTTTCACCGCGCCCTTCTGGAGCGGGGCGTCTTCCTGGCCCCGTCGCCCTTCGAGGCCGGATTCCTCTCCGTTCTGCATGGAGAGGATGCACTGACATTCACCCTGGAGGCCGCGAAAGCGGCGGCGGAGCAGATCGGATGATTCGAGCGAGACGAGGGGACGCAGCGGTGCCGGTCTTCCTGGGCGTGGGCCTCGCCTTGGGCTTCCTGACGATGGGACCCGGCGCGGCGTCCGCCCAGGGACTCGCGGACTTCGACTACGAGAACCTCTCGTTTCAGGGCGCCATGCTCGACGTGGGCTACGTCTTTTCCGGGAGGGTCGACAACACCACCTCCTTTGGGGGGAGGGTCGACCTGGGCCTATTGGGTCCAGGGGTTCGCGTGGTTGCCGGGTTCAATCGTTGGTCCTCCTTTCTGACCCACCGCGAGGTCCAGAGTCTGGAGGCCAGCGTATCGGAGTTGATCCTCGACCAGACGGGAGAGGTCGTTGCGGTGGATCTGGGAGACATCCGTTGGTCGGACGTCTCGCTGTACGCGGATGCGCACTTCCTGTGGGAAGTCCCCTTCGGAGTCCTCACCTACCTCGGGGCGGGCGCGGGCGGGCACATCCTACGGGGCGGGGGCCCCGCGATCGACGGCACCTTCGTAAACGACCTCCTCGACTCGGTGCGGGCCGGGGCCAATCTACACGGAGGGTTGGAAATCCCGGTCCAGTCCCGGTTGAGGCTCGTGGGTGAGGCCCGCTACGAACTCGTCGAAGACCTCAGCTACTTTCAGATCCGGACGGGTATCCAGTTCGTTTTCGGTGGGTAGCGGGCCCGCGGTCCGGGGGGCGGCATCCGGCCTCCTGGCCGCGCTGGCCCTCCCTCCTTTCGGACTCTGGCCCCTCGCCTTCGTCGCACTCGTTCCCCTGGTCCGGAGCTGCACCGCCCCGGACGGCGATCGGGACGACGCGGTCCGGGCGGGGCTGGCCTTCGGCGCCCTCTTCTACGGCACCCTCCTGCACTGGGTCCCCTTCACGCTGCAGGGGATGCTTCCCCTCGGAGCCCTCCAAGGGGTCCTCCTCCTCGGCATCCTGGCCGGGGTCGGCGGACTTCAGGGCGTGGCGCTTCGGGAGCTGATGCGCATTCGGGGACTCTCTCCCTTTGTGGTCCTCCCGGCAGTCTGGGTTGGCATGGAGTTCCTCTTCTCCGTTGCCGGGCCGCTGGCATTCCCCTGGCTGCCGCTTGGGCTCGCCCTCGCTTCGGCCCCAGCATTGGCCGGAATCTCCGAGCTTTTCGGTCCGGGGGCACTGACCCTCTGGATCGCATTGGTGAATGCCTCGCTCCTTCCCCTGTTCTTCGGTGTCGGAGCCGTGAGGCGGACGGTCTCCCTGGGTCTCCTCATCCTTCTGGCGGGGGGACCCGCCGCATGGGGAGCCTGGCGAGCCGAATCCCTGCCGTTGGAGCCGCTTCCACCCATCCTCCTCGTGCAGCTCCACCTCTCTCGGGAGGCGCTCCTCGATCCCGCGGCGCGGGACCGTGCCGCCGGTGCCTCTCTGGATCGTGTGCTTGACGGTTTCATGCAGCGACAAGCGGATACGTCCCGGCCCCTTCCGATCCTGGCCGTCCTGCCGGAGGCTCCCTACGCCACTGCGTGGAATCCCGCGATGGAATCGACGCTCCGGGCGCATGCCGAGGACCTGGGACTTCCGCTCCTCTGGGGGACGCATCTTCTGGACTCCCCTACCGACGGGGGGGGCAGGGATCGGTCGCGAGGGCGGCGCAACGGTGCCGTCATGATCCCGGCCGACGGGACACCCGTCGAGGTACTGCACGAGAAGACGCGACTCGTTCCCGGCGTGGAGCGTCCGGGGTTGGCCGTGGGTGAGCGGGGCGGCGTGACGGAGTTCCGGGGTCTTCCGGTGGGCATTCTCCTCTGCTTCGAGGCGGCCTTCGCCTCCGAGTTCCGCCGCCTTCGGCAGGCAGGGGCGCGACTCCTCGTCAACCCGTCGAACGACGGGTGGTATCGGCCTGCCTGGATGCGAGGTCCGGGGACGGCTGCCCATTCCCAGCACCGCGCTCACCTGGTTCTTCGGGCGGTGGAGACCCGTGCTGCGGCCGTCCGAGCCTCGCTCGGTGGTGAGCTCCTGGTCATCGATCCTTCGGGGCGGGTGACCGACTCCCAACCCCCGGGTCAGGAGGGGGCGATGATCGTGCATCCACAGGGCTCGTCGGTCGAGACCCTGTTCGTGCGGTTCGGCGACGTGGGTGGTGCTGCCGGTCTCCTCCTCCTGGGAGGTGCCTTTCTACTCCCGGCCCGCCGCCGGAGGGACGCCAGCCCGGTGCACGAACCGGATCGATCTCCCGGGGGGCTCAGGGGTAACAACGAATCCGGCTGAATCCGGGCCTCTCCGAACGCGCGGTGAAGCGGGCCCCGAACGCGGATAGGAGGCCGGACCCAACTTTCGACTCTTGGAGGGATTTATGGCGGCAACCATGAAGAAGTTGCTCGAAGGTCTCAATGTAGATCTGGCGGCCGAATACCAGGCGGTAATCACCTATCGACTTTTCGCGAGCCTTGCCTCCGGACCCTACCGACAGGAAGTCCGAGAGTTCTTCGAGGCCGAGATCCCCGATGAGCTGGGGCACGCCCAGTTTCTCGCCGACAAGATCGTGGCCCTCGGCGGAACCCCGACCGGGGAACCCCGCCCCGTGAAGATCTCCCGCGACAATCGAGAGATGTTCGAGATCGCGCTGGCCGCCGAGAAAGACGCGATCACGCGCTACGAGAAGCGCATGGCGCAGGCGGAGGAGTTGGGACTCACGGCGCTCAAGGTCCGCCTCGAAGACCTGGTCGTCGACGAGACCGGCCACAAGGAGGAGATCGAACGGCGCCTCCACAACTGGAAGCAGTAGAAGGGCCGCGTCGCAATCAGGTCCGCCGCACAGCGTGCTTCGGACCATGGCTTGAACGTTGAAGGTCCCGTTTCTATATTCGTCGGTCTAGCGTGGGGCGTCTTCGCCCCTCGCCACGTCCGGAATTTGGAGAGTTCCATGAGGCAGGGCATCCATCCAACGTACGAGCCCGCACGCATCGTCTGCGCCTGCGGGAACGTGATCGAGACCCGTTCCACCACCGGAGATCTCCATGTCGAGATCTGCGCGGTGTGTCACCCGTTCTACACGGGCAAGCAGAAGCTCATCGACACGGCGGGCCGCGTCGAGCGCTTCAACCGCAAGTACAAGCAGGGCGAGACGTCCTGATTCCGTCGGGGGGCTCCCCGCGCTCGAGCGGGGCGCGGTGGGAGTCCCCTCTTCTTTCCCTTCCGGGTTTCCGGTGAAGGTCTCCCACCTCGACGAACGGCTGGAGCGGCGGCTGGCGGATGCGGCCGACCGCCTTCGCGCCGTGAACATGCGCCTTTCGGAGCCGGATACTTCTCGGGATCCGGAGTTGCTCAAGACCCTCGGACGCGAGCGGTCGGAGTTGGAACCGGTCGTCCAGGTGGCGGAGGAGTTGCGGTCGGTCGCGCGCGAGCTCGCCGGGGCCGGCCAACTGGCTCACGAGGAATCGGATGCGGAGTTGCGCTCCCTGGCCGAGGCCGAAGTCGAGTCCCTCGAAGAGCGCCTCGACGCCCTCTCGGCGCGCGCTCGACGCCTCCTCCTCCCCCGCGACCCCTTGGCGGATCGGGATGCGGTCCTGGAGGTCCGGGCCGGTACGGGCGGGGATGAGGCCGGCCTCTTCGCTGCGGACCTCCTTCGGATGTACCGACGCTTCGCCGAACGGAATCGGTTTCAGATCGAGGTCCTCGACATCTCCGAAGGGATCTCGGGCTCCGTCCGCGAAGCCATTGTCCTCGTGCGGGGTCCCCGCGCATATGGGACGCTCCGCTTCGAATCGGGTGTGCATCGGGTGCAGCGAGTCCCCGAAACGGAGAGCCAGGGCCGGATCCACACCTCGGCGGCGACGGTGGCCGTCCTCCCGGAGGCCGAAGAGGTGGATATCCAGATCGACCCCGGCGATCTCCGCATCGACGTGTACCGCTCCTCCGGTCCGGGCGGGCAGTCGGTGAACACGACAGACTCTGCCGTGCGGATCACGCATCTGCCCACTGGACTCGTCGTGACCTGCCAGGACGAGAAGTCCCAGCTCAAGAACAAGAACAAGGCCATGAAGGTGCTTCGCTCCCGGTTGCTGGACCGGATGGTGGCCGAGCGCGAAGCGGAGCGGTCCAGGGATCGCAAGGCCCAGGTCGGCACCGGGGACCGGTCCGCCAAGATCCGGACCTACAACTTTCCGCAGAATCGCGTGACCGATCACAGGATCGGGATGACGCTACACCGGTTGGAAGAGATCCTCGACGGAGATCTCGATGAACTTCTCGGGGCTCTGCGGCTCGCCGATGAGGAAGAACGTCTCCGGGAGGGGGAGTGACGGCGACTCGCCCCGAAGTCGGCGCAGGAGTCGCTCCGCCGCCGGAGGGGGAGGCGTGGACCGTCCTGCACCTGGTCCGTTGGAGCGCGGAGTACCTGGCGGGGAAGGGCGTCGAAGGGGGACGGCTGGATGCCGAACACCTCCTGGCCGACACGCTCTCCACCACTCGCCTTCAGCTCTACCTGGACTTCGACCGGCCACTCTCGCCCGAGGAACTGGATCGATTCCGCCCCCGGCTCCTGGAGCGCGGGCGCCGCAAACCCCTCCAGTACATCCTCGGCCACACCGCATTCCGGGAGCTCGTCCTGCGGACGGACGCCCGCGTCCTGATCCCCCGGCCCGAGACCGAGGAGTTGGTCGAGTGTGTTCTCCGGTGGGCGCGGGCTGAGCCGGCGCCGGAGGGGCTGCGGGCCCTGGATCTGGGGACGGGGAGCGGCGCGATCGCACTCTCTCTCGCGATGGAGGGCGCCTTCCGCCAGGTGGTTGCCACCGACGTCTCGGACCCGGCGCTCGACTTGGCGCGGGAGAACGCGCAAGTTACAGGGCTGGCGGAACGGGTCGAGTTTCGTAGCGGAAATCTTTACGGGGCCCTGACGGCGGGCGAGCGATTCGATGTCGTCGTTTCGAACCCCCCGTACATTTCCGAGACGGATTTTTCCGGGCTCGCGCCCGAAGTACGGGAATGGGAACCTCGAGAGGCGCTGGTGGCGGAGGAGGGAGGGTTCGCCCTCGCCTTTGCGGTCGTGGATGGGGCGCCGGGGTGCCTGGAAGTAGGCGGAATCCTTGCGCTCGAGGTGGGAGAGGGACAGGCGGCACGGGTGGCGGACAGAATTCGGGGGATGCCGGAGTTCGCATCACCGGAGATTCTGCGCGATCTTGCTCGCCGAGAGCGCATCGTAACGGCCCGCCGAATCGGCTGAACGCCGGAATCGGTGGGGTCGGTCGGGAAGGATCAGGGATGGAGGCGGACGGTCGGGGGAGAGGCTCGCGGCCGCATGGCGAAGACGTTCAAGAAGGGTTGCGCAGATGTCCAAGATTGAGGAAATGGCCAAGGACCTGGGGCAGGCTCTCGGGCGGACGGACGAATACCAGGCGCTCAAGTCGGCCGCGGAGAAGCTCGACGAGGATCGGGATCTCGTCACGCTGCGACGCGAGATCGAGACCCTGGAATCGGAGATGGTCGCGATCCTGCAGAGCGGCCGGGAGCCGGACGAAGAGGCGCGAACCAAGTACGAAGGCCTCGCGGAAAAACTCCAGGGGCGGTCCGAGTACCAACGTCTGGTATCCGCTCAGTCCAACTTCGACAAGCTCCTCCAGAAGGTGAACGAGACGATCTCCACCGGAATTCGGGACGGGGCCTCCAGCCGGATCATCCTGCCCTGAGCCGCCGCCTCCTGGACGCTCTGCCAACCGTGCGTAGGAGCGCCTCATGCCATCCCTGAAGATCTTCAGGGGCGTCGTCTATCGGATCATCGAGCCGGTGACGCGGGCTCTCGTGCGATGGCGCGTGCATCCGAATGCGATTACGACGTTCGGGTTTGCGGTGACGGTTGCGGCCGGTGCACTCTTTCACTTCGATCGCGTGCGTTGGGCGGGGCTCTTCATCCTGCTCGGAGGCGTCCTCGACATCTTCGACGGTCGAGTCGCACGAGAGAGCGGGCTCGCCTCGAAGTTCGGGTCCTTCTACGATTCCACGCTCGATCGGATCAGCGAGATCGTGGTCTTCCTGGGGCTCCTCTCACTCTACAACCAGTATGGGCGTGATTGGGCCGACGTCTGGATGGTGTACGTGATCGTGCTCGCCATGGGGGGCTCGCTGATGGTGAGCTACACACGAGCCCGGGCGGAAGCGCTCGGACTCGACTGCTCCGTGGGATTCATGCAGCGGGCGGAACGCGTGGTGCTGCTGGGAGGCGCCTGCCTGATCTTCGGCCTCTCCTGGGACGGTCTGATTCTGCGAATCGTACTGATCATTCTGGCCGTGACCACCGTCCTTACCTCGATCCAGCGGATCGTCTGGGTCTATCGAAATGCTTCGGGGGTCCCGCTGGACCCACCGATGTCCACCCGCGGTCCGGCGTCGCCCGGAGCCGGGCCCGCGCCCGACTCCGAAACCATGCCGGACGGGCGCGGATAACCTCAAGCGAAGGGAGTCAGCGAAGTGACTGATCGACCGGAGATCACTCCCCTGGAAGGCCGCCTCGGCGTGCTTCTTCCGGGATTCGGGGCCGTAGCGACGACGATGGTGGCGGGGGTCGAGGCGGTGCGGAGAGGCCTCGCGAAGCCATTGGGTTCGCTCACGCAGATGAATGCCATTCGCCTCGGGAGGCGCACCGAGGGAAGAAACCCCCTCATTCGCGACTTCCTCCCGCTGGCGCCACTGGAGGATCTGGTCTTCGGGGCATGGGACCCGATTCCGGACGACGGTTATGAGAGCGCGCTGAATGCGGGCGTGCTCGAGCGGCGACATATCGATCCGATCGAGGACTTCCTCCGCGGCATTCGGCCGATGCCGGCAGTCTTCGATCAGGCGTATGTGCGCCGACTCGAGGGGCCCAACGTGAAGAAGGGCGAGACCAAGTACGACCTCGCCCAGCAGCTCCGCGACGACATTCGCCGCTTCGCGTCCGAGAACGGGTGTGGACGCCTCGTCATGATCTGGTGCGGTTCCACGGAGATCTTCCTCCGCCCGGGCCCCACGCACGCCACGGTCGAGGCCTTCGAGGCGGCGATGAAGGCGAACGATCCTTCAATTGCGCCCAGCATGATCTATGCGTATGCAGCGATCATGGAGGGGGTCCCGTACGCGAATGGGGCGCCGAACCTCTCGGCCGACTTCCCGGCGCTGGAGGCACTGGCCGAGGAGCGGGGCGTGCCGCTCGCGGGCAAGGACTTCAAGACGGGCCAGACGCTCATGAAGACGATCCTGGCACCGGGATTCAAGGCCCGCATGCTGGGGATCGACGGCTGGTTCTCCACGAATATCCTGGGGAACCGCGACGGTGCCGTCCTCGACGATCCGGATTCCTTCAAGACGAAGGAGGAATCGAAGCTCGGCGTACTCGAGCACATCCTCCAGCCTGAGCTCTATCCGGATCTCTATGGCAAGCTCTATCACAAGGTTCGGATCAACTACTACCCTCCGCGCGGCGACAACAAGGAGGGATGGGACAACATCGATATCACCGGATGGATGGGGTATCCGATGCAGATCAAGGTCGACTTTCTCTGTCGCGACTCGATCCTGGCCGCACCGATCGTCCTTGATCTGGCCCTCTTCCTGGATCTGGCCGGTCGGTCGGGGATGAAGGGGATCCAGGAGTGGCTCTCCTTCTACTTCAAGAGCCCGCAGACTGCGCCGGGGCTATATCCCGAGCACGACCTCTTCATCCAGCACAAGAAGCTCAAGAACACCTTGCGCTGGCTGGGCGGTGAGGAACCGCTGACGCACCTCGGCCGTGAGTACTACGAGGGTGAGTGACCCACAGGGTGCCGCCGCGGGCGAATGACGGAAGCGGCGCGGTGAGCGGGCACGGGCTCTTCCTGGCCCTGGAGGGGGTCGAGGGCGTAGGGAAGACGACCCAGGCCCGCCTGCTGGGCGAGTGGCTCGGGGAGTTGGGCCTCCCTTACACGCTTGCCCGAGAGCCGGGCGGCACCCCGGTGGGCGAGGCGATCCGACAGGTCCTGCTCGATTCGGGGGCCATGGCGGTTCCCGACGAGACGGAGCTCCTCCTGATGCTGGCAGCGCGGGCCGCCTTCGTCCGCGGGGTCGTCCTCCCGACCCTGAAGCGTGGAGAGGTCATGGTGACGGACCGCTTCGAGCTCTCCACCTTCGCCTACCAGGGGGCCGGCCGAGGGTTGCCGCTGGACCGGATCCGTTCTCTCAACGCCTTCGCAACAGGGGGGGTGAGACCGGACCTCACCCTCGTCTTCGACGTCCCCGTCGAACATGGACAGGCCCGACAGCGGGCGGCCGGAAAGCTGCAGGACCGGATCGAGGGGGAGGGAAACGCTTTTCTCGAGCGGGTCCGCGCGGGGTACCTGGCCATGGCGGCGAAGGACGAGTCCGTCGTCGTGATCGATGCGGGGCCGCCGGAAGACCAGGTCCATGCACGGGTCCGCGAACTCCTCCAACTCCGCTTCCCGGAACCCTTTCGCCCCACGCGGGGTTGAGAAGGCGGCATCGCGCCGTCGTCCCCGCGACCCTCACCCCTAGGCGCCCAATCGCATGCAATCGCCCCGCGCTCTTCTCGGACCCGGGATTGTCGTCCTCCTCACGCTGGTGGCCGGCGGATGGTTCCTTCAGCAGGGTATCGCGCAGGACCGGGGATCCCTCGCCGATTCTCGGCTCTTCCAGGAAGTCCTGGACCACATTGCCGACCGGTACGTCGATTCGATCGATCGCGATTCGCTGTATGCGAGCGCGATTCAGGGAATCCTTACTGAGCTCGGCGATCCCAACACCTCGCTCATGAATGGCGAGACCTTCGAGAACTTCCGTCTCCAGACGGAGGGGGACTACGGTGGGGTCGGCCTGGAGATTTCGGATCGAGACGACTTCATCACGGTCGTCAGCCCCCTTCCCGGCACACCGGGGGCGCGGGCGGGAATCCGCGCCGGCGACGAAATCGTCGCGGTCGATGGGGTCTCGACGCGGGACTGGCCGGTTCAGCAGGCTGTGCAGGTCCTTCGCGGGACGCCGGGCACGGATGCGCAGGTTCAGATCGTGCGACCCGGTGTGGGGGATCCGATCGACTTCACCATCACACGGGAGCGCATTCAGCTCCTCTCCGTGCCTTTCGCGACGTTGCTCGAGGGCGACATCGGATACGTTCCCCTCGGCCTCTTCAGCGAGACCTCGACCGCAGAGGTACGGGCGGCCGCCGATTCCCTGCGGGACGCGGGTGCCACCTCCTTCATTCTGGATCTTCGTGGAAATCCGGGGGGGATCCTGGATCAGGGCGTGGGGATCACCGACCTGTTTCTGCCGAGTGGTGCCAGCGTCGTCGAGACGCGGGGACGAGATGGGCTCCCGAATGGCGCACTGCGGGCCTCGACTCCCGACCGATACGAGGGGATGCCGGTAGTGGTTCTCGTCGATCGAGGAAGCGCATCCGCCTCGGAGATCGTCGCGGGCGCCCTCCAGGACCATGATCGGGCCCTGGTGCTCGGGACGACCACATTCGGCAAGGGATCGGTGCAGAGCCTCTATCCCCTTTCGAACAATTACGTCCTCAAGATGACGACG
The DNA here is from genome assembly GCA_040878815.1 of Gemmatimonadota bacterium. Lineage (GTDB taxonomy): Bacteria > Gemmatimonadota > Gemmatimonadetes > Longimicrobiales > Gaopeijiaceae > JBBEBG01. The sequence goes on along the minus strand of JBBDLO010000007.1, from coordinate 12,900 downwards.
GCTCGCTGGTACACCCCGCAGGGCCGATCGATCGAGCGGGAGGACGGAGAGGATCTGGACCCCATCAATCCCGTCGCGCTCACGGAGGGCACCGAGCACCTCCCCATTACCGTGACCGGAGCCTACGTCCTGCCCCCCGACACGGCCGGACGTCCCACGGTGACCTCCGCCGGAGGACGCACCCTGTTCGGGGGAGGCGGGATCGTTCCCGATGTATTGGCGGCTCAGGATACGCTCACCGCGGCCGAGCAGGAGGCCACGCGGGCCCTCTCCGAGGAGTGGGGAAGCTTCTCACTCGGGCTGTTCAGCTACGCCGTCGGATTCCTGAATGCCTATCAGAGTGAAGACCCGAACTTCGTCATCACCGATGCCGACCTCGTAGCGCTTCACGAGCATCTGCGTACCGAGCGCGAATTGGAGCTCGACCTCGAGACCTTCCTCCGGGCGGAGCCGGTCATCCGCTATGAACTCGAGACCGAGATCGCCGGACAGGGGTGGGATGCGCTGGAGGGGTTCCGTCGAACGATTCGATTCGACACGCCGCTTCAGCAGGCCCTCGCCCTTCTGCGCGAAGCGGACTCCCCGGAGGATCTCTTCAGCCTGGGAGCGAGCGGCACGCCCCCGGTCGGCCTGTCGCTCGACGCTGGCGCCGGCCTGTGACTGCGTCGCTCCTTCGGGGGTAGCGCCGGCAGGTGAGCCTCGCGGCCTTCGCGCTTTCCTTTCTGGTCGGAGGGGTCGCCGGCACCGCGTCCGGACTCCTGGGAATCGGGGGCGGGCTCCTCATGGTTCCCTTCCTGTACTTCCTCATGGGGTCGAGTAGCTGGAGCGGCCTGGCCGTCCCGCTCGAGTACCAGGCGGCATTGGCCCACGCCACGTCTCTGGCGGTGATTGTACCCACGGCGCTCTCGGGATTGGTCACCTTTCGTCGGATGGGGGTCGTGCCCTGGTCGACCGTTCTCCCGCTCGGTGCGGCCGCGGCCCTCACGGCCCTGTTGGGCGCGCGCGTGGCCGTGGAGTTGCCGACCCCCTTCCTGAAGGCCGCCTTCGGGGCCTTCCTCCTCTACTCCGGCGCTCGTCTCCTGCGACGGGCTCCACCCACCGAGGATGTCCCCGCCACCGAAGGGGGGATCGGGCGCCGCCGAGCCTGGGTCGGAGGGGGCGCCATCGGATTCCTCTCCGCGCTGCTGGGGGTGGGTGGAGGAATCGTGGCTGTCCCCATTCTGATTCACTGGGCGCGGCTCGAGTTGCACCGCGTGGTTCCGGCCTCCATCGCCATCATCGTCTTCGCGGCTCCGGCGGGCGTGCTCTCCTATTCCCTGGCGGGCGCCGGGATCGGTGGGCTGCCGCCGGGGTCTTTCGGGTATGTGCACCTCCCGTCGGCGTTGGCCATGATCCCCGGTGCGGTCCTCTGTGCCCCTCTGGGGGCACGCTGGAATCAGCGCATGGCGAGGGGGACGCTCCGACCCCTCTTCGCAGCGTTGCTCCTGGTCGTCGGGGTCCAGCTCGTCTGGGTGCATGGGGGCCCGCTCCTCTTCGGGAGCTGACGCCGCCGCCGCGTCCCGAATATCCATTCTTGCGCGCCCTGCAGGGGAGCAGGTTATGACATCGGTCCTGTTGCGCCGTGGGTCCGTGATCGAGTCACGGCATCGAATCCATCTCGCGGTGGTCGACGCCACGGGTCGCCGGGAGGCCTTTGCGGGGGATCCGGAGTTCGTGACCTTCCTTCGATCGGCCGCCAAGCCCATGCAGGCGATCCCCCTCGTGGAGGACGGGGTGGTCGATGGATTTGGAATCTCCACAGAGGAACTCGCCCTCTGCTGCGGCTCCCACGGGGGAGAGCCGGCGCACCTTCAGGGGGTGCGGAATCTCCTGGCGCGCTGCGACCTGGACGAAGCGGCGTTGGCCTGCGGAGCACTGCGGCCGATGTCGGATTCCGCTGCCCATGCATTGCTGGCATCGGGAGGCTCGGCGACCGCGATCCACAACAACTGCTCCGGGAAGCACGCTGGTATGCTGGCGCTCGCGAGGCATCGCGGGTGGTCGATCGAGGGATACACGCGTCCGGAGCATCCCGTCCAGCGTCGCATGCGGCGCGAAGTCGCAAGGTGGACGGACCTCGACGAGGATCGTCTCCACACGGGGGTGGATGGGTGTGGAGTGGTCTGTTTCGGTATGACGATCGAGGAGATGGCGCGGGGCTACGCGAGGCTAGGCTCGGCGGCGCGGGACGGTGCTTCGGGTCCGCGGGCGGTGGTTGACGCGATGGTGGCCCATCCCTTCATGGTGGCTGGGACGGGACGACTCTGTACCCGCCTCATGGAAGCCACGAGCGGAAGGATCTTCGCCAAGGTCGGGGCGGAAGGCGTCTACTGTGCAGGGGTGAGGGAGGGGGGGCTGGGGATTGCCGTCAAGGCCGAGGATGGAGCCCGGCGGGCCGCGGAGGTTGCGGTTCTTCGAGCCCTGGAGCTCCTGGGACTTCTTTCGCCGTCGGTGCGGGAGGCCCTGGCCGACGACCTTCGGGTGCCGATCCGCAACGCGCGAGGAGAGATCGCAGCGGTTCTGGAGGCCGATTTCGAGCTGATACGGGATGGATCGTCGGGTAACTGAGGTTTGCCGGCCAGCCCGCGACCGGGCCTACGAGGCCGGGAACTGTGTATCGTAGGGATGCTCACCCTTCTAGAGAACGCTGTCGATCCGAGTATACACTTCAAGAGACCCGATACGTCGGGGCACGGAGACTGAGGGACCCCAAATGTTTGTGGACCGAGCAACGATTCGGGTGGAGGGCGGCACCGGTGGATCCGGTGCCGAGGCGTTTCGACGAGAGTCCGGCGTTCCCCGGGGGGGGCCCTCGGGTGGGGATGGAGGGCATGGCGGGAGCGTCGTCCTCATCTGCGATCCTCAGCTGTCGACCCTTCTCGATTTTCGTTACCGGGCCGAGTACCAGGCGCCCCGGGGAGCGCACGGGGAGGGGAGTGATCGGTCGGGGAAGAGCGGGGAAGACCTCGAAGTGCGCGTGCCTCCCGGCACGATCGTACGAGATGCCGACTCGGAGGCCCTTTTGGGTGAGCTCCTTACCGAGGGTGAGCGGCTGGTCGTGGCCACGGGGGGGAGAGGGGGGCGGGGCAATGCCCGATTCGCGACGGCCACGCGGCAGGCCCCCCGGTACTGGGAGCCCGGAGAAGAGGGGACGAGTCGCACAATCGAACTGACCCTGAAGCTCATTGCGGACGTCGGGCTCGTCGGAGAACCGAACGCCGGAAAGTCGACCTTCCTCTCGTCGGTGTCGTCGGCGCGTCCCAAAGTAGCCGATTATCCCTTCACGACGCTGACACCTCAGCTCGGTGTCGTGGAATTGGGGGGGTATCGATCCATCGTCATAGCCGACATTCCGGGAATCATCGAGGGGGCCCACGAGGGAAAGGGGTTGGGGCATCGATTCCTGCAGCACATCGAGCGGACGCGCACCCTCGCGCTTCTCGTACCGGTCGACGACCCGGACCCCCAGGGGACCTACGGGCGCCTGATGGATGAGCTGGCCCGGTACTCTCCCGCGCTCGCCCAGCGTCCGCACTGCGTACTCCTGACGAAGTCCGATCTGCTGGGTCCCGAGGAGCCCGCCCCTGACCTGGAAGCGCCCGAGGCCTGGGGATCATTTATCGTCTCTTCCGTCTCACGAGATGGGCTGGCGCCCGTGTTGGAGGCGCTCTGGGCCCAAACGCGTCGGGCCGTCGCCGAGGAAGCACGGGTGGAGGAGGCTGCGATTCGGTCGGGTGACGGAGGATCCGAAGACGGCGGCAAGGAGCGGGGCCCATCCGAGTCTGAGGAGGCGGCCTGGTGGGACGCCGTGGACGAGGAACTCTGAGGTCCCCGGAAGAACTCCGGGCCTTCCTGACCCTGCGACTCCTCCCGGGGCTCGGGGATCGGACCCTCATGCGCATGCTCGAGGCGCAGGGATCCGCGCGAACCGCGCTGTCGCTCTCCACAAAGGCTTTCCAGCGTGCGGCCGGCGCTGGCCCCGAGAAGGCGCGCGGCGCTCCGGAGGTCCTTCGGCGGGTGGATGCCGTTCTGGAGGCGTGCCTTCGGTTCGAGATTCGAATTCTCACCCTGGGCGGTCCCGGATACCCACCCTCCCTCCTCGCCCTCACGGACCCCCCCGCCGTCCTCTTCCTGCGGGGCCCGGGGGAGCTCGCTGGGCAGCGCTCCGTGGCGATCGTCGGTTCGCGCCGCGCGTCTCCCGTGGGCCGCAGGACGGGGGAGCGGCTGGGCCGGGAGTTCGGACGCGCCGGCATTACCGTCGTCAGCGGGCTGGCCTTGGGGATCGACGGGGCGGCGCATCGGGGCGCCCGGGCCGAAGCCGGGAGTACGATCGCCGTTCTCGGGTCGGGGCCGGATCGCGCACATCCGAGGGGAAACCTCGCACTCTTCGAGGAGATCCTCGAGAACGGATTGATCGTCAGCGAGTTTCCTCCGGGCGAGCCGCCGCGCCCCTACCACTTTCCCCGAAGGAATCGAATCATTGCGGCCCTCTCCCGGGCGGTCGTGGTCGTGGAGGCAGCGCGCCGAAGCGGTGCCCTGATCACGGTGGACCACGCGCTCGACCTGGGTCTCGATGTCTTTGCCGTGCCCGGGTCGGTGGAGGCCCCCCAATCGGAGGGGACGAACGCCCTCCTCCGGGACGGCGCGCACCTGATCGTGAAGGCGGAGGACCTCCTGGCGGTGATGGGGTGGGACCTTCCTTTGGCCCCGGAGACGGGGGCAATCCCGGCTCGACCGGGACTGCGCGGTCGCACGGCGGAAGCGCCCACCCCCGGGACGCTTCTCGGGGCGTTGACCGGAACGCCCCGCAGTCTGGACGATCTCGTGGGGGCGCTCGGCGAGGCCCCAGGACGCCTGCTGGCTCGGCTGACCCGACTGGAGCTTGAGGGAAGTGCCCGACGCACGGAGGACGGATGGATCGCGGTCCGATGAACCCGATCGCGCATCTCTATCTTCACGTGCCCTTCTGTCGACAGCGCTGTCCGTACTGCGACTTCGCAGTCTCGACGGAGGTTCCGGCGAGACTCGGTCCTTGGCAGACTACGATCCTGGGCGAGTTGGCGGGCCTCGGAGGGCCGGAGATTCTTGCCGACCCCCTCGAGACGCTGCTCGTCGGGGGCGGGACGCCCTCCGTCCTGGGGCCGGCGCTCACGCGGGGAATCCGCACGGCTCTGGGCGAGGCCCCCCTTCGAGAAATCGGAGAGTGGACGGTCGAGACCAACCCCGAGGACCTGACTCCAGAGCTCCTTCACGGATGGAGGAGGGAGGGTGTTACCCGCCTCAACGTGGGCATACAAAGCACGAACTCCGAGGCGCTCCGATGGCTCGGTCGGGCGCACACGCCGGAGGGGGGAAGGGAAGCCGCTCACCGGGTGGCGGCCACCGGCTTCGACAGTTGGGGCGTGGACCTCCTCTACGGGCTTCCGCCCTCCGTGGACCCGAATCCCGAGATCTCGGTCGAATGGGCGATCCGTTGGGAGGCGCCGCACATTTCTGTCTATGAACTGATAGCGGAGCCCGAAACGCTGCTGGGAGAACGGGTGGCGGCGGGCCTCGAGGATCCCGCCAACGAAGACCAACGGGCCGACCAGTACCTGCGCATCACCGCACTTCTCGAGGGAGCGGGGTATCAGGCCTACGAGATGAATGCCTTCGCCCGCCCGTCCCACGCATCCCGGCATGCACGCGCCGTTTTGGAGCAGCAACCCTTTCTGGGGCTCGGTCCCGGCGCACATAGCTGGATCGACGGCCGCGAAAGGGTGAACTTACGAGGTTGGCGCGAATATGTGCGCCACCTGCCCACGGGTCCGATCCCGGAATCGTTTGTCGAGAAGGCGACCGAGAGCAGCGCCCGCCTGGTGCGGTGGGCTTCCCGCTTGCGACTGCGCGAAGGGCTCGCCTATGCGGAGCTTCCCGCGGCTGCGATTGCAGTGGGTCGAAGGTGGGATCGAGCGGGGTGGGCCGTTGCCGACGTGGAGCGACTTCGACTGACCCCCGAAGGATGGCTGCGATTGGATGCCCTGGTCCTGGAGTTGGATGACGCGGTCTCGTTGGGGCCCATGGAGGGTGCATGACAGATTCCAACACCGATGAAACGTTGACGCTTCCGGATGGCGAGGAGCTCTCCGAACGAGAGCGCCGCGTCCTCGAGGCCGTCGTACGCACCTATGTCGATACGGCGGAACCGGCGGGAAGTCGCAACGTCACCCGGCGATTCGACCTGGGCGTCTCTCCGGCGACCGTACGAAATACGATGAGCGACCTCGAGGCGAAGGGGTATCTCTTTCATCCCCACGCCTCGGCCGGCCGCATCCCCACCGATCTGGCGTATCGTGCCTTTGTGGAGCAGTTCATGCAGCCGGCCCGCCTGACCGAAGCAGAGATGGAGCGCCTCGAACTGGCCATCGATCCGCGGGGGACCTCGGCGGTGGAACGATTGGTCCGGCGCGCGACCCGGGCGCTCGGTCTCCTCTCGCAGGAGCTGGGGGTTGCAGCCGCGCCGCGCCTCGCGGACGCCGTTCTCGAGCGCCTGGACCTGGTCCGGGTGTCTTCCACGAAGATCCTGATGGTGGCCCAGGTACGGAGCGGGCTGGTGCGTACCGTCTATGTGGACCTCGCCTGCGAAGTGCCCGAGGACACACTCGTCACCTTGGTCCTCCTCCTCAATGAGCGGCTCACCGGACTTACGCTGAAGGAGATCCGAGAGACGGTGGTTCAACGGATTCGCGACGCGGTCCCCGGAGACGATCCGGCCACCGACGAGGTTCTCAACATCTTCATGCAGTCCGGAAGTGACCTCTTCGACTGGCCCGAGATCGACGGGACCGAGATCCACATCGGCGAGGCGAGCGTCCTGGCGGCACAGCCGGAGTTCACGAGCGGTGAACGATTGAAGGGACTCCTGGAACTGACGGAGCGCAGGGACGTACTGGCCGGGGTCCTGACGGGCCGATCGCATGCGGACGGCGTCCAGATTTCGATCGGGGGCGAGCACCGCACCGAAGAGTTGGCGGGGTTCACCCTCGTGACGGCCGAGTACCGAATCGGCGACCTCAAGGGCGTCATCGGCGTCATTGGGCCTACGCGAATGCCCTACGAAAAGGTCTGTGCGATCGTCGAACACACCTCCTCCCTCGTGAACCGCATTCTCGAATGAACGCTCGCGAGTCAGGCACACTCCGCGAGCTTCCGACTTCATTGATTCGAATTATCTACTGAGCGCGATGTCCGATTACTACGAAACACTGGGGGTTGCCCGGGATGCAGATCCCGAGCAGATCAAGAAGGCCTATCGAAAGCTCGCGATGGAGTATCATCCCGACCGGAATGGTGGGTCTCCCGAAGCCGAAGCACGATTCAAGGAGTTGTCCGAGGCCTACGAGGTCCTGAAGGATCCGCAACGCCGAGCCGCCTTCGATCGCTTCGGAAAGGCCGGGGTGGGCGGAGCCGGTGGAGCAGGGCCCTTCCAGGGGGGATTCGACCTCCACGACGCAATCGACATTTTCATGCGAGACTTCGGGGGCGGTGGGGGTTTCGAGGATCTCTTCGGCGGCCAGCGCCGGGGTGGGGCTCGCCGGCGATCAGGCGGGGGAGAGACGCTCCGGGTCCGCCTCCCCCTGACGCTTCGAGACGTATTGCACGGCGCCAAGAAGAAGATTCGCCTCGCCCTCTTCGAGAGCTGCGAGACGTGCGATGGATCGGGCTCCGCGGATCAGAGCGGGGCCGAAGTCTGTTCGACCTGTGGCGGCCGCGGCGAGGAGCGCGTGGCGCAGCGCTCGGTGTTCGGACAGTTCGTTTCCGTAACGACCTGTCGGAGTTGCGGTGGAGAGGGTCGGGTCGTCCGGAATCCCTGCCCTACCTGTCACGGGGAGGGACGTGTCCGCAGTGAATCGGAGGTCGAGGTCGAGGTCCCGCCCGGAGTGACCTCGGAGAACTTCATTACCCTCCGAGGCCGCGGGAATGCGGGGCCGAGGGGGGGCGCCCGAGGAGACATCGCGGTTCTCCTCGAGGTCGAGGACGATCCGCGATTCCTTCGGGAGGGAAGTCACCTTCTGACCGAAGTCGTCATCACCACGGCCCAGGCCGCACTCGGCGCCGAGGTCGAGATTCCGACGGTCGACGGGTCGACGACGACCAGGGTGCCGGCCGGAACTCAGGGGGGCGGGGCCGTGCGCGTGAAGGGCCGCGGGCTCCCCGATCTCAACACCGGGGCGCGCGGCGATCTCATCGTCCGCGTCCGCGTCTGGACTCCGACCGACCTCTCCTCCGAGCAGCGTGATCTCTACGAGCGCCTCCTCGAGGTGGAGGGTCCTGCGCCCGCCCGGGTGGAGGAGGACGAGGGTCGGGGGCTCTGGTCACGGATTCGGGAAGCCTTCACCTCCGGGTGACGGCCCGCCATGCACGCCCGTTTCGCCCCGGACCGTTGGCTGGTTCTCGAGGTTCCGAAGCCCGACAGTGAGGACCTGTCCGGCCTCATCGTCGAGGTTCTACTCGCCTATTCGGGTCGCGGCGTCGAGGAACGTCGTGGATCCCTCCTCGCCTATCTGGCCGAGCCGAGTGTCTCCGCAGAGGAGGTCGTTCGAGAGGTCGTCCAGGAACTGACCGCCGCCCTGGGAGCCACTCCGCCCCCGGTATCTTCGCGGTGGCAGGCTCACGAGGCCTGGGAGGAGAACTGGAAGCAGGGTTTCGCGCCCCGCCGGATCACCGCGCGGATGGTGGTGAGTCCGACCTGGGAGCGCCCAGACCTCGAGCCCGGCGACGTCCTGATCACCCTGGATCCGGGCATGGCATTTGGAACCTCGCAACATCCGACTACGCGTGGGGCGCTCCGCCTTCTGGAGCCCCGCGTCGCGCCGGGAAGCCGAATGGCCGACATCGGCGCGGGATCGGGCATTCTCGCAATCGCGGCCGGGCTTCTCGGGGCCTCCCACGTTCTGGCGATCGAGTCGGACCCCTGGTCCTGCATCGCGGCGCGTGAGAACGCCGTCCTGAATCGGGTGGAGGACCGAATTGAGGTCGAGGAACGCCAGATGGGACCGTCTTTTCGGCCAGGGGAGGGCCCCTTCGACGGCATCGCGGCCAACATCGAGACCCAGGTCCTCCAGACGCTTCTCCAGGGCTTCCGTGCAGGGCTCCGTCCGGGGGGATGGCTCATCCTGAGCGGGGTGCTCTTGCATGAGGCCGACGCGATGGTGAAGGCCGCCGCGGTCCAGGGGTTCGACCTGGAGCAGGTGGAACGCGAGGGGGATTGGTGGTCCGCGGCCTTTCGAGCAACGGACGATCGGTGATCGGATCCCGCGGTCTCGCCATCCGGTGACCCAGGGTCCGCCGGACGGCACCCTCCTCCTCCATGAAACGGGTCCAACGAGCCCACGCCTGCGCAGACTCCGGTTCGACCCATCGGCCGAGGCACCGCAGGGTCGATCGGAGCCGGGACAAGAGGGGGCGCAGCGGAAGTTCCTCCGATCCAATCGGTTTGCCGGCGAGGATCCATGCGCGGGGACCGATGGGCGTGGCCCAACGTCGGCGCGGACAGCGGATCACCCGGAGTCGGCCAGAGCCGTCCGCGAGCCCTACCAAGAGATGCTCCTCCCGGGGCACGGGCTCGGGAGTCTCACGAAGGATGAGTTCCCGGAGGTCGTCCACGGGGAGTGCGGGGGAAGGCTGCCGGCTCAGGAGGGCCGCCGTCGTGCGCGTCCATGGTTCCATCTTAGGCTCTCCATGCGTAGGGTAGAGGGGGATCGGGAGTCCGAGAAGGTCCGATCCCCTTCGCACGCCGGAGATGGTAGGCGGGCGGTTCGGGCCGGCCCATGGCCAGAGCGGCCCCATTCAACGAAAGGGAGTTGGACTCCCTTCCATCCGTCGTCCGGAACGACCGAACGTGACAGCGAACTCAATCGATGGGACTGTTCATGGCATCCTCAGCCTCTTGCCCCTTTTGCCGTATCGCACGGGGGGAGCTCCCCGCGAAAATCGTGTACGAAACCGACGAGGTCGTTGCCTTTGAGGATCTGAGTCCGCAGGCGCCGGCTCACCTCCTGGTGATTCCCCGGCGTCACGTCGCGTCGTTGGATGCCCTGGACGACGCCGGACTTGCGGGAGATCTCCTGCTGGCCGCAGCTGAGACGGCCCGCCTCCAGGGGATCGACGGAGCCGGGTATCGGGTGGTGACGAACATCGGTGAGGAAGGGGGCCAATCGGTGGCACATCTGCACCTCCATATTCTGGGAGGGCGCCGGATGGCCTGGCCTCCCGGCTGAGTCGCCGTCGAATGGTCCCGGGCGGCCGGGACCTATGCCTGGCCGCAGGAACCCTGCGGTCCCGGGTCCGTGCGTTGACCCCTCCGACATGCCCGGATAGCTTTCGACTTCAAGACAATCGAACGCTGATCGCCTCAGGAACCCCGTGGGAATCCCACTACAGCAACAGCTCCGTGACGCCCTGAACCAGGCTCGCAAGGGTCGGGACCGGGACCGGACCGTCCTCCTTTCTTCGACCCTCTCCGAGATCCGAAACCGAGAAATCGAACTGGGTCACGAGGCCGACGACGACACCGTCCGGGAGGTGCTGGCGCGCGGAATCAAGCAGCGCCGTGAGTCGGCGGAGCAGATGCGCCACGGAAAGCGGACGGACCTCGCCGAACGCGAAGAGGCGGAGGCCGTCGCCCTCGGGGCCTTCCTCCCCCCTCCCCTGTCCGAAGAAGAGGTCCGACGGATGGTACGAGAGATCCGGGACGAAGGGGTGACGCAGATGGGGCCCCTCATGGGGCGCCTCGTTCCCCGGATTCGTGGGCGCTTCGATGGGAAAGAGGCGAATCGGATCGTTCGAGAAGAGCTGGCCGGGTGAGGGACATGCCATCTTGGCGCGGCGTCTCACAGTGCGGGCCAGACTCGATCCGAGTACGAAACCAGACGGGCGCCGATCCAAGGGTCGGGGCCCGGCCCGGGGTCGGGGGGTGGGTCGCCGGGGCGTCGTGTCGAGCGCGCCAATGAATGCCCATGCTCTCTCGGTTCTCGAGTTTCATGCGACGCTCGAGAAGGTGGCGAACGGCGCAGGGAGTGTCCCGGGCCGCGAGCGGGTTCTCGCGCTCCGTCCTCGGACCGAACCGGAGTCCGTTCGCCGGGAACTCCGGCGGGTCTCGGACACGCTCCGCTTTCTCGATGCCCGTCCGGATTGGAATCCGCCGAGCTTCCCTGATTTCCGTGCCGGTCTTTCGGCCATCGCCGTCGACGGCGCGGTCCTCGAACCGGAGGCGCTCCGAGACGCGCGACTCCTCCTCGTGGCCTCGCGAGTGCTCTACGAGGCCCTCTCGCCTGCGACAGACGGGGACGCCGCACCGGATCCGAACCCCACTCCGGACCCGGACGCCTCTTTCGTCGAAAGCCCGGCGGCCGTCGCATCCCTCTCCCTTCCGGCCCTCGTTCGGCTCCGGGAGCAACTCCTCGTCCGCAGCGAGTTGGAGGGACGTCTGGGGCAGGTGGTGGACGACGAGGGAAGAGTCCGGGACGCGGCGAGTCCGGCACTTCGAGGCCTCCGTCGCAGCCTCCGGGAGGTCCGCGGGCAGATCCTGCAGAGGCTCGAGGCGTACCTGTCCGGGCTCCCCGATCGCCTTCGGGTAGAGGGAGCCTCCGTCTCGATCCGTGACGGTCGCTACGTCATCCCCGTGCGGCGAGAAGGCAAGGGAGAGGTCGGAGGGATCATCCACGGGGAATCGGCGACCGGAGCGACACTCTTCATCGAACCCCCGCTGGCGATCCAGCTTCGCAACGATCTCCACGAGCTCGAGCGGAAGGAGGCGGTCGAGCTTCGGCGAATCCTCGCCGAGGCCACGGGATGGCTCCACGGGATTCACGAGGGCCTGGCCGCCGGGTTCGAGGCCCAGGTCGATTTCGACACCCTCTGGGCCCGTGCCCGTGCCGCGCGGGGATGGATGGGAGTGCCCCCGGAAGTCCTGGATCCCGGTGCGCCCCAACTCATCGTGGTCGAGGCACGCCACCCCCTCCTCTTGGAGCAGGGCATCGAGGTCGTACCCTTTTCACTCGCACTCGAGGGTGGGGAGCGGGCCGTCGTCGTCTCCGGGCCGAATACCGGGGGGAAGACGGTGTTCCTGAAGGCCATGGGACTCATCCACCTCCTGACCCAGAGCGGAGTCGTGCCGCCGGTTGGCGCCGGAACGAAGCTGCCCGTCCTGACGGACGTCTTCGCCGACATCGGGGACGAGCAGTCGCTCGAAGCCTCCCTCTCGACCTTCTCGGCGCACCTCGCCAATCTGCGCGAGATCCTGGCAGGAGCCGGACCTCATACCCTGGTTCTCGTCGATGAGATGGGAACCGGAACCGACCCGGCCGAGGGAGCGGCGATCGCCCGGGCACTCCTCGAGGTCGTGGTCGAGCGGGGCGCGCGCGCCTTCGTGACCTCCCACCTGGGGGCGCTGAAGCGTCTGGACTCCGACGGGAGCGGCATCGTGAATGCCTCCCTCCTTTTCGACGCGCGTCGCATTGTTCCCACCTACGAACTGCAGAAGGGACGCCCCGGGCGGAGCTACGGGATCGCGATCGCACGACGGCTCGGCCTCCCGGCCGAGGTGGTGGATCGGGCGGAGGGATACGTCGACGCGGGAGAACTGAAGGTGGAGACGCTTCTGGCCTCGCTGGAGCAGAAGGAAAAGGCGTTGGCGGAGGCGCTCGGCTTCGCCGAGAAGGCGCGTGGCGAAAGCGAGTCACTTCGACGGGAGCTCGAAGAACGGACCAGGGCACTGGCCGTGCGGGAGCGAACCGCCGAGGAGAGAGCCCGTGAACGGGCCCGGCAGCTCCTCCTGGAGGCACGAGCCGAAGTCGAGGCCGCCATCCGGGAAGTCCGAAG
>JBBDLO010000006.1:0-1444 GCA_040878815.1 Gemmatimonadota bacterium | reverse complement strand
TCGTGGCTATTCCGGCTGCGCCGGCGCAGTCGGTTGCCGACGCCCTCGTTGCGGCAGGAATTCGAGGGATCCTGAACTTTGCTCCCGTGCAGATCGAGGTGCCGGACGGAATCGCCGTGAAGAGTGTGAACATGGCCGTAGAGCTGGAAGCCCTCACCTTCGCGCTGCGGGCTCCGCGCGGGGCCGACTTGCAGCGGCGTAGCCCGCGTGCCTGACGCTCGCGCCCGCGTGGCCGAGAGGGGCCTTTCCCTTCTGGAGATGGCGGCCCGAAGGCTCTCGGTCGGACCGGCGCACACGCTGGAACTCGCGAGTGAGGTGCTTGGACTCCGCGGGAACCCGGGGGCGGCCTCGAAGGCCGTCTTCACGCTCCTGGCGGCGGATCTCCGCTTCGCCGTGGACCGAGAGGGGATCTGGACGCTGGAACCCGGGCGCGAGCCCCCGAGCCCCCCGCTCGAGGCCCACCGCTACGCGGTCGTCGACGTCGAGACCACGGGCGGGGCGTACGGTCGCGGAGACCGCATCACCGAGATCGCCATCGTGCCCATCGAGGACGGGGCGATCGGGGAGTGCTTCCACACCCTCGTGAATCCGGGACGCCCCATTCCTCCCTGGGTTCAGGGGCTGACCGGAATCACCGATACGATGGTCGCCGTGGCCCCCCCGTTCGAAGGGATTGCCGAGGCCGTCCGGGACCGGTTGGAAGGCCGAATCTTCGTGGCGCACAATGCCCCCTTCGACTGGGGATTTGTGCAACAGGAACTGCAGGTCGCCACCGGTGACGTACCCGACCTGCGGCGCCTTTGTACCGTCCGATTGGGACGGTTTCTCCTCCCCAGGCTTCGCAGTCACGGACTCGACGCACTGGTTACCCACTACCGAATTCCCGTGGAGGATCGACATCGGGCCTTCGGAGATGCCCTCGCGACGGCAACCCTCCTCCTGCACCTGTTTCGCGAAGCTCATGCCGGGGGCCATTCCGATCTGGCGGGACTCCTCGAGGCGCTCAAGGGGGGAGGAGGGCGGCGCCCCGCTCGTTCCCCCGCTCGGGAGGGGCCATGAGCCGGAAGGTCCACGGCGAGTCAGGGCCGCGGAGTCACTCCGTGGGTGACATTCGGATCCACGCGATCGAGGCCGGCGTCCAGCGACTCGACGGAGGAGCGATGTTCGGCGTCGTTCCGAAGCCGTTGTGGGAGCGTCGGATTCCATCCGATTCGCGAAATCGGATTCCGCTGGCGCTCCGCTGCCTGCTCGTTGAGGCTCCGGAGGCGCTCGTCCTGATCGATACGGGGGTCGGGAACAAGGAGGAAGAGAAGTTTCGTGACATCTACGGAATCGAGAACGAAGGAAATCCAACATGTCTAGAGGATGGGATCCGCGCAGCGGGCTTCGATCCCGAGGCGATCGATCTCGTCGTCCTGACCCACCTCCACTTCGACCATGCCGG
>JBBDLO010000005.1:0-8656 GCA_040878815.1 Gemmatimonadota bacterium | reverse complement strand
GTCCCGAGGCTCTTCGTGAGGATGTCCGTGATCCCCGCGGCCTCGACGACGGCCCGAACCGGACCCCCAGCAATCACCCCTGTACCTGGAGCCGCTGGCCGCAGGAGCACGCGCCCCGCGCCCCACTCCCCCAGGATCTCGTGAGGAAGCGTGCCGTTGACGACCGGAATCTCGATCATGTTCTTGCGCGCCTGCTCCATCCCCTTCCGGATCGCCTCCGCGACCTCGCTGGCCTTGGCCAACTCGACGCCCACCTTCCCCTTCCGGTCTCCCACGGCAACGAGCGCAGTGAAGGAAAAACGCCGTCCCCCCTTCACTACCTTCGAAACGCGGTTGATGTGGATGACCGTTTCGACGAAGTCGCTCTCGCGTTCACGATCCCGGCCCCGCTCTTTATCTCTCGCCATCAGAACTTCAGCCCTCCCTCACGGGCTCCGTCGGCGAACGCCCGGACTCGGCCGTGGTACCGGTACCCGCCGCGGTCGAATACCACGGCTTCGATTCCCAACTCCCGGGCGCGCTCCGCCAGCAGCTTTCCGGCCGCGAAGGCTCGGCCCACGCGCAGACTGACGTCGTCCGGGACGAGGCTCCGCACTTCGGGCGCGAGCGTGGAGACACCGACGAGACTGCGTCTCGCCTCGTCGTCCACCAACTGCCCCTCGGTATTCTTCAGGGACCGGAATACGACGAGCCTGGGTCGCTCCGCCGTACCGGACACCTTGTTCCGTACGCGTAGGTGTCTCCGCGTGCGCTGTAACGCCCGGCTCTTTCGCACCTTGGATTGCTTCAGCTTGGCCACAACTCTCTCCTAGGGCCGGCTATGCGCCGGCAGTTTTCCCGGCCTTCCGCCGGACCTGCTCATCGGAGTACCGGACGCCCTTCCCCTTGTAGGGTTCGGGGGGTCGGAAGCCACGAATCTCTGCGGCTACCTGTCCGACGAGCTGCTTATCCATCCCGGTCACCACGACCTCCGTGGGCGTCGGGGTCTCCAACTGAATCCCTTCCGGGGCAGGGTAGTTGATCAGGTGCGAGAACCCCAGGTGCAGGGTAACCCCATTCCCCTTCTTCTCGGCTCGGTACCCCACGCCCTGGATCTCGAGCTTTCGCGAGAACCCCTGCGTCACGCCCTCGACCATGTTTGCGATGAGGGTCCGTGTGAGTCCGTGCAGCGCACGATGCCGTGCCTCGTCGCTCGGTCGCGTCACCTGGATCTCTCCGTCCGAGAGTTCCACGGAAACCTCCGGGTTCACCCGCAACGCGAGCGAGCCCTTCGGACCCTTTACATGGACCGTCCCATCATCGAGGCGTACCTCCACCCCGTTCGGGACATCCACTGGTTGCTTGCCAATCCTGGACATCGTTCGCCTTCAGCGCGTCGCGAGAGTATGTACCGGGTAAGTCTCGATCCGAATGAGCTTACCAGATCACGGCGAGGAGTTCCCCGCCGATGCCTTCCTTACGAGCCGTCGCATCCGAAACCACCCCCTTGGAGGTCGACAGAATCGCCATCCCGAGGCCATTCCGAACCCGCGGGATCTCCGTCGCCCCCACATAACGGCGGCGGCCCGGCTTGGAGACACGCTCGAGGTGCCGGATGATCGGCTGTCCTTCGAAGTACTTCAGGTACACACGGAGCACCCCATGGTGGCCATCGTCCAGGACTTTGTAGTCGAAGACGAAGTGGCTCTCCTTCAGGATCCGAGCGACCTCAACCTTGAGCCGGGACACGGGCATGTCTGCCCAGCGGTGCCCAGCCTGTGCAGCATTGCGGAGACGCGTGAGCATGTCCGCGACGGGATCTGTCATCATGGTTTCGGTATCCTTTACCAGCTAGCCTTGCGGACGCCCGGAATCTCCCCACGCAGCGCCATCTGTCGAAAGCAGATACGGCAGAGGCCGAATCTGCGGATAAATGCGCGCGGTCGGCCGCACCGCTGGCAACGGTTGTAGGCCCGAACCCCATACTTGGGCTTCCGATTGGCCTTCTCGATCAGCGACTTCTTCGCCATTCAATACCCCGAATTCAGTTGGATCCTCGCCTCACGTCCCGACATCAATTCGACACCGAAATCGCGACCGGCGTTTCGCCGCCCCGGAAGGGGAAGCCCATCTCGCGGAGGAGGGCATGCGCCTCACTGTCCTTCTCCGTCGAAGTGACGATCGTGATATCCATGCCATGGACCTTCTCCACCGAATCGTACTCGATCTCGGGGAAGATGATCTGTTCCTTCACGCCCAGTGTATAGTTTCCGCGCCCATCGAAGGAACGCGTCGGAATCCCGCGAAAGTCCCGAATTCGGGGAATCGCGGCGCTCACGAGGCGGTCCAGGAAGTCGTACATCCTGGAGCGCCGAAGTGTGACGGCGACGCCGACCGGCATGCCTTCCCGAAGGGAGAAGTTCGAAATCGACTTCTTGGCCCGCGTGATGAGTGCCTTCTGCCCGGTAATCGTGGTGAGCTCGGCCACGACGGAGTCCAGAAGCTTCTGGTTTCTTCCGGCGTCACCGATCCCGACATTGACGATCACCTTCTGGATGTGGGGCACCTGGTGGATGTTCTCAAACCCGAACTCCTCTCGGAGCCGCGGGCGAGCGTGTTCCCTGTAGTGCCTCAGCAATCTCGGTTCCATCGATCCTCTCAGCTCTTCGCGCAGATCACGGCTTCGGTATGGGATTGCCCGTTTTCACGGAAATCCGCTCTTTCGTTCCATCCTGCTCCATACGCATCCGCGTGCGGGACGGCTTCCCCGATGTCGGCTCGATCAACATCACATTGGAGATGTCGATGGGAGCCTCGAAGGTGATGATTCCGCCCTCCGGATTCTCCTGGCTGGGGCGCTGATGCCGCTTTCGCATGTTCACGCCCTCCACGATGACACGGCCCAGGTTCGCCTCCACCCGAACGACACTTCCTTCCATCTCTCGGAAGTTACCACGGATCACGCGAACCCGGTCACCCTTCACGATCCGGGTCCTTCCCTTTGCGCGACGCGCTTGGCGTGCCTGTTTTGCGGTTGCCATCAGAGCACCTCGGGAGCCAGGGACACGATCTTCATGTAACGCTTGTCCCGGAGCTCACGGCCAACGGGACCGAAGATGCGGGTGCCTCTCGGTTCACCCGTATCCGTAATCAGAACGGCGGCGTTGTCGTCGAAGCGGATATACGATCCGTCCTTGCGCCGCATCTCCTTGGCGGTCCGGACGATCACGGCCCGGGCCACCTCGCCCTTCTTCACCTGAGCGTTCGGAATCGCATCCTTCACGGTTACCACGATAACGTCGCCCACCCGGGCGTACCGTCGACGCGATCCTCCGAGAACCCGGATGCAGAGCGCGCGCTTCGCGCCCGTGTTGTCCGCAATCCTGAGGACCGACTCCTGCTGAATCATGCCCCGATCTCCTCTGGGAGGCTCCTGTGCCTATGCATAAGGGTGGCGATGCGAATCGGACTCAAATCCGTTCCGGTCTCTCGACCAGATCGAGCACCCGCCAGCGCTTGAGCTTCGAAAGCGGTCGGGTCTCCTGAATCCTCACGACGTCTCCCACCCGATATTCGTTCTTCTCATCGTGCACATGGAACTTCTTGGATCGAACCATTGCCTTGTGGTACAAGGGATGGCGGATATTCCGGTCCACGCGCACCACGATCGTCTTTTCCCCCCGGTCGCTGACCACCACGCCCTGGCGGACCTTCCGATCCTTTCTCGTCGCTTCAGCGGTGCCCCCGCCGACTTCTTCAGTGCTCTCACTCATTTCGATTCGCCTTGAGCTGTGCCGGCGATCTCCCGCTCTCGGAGGATCGTCTTCATCCGTGCGATGTCCCTCCGCACCTGCTTGGGCAACTGCGGGTTCTCCAATTGCATCATCTTTCCCCGAAAGCGAAGCCGGAAGAGCTCTTCTCTGAGTTCACCCACCCGCTCCCGAATCTGGTCGTCCGTCATGTCCCGAATATCCGCGGCCCTTTCCATCGGTTGGCCTCCAAGCTCCTCTTCACGTATCACAAACCGGGTCTTGATGGGGAGCTTGGCCGCGGCGAGACGCATGGCCTTCTCGGCGATGTCTCGCGGGACCCCCTCCATCTCGAACATCATGCGGCCGGGCTTGACCACGGCAACCCATCCCTCCGGATTCCCCTTTCCCTTCCCCATCCGGGTTTCTGCCGGCTTGGAAGTCACCGGCTTGTCGGGAAAGATGCGGATCCAGACCTTCCCGCCACGCTTGATGTGGCGAGTCATCGCAATACGCGCCGCCTCGATCTGCCGATTCGTAATCCACGCCGGCTCCGTGGCCTGAAGGCCATACTCCCCGAAGGAGACCTTGCTGCCACGCAAGGCGGTGCCCCGCATGCGACCCTTGTGCTTCTTTCGGTACTTGACCCGTTTGGGCGAAAGCATTTTCTCAGACCCTCGTCAGCTGTCCGTCGAATAGGTACGGCCGCGGCGCTCGTCCACCACCTCGCCGAGAAAGATCCAGCACTTCACCCCCACGGCTCCGTAGGTGGTGTGAGCTTCCACATTGGCATAGTCGATATCGGCACGAAGGGTGTGGAGGGGAACTCGGCCCTCGCTGTACCCCTCAACGCGGGCAATCTCGGCCCCACCCAGGCGTCCGGCACACTTGATCCGAATCCCCTCGGCCCCTGCCCGCTGCGCGGACTGAATGGCACGCTTCATGGCCCGGCGGAACGAGATTCGATTGCGGATCTGGTGGGCGACATTCTCGGCCACCAGTCGGGCATCGATCTCGGGACGCTTGACCTCCTCGACATTCACGGAGACCTCGGACTTCGTGAGCACCCCGAGCTCGTCGCGCAGCTTGTCGACCTCGGCGCCCCGCTTTCCGATGACCACGCCGGGACGCGCCGTGTGAACGGTCACAACGATCTTCGAGGGCTTGCGCTCGATCGTCACCTGGGAAATCGCTGCATGGGAGAGTCGCCGCTCCATGTAGCGGCGGATCGTCTCGTCTTCCATCAGGAGGCGCGGAAAGTCCTTCTCAGCGTACCAGTTGGACTTCCAGTCTTTCAGGATTCCCAAGCGGAATCCAACGGGGTGCGTCTTCTGTCCCATCCGGGTTACTCCCTCGTGTCCACGACTACAGTGACATGGCTCGTGCGTTTACGTATCGGAGCCGCCCGCCCCATGGCGGCAGCCCTGAATCGGCGCAGCGTCGGGCCCTCGTCCACGAACGCCTCTCGGACGATCAGATTGTCGACGTCGACGATCTCGCCTTCGTTCTCGGCCTTGACCTGCGCATTGGCGACCGCAGATCGCAGCGTCTTTCCGATCGGCTCGGCCGCGCTCTTTTTGGAGAACTGTAGCACGGCATAGGCGTCATTCACGGATCGACCCCGAATCTGGTCGATCACCAGCCTCATCTTTCGGGGGCTCATCCGAATGAACCGCGCAACGGCCTTCGCTTCCATTGTTTTCGTCTCCACCGAATTCATTTACGCGGGCTTCGATCTTTTGTCGGCCAACTTCCCACCATGGCCCCGGAAGAGCCTCGTCGGGGAAAATTCTCCCAACTTGTGCCCGACCATGTTCTCCGTGACGTAAACCGGAACGAACTTGTTTCCGTTGTGCACCGCGAGCGTATGACCGACGAACTCGGGAAAGATCGTGGAGGAGCGGGACCAGGTCTTGATCACTCGCTTCTCACCCCGAGAATTCATCGCCTCGACCTTCCGGAGAAGGCTGTCTTCAATGTAGGGACCCTTCTTTACGCTACGCGGCATCTTGTCCTTCCGGGAATCGTTTCACTTGGCTGCTGGCGCTCGGAACGAGGCGCTACTGCGTCGACTTGCCGCGGCGACGTCCGCGGACGATGAACTTGTTGGACTGCTTCTTCCGCTTGCGCGTCTTCACCCCTTCCGGCTTCCCCCACGGAGAGACGGGGGGCCGGCCACCGGAGCTTCGCCCTTCACCACCACCCAGCGGGTGATCGACCGGATTCATGGCCACGCCGCGGACCTTCGGTCGCTTTCCTGCCCAACGAGAGGCGCCGGCCTTCCCGAGAACTCGGAGCTCGTGATCCACATTCCCCACCTGCCCGATGGTCGCGATGCACTCCTTGCGAAGGCGGCGGATCTCGGTGGACGGAAAGCGAACCGTCACATAATCCCCTTCCTTGGCGACGACATTCACGGCCGATCCGGCCGAACGCGCCATCTGCCCACCCTTTCCGGGCTTCAACTCGACGTTGTGCACCACCGTGCCGAGAGGAATCCTCTCCAGGGCAAGTGCGTGGCCCGTCACGATGTCGGCAGCGGCTCCCGCGAGCACCACATCTCCGACATTCAGCCCCTTCGGGTGGAGAATGTAGCGCTTCTCACCGTCGTCGTAGGTGATCAGCGCGATATTCGCGCTGCGATTGGGGTCGTACTCGATCGCGGTGACCCGCCCCGGCACTTCGAGCTTGTCGCGTCGAAAGTCGATCCGGCGGTAGCGGCGCTTGTGGCCTCCACCCTGGCGGCGAGCGGTAATCCGACCGTGATGGTTTCGTCCACCCTTTCCATGCAACGGTTCGGTGAGCGAACGCTCGGGACCCTTTCGCGTCACCTCCGTCTTGGCGACCACGGACCGGAATCGAGAACCGGGCGTAACCGGTTTGAATTTCTTGAGCGGCATAATTTAGTTCCTCACCCTGCCTCGTAGAACTCGATGCTGTCACCTTCCGCGAGTCGAACCATGGCCTTCTTGAAGGCCGGGCGCCGTCCCACCGGAGAGCGTGGGCTCATCCGTCCCATCAGCGCACGCCGGGCCTTCCCCTGATAACGGGCGGTTCGCACATCCTTCACGACCACGTCCCACGCACGCTCGACCGCCTCGGCAATCTGAAGCTTGTTGGCTTCCGGGTGCACGATGAAGGTGTAGACATTCTGACCCTCCATCTCGAGCGTAGCCTTCTCCGTCACGACGGGAGACACGATCACGTCATGAATGTCACGCATCGGTCGCCTCGTCTTCGTCGGAGTTTTCGGAGGAATCGGCGGACGACGCGTCGGGCTCCTCGGTCGCGCTGGACTCGATCTGATCGAGCGCGTTCTTCTCGATGACTACCGTTCCGGCCCAAAGGATGTCATAGGTCGATTCCTCGCCGAAGGGCCTCACCTGAATGCCGGCGACGTTCCGCGCCGAGAGCACGAGATTCGAATTCGTGCCATCCGTCAGGATCAGAACCTTCCCCTGGGTTTCAATCTGTTCGAGGAACTGGACCAGACGGCGGGTTCCAGGCTTTTCAAAATCGAAGGCGTCGACGAGAACCACGCGGTCCTCGGCGGCCCGTGCAGTGAGGGCGGAGCGTCGAGCCAGCGCCTTCACCTTCTTCGGAACCTTCTGCCTCCAGGAGTGGGGCTGTGGAGGAAAGGCCAGTCCGCCTCCCGTCCACTGTGCGGCGCGCGTGGTGCCCTGCCGTGCGCGTCCCGTTCCCTTCTGTCGCCAGGGCTTGCGGCTTCCCCCGGCTACGGCCGCACGGTTCTTTCCGGCGGCCGTCCCCTGCCTCTGATTCGCGAGATGCGCCTTGACGACGGTGTGGAGAACGGCCTCGTTGACCACATCGTCGAAGAGGGACGCGGGAAGTGCGCGCGCGCGCCCCTTCTTTCCGTCGGCTTTGAAGTATCGTGCCTTGGCCATATCGCTACTTCGAGATGAAGAGGTAACTGTTGCGGGATCCGGGAACGCCCCCCTTCACGAAGAGGAGATTCCGCTCCGAGTCCACTCGAATGATCTCGAGATTCCGGACGGTGGACCGGGCATTGCCGGTCTGACCGGGCATCTTCTTGCCCTTGATGACCCGCGACGGGTTGGTGCCAGGACCGATCGAGCCCGGGTTGCGTGACATCGGGTGACCGTGGCCCCCCGGACGTCCGGCGAACCCGTGCCGCTTCACCACGCCCTGGAAGCCCTTCCCCTTCGAGGTCCCGACGACCTTCACACGATCCCCGGCCTGAAACAACTCAACGGTGAGCTCTTCGCCCGTCTGGTACTCGGTCTCTCCGGTTACCCGGAACTCACGAAGAACCTGAGGCGCGTAGTCCAATCCCACCCCGGCCGCGTGCCCCAATTCAGCACGCGTGCTTCGTTGTTCCTTCTTCCGGCCGAAGCCGAGCTGGACGGCATGATATCCGTCACGCTCGGGGTTCCGGACCTGGACCACCGGGCACGGCCCCGCCTCCACGACGGTGACGGGCACCGCCGTTCCCTCGTCGTCGAAGACGCGAGTCATCCCGACTTTTCGTCCAATCAATCCAGCCATCGTCCCGATTCCTTCCTCGTTGCGGTCCAGCTCAGTCCACCTTGATTTCGACGTCGACACCCGCGGGGAGATCGAGCTTCGTCAGAGCGTCGACCGTTGCCGGCCGGCTATCCACGATGTCGATCAGACGCTTGTGCGTACGAAGCTCGAACTGCTCCCTGGACTTCTTGTCGATGTGTGGCCCACGAAGCACCGTCCAGCGTTCCCGCTTCGTGGGGAGTGGGATCGGCCCCTTCACCGTGGCCCCCGTCTTCTCCGCGGTCCGAACGATGTCGGAGGCGGTTTGATCGACCACCCAATGGTCGAAGGCCTTCAGTCGAATCCGAATCCTGCTCGCCATTGCTCTTTCCTCAGTCCAGGATTTCGGTGACGACGCCGGCGCCGACGGTGCGGCCACCTTC
>JBBDLO010000004.1:0-8686 GCA_040878815.1 Gemmatimonadota bacterium | reverse complement strand
TACGCCCTCGGATGGAATCGGCACGCCATTCGCAAAGAGGAGGTAGCGCTCGTCGTCGAGGGGTACATGGATGTCGTGGCGCTCGCGGCGTCCGGATTCGACCACGCCGTGGCGGCGCTGGGGACGGCGATCACCGACGAGCATGCCCGGCTTCTGTCGCGCTACACGAAGAAGGCCCTCCTCCTCTTCGATTCCGACGACGCGGGAAACCGTGCGGCCTTCCGCGCGGCGGACGCTTTGTTGGCGCATGGCGTTCAGCCGTCGGTCGTCACTCTCCCTCCCGGGGAGGACCCCGATTCGCTCGTCCGGTCGGACGGACCAGAGGCGCTGCAGGGGCACCTGGACGCGGCCGTCGACGTCCTCGACCGCAAACTCCAACTCCTCGAGGGGAAGGGGTACTTCGCTTCTCCGGAGCGCGTTCGGGCCGCCGTAGACAAGCTCCTGCCGACGCTTCGCGCCGTTCGGGACCCCACCCTGCGGGACATCTACCTGGCACTCGTGGCGCGTCGAACCGGCGTGCGCGTCGAGACCCTGGAGGAGGAGATGTCCCGGGGCGGCCATCTCCATGCCAGCGGGGTAGCACCAGCGGTGGCCCGATCCGGAGGGGCGCGCGAGGGACAGCAGGGCCGGCGCAGTGGGCGGATGCAACTGGAGGGGTTGGGCGCGGAGCGACAGTTCGTCCTCGTCTTGCTTCGCGACCGTCGCCTGGTGGAACGGGCGCTCGAACGGATCGGCCCGGGGGAGTTCCGCGATCCGGCTTACCGGGCGATCTTCGAGGCGCTCGCGGACCACCCCGACCTCGAGACCCTGCCGGAGGGTGCGGCCGTGGATGCGCAAGCGCGGTTCGAGGCGCTGATGCGGGACCCGGAGGATGTGGAGCACACCGAGCGCACCTTCGAGGAAACGATGTCGGAGTTGGAGGATCGCACTTTGCGGGAACGCCAGGCGGCGATGACCGAGGAGATTCGCCGGGCGGCCTCCGAGGACGAGAAGTGGAGATTGACCCGGGAGCTGGATGTGCTTCGGCGTGAGCGGGCGGCGCGCTGGCACTCGGGAAGAATTCGGCGGGGAAGCCCCGTCGGAATGGATGGAGACGAACCACGGATGAGCGAATGACGCAGACTACCATGAGTGCGCTGAGGGAAATTCAGACCATTGATGAACGGGTGCGCGAAATCCGAAAGGAGATCGAGGCATTCGATGACCGTCTGGCCGAGGTCGAGGAACCGGCCCTGGCCCTCGAAAAGGAGCTGTCGCAGCTCCAGGACCGCCTGACCCAGATGCGGGCGGATGCGCGTCGACTCGAGCGCAGCGCCGACGACAAGCGGGCACGGGCCGACAAGATGGATCTCCGGCTCCAGAAGGTGTCTAACCTTCGCGAGGAGGCGGCCGTGCGGACCGAGCTCGATCTGCTGCGTCGCGCGATCGAGGCCGATGAGCAGGAGGCACTTCAGTTGATCGATCAGGTCCGTCGGCTGGAGGAGACCGAGGAAGAGCTCTTGGAACGCGCGGGTGCGGCGCGGGCGGAGGTCGAGCCTCGACAGGACGCCCTCCTGGCCGATCGGCAGTCCTGGCAGGCACGCTTCGATGAATTCGCCAGTCGTCGTGCGGCCGCGCTGGAGAGCGTCGCGGAACTCGAGCGCCGCGTGTACGACGCATTCCACCAATCGGGACGACGGATCGTGGTGGCGGCTCTCCTCGAGGACGGGGCGTGCGGGCACTGCTTCGGGGTCATTCCGCTGCAGGTCCAGAACGAGGTCAGGAGCGGCGACACGATGATTCGGTGTGAGGCCTGCGGGGTGATCCTCACCTCCGAGCCGGAGCCGGAACTGGATGCGGCGTTGACCGAGCCGCTCCGTAGCGCTTCCGAGGTCGATGAGGCGGTCGACGCCGAAGAGGCGATTGCGGCCGAAGCCGAAGCCGAGGAGGAGTCCGAGGGCGAAGAGGACGGGGAGGCCGAAGTCGAACTGAAGGCCGCTCGCGAGTGATCCCAACCGGCCCGCGTGAGGCGGAGCTTCCTCCTCCGCCGGCTCCGGAGTGGGCCCTCCAGACCGAGCCGGACGCCGGGGTGGTAGAACGCCTGGAGCGGGCCCTTTCCCTCCCGCGGCCCCTCTGCGCCTTGCTCGCCGTGCGGGACGTCGTGGATCCCGACCAGGCGAAGTGCTTTCTCAGGCCTCGCCTGGAGGCGCTGCATCCCCCGGAAGCCATGCGCGACCTGGAGACGGCCGCCGCGCGTCTCCTCCTCGCCGTCGAGGCAGGTGAGACGATCCTGGTACACGGCGACTACGATGTCGACGGGGTGTGTGCCACGGCGCTCCTGACCCTCTGGCTGCGGCACCTCGGAGGCCAGGTCGTCCCCTTCGTTCCCCACCGTACCCGGGACGGATACGATCTGGGGGAAGGCGGAATTCGGGCGGCCGAGGCTGCGGGGGCCACCCTCCTCGTCACCTGCGATTCCGGAATCGTGGCGCACGACGCGGTTTCCCGGGCCCGGGCCGAGGGGATCGATGTCATCGTCACCGACCATCATACTCCGGGAGAGACGCTCCCGGATGCGCTCGCGGTCGTGAATCCGGCCCGCACTGATTGCCCCTATCCGGAGCAGGTGCTCTGTGGGACCGGTGTCGTCTTCAAGCTCTGTCAGCGACTCGCCGTTCGCAGGGGAGTGTCGTCCGAGGAACTCTGGCCCCATCTGGACCTGGTGGCGCTCGCGACCGTGGCGGATCTCGTCCCCCTCACCGGCGAGAACCGTGTCCTCGTCCGTTTCGGACTCCGGTACCTCGCCCATACGAAGAAGCCCGGGTTGCGCGCCCTCATGGAGGCGGCCGGCCTCACCCCGGGCGCCGAGTTGGGAGCCGGTCAGATCGGATTCGTCCTCGCCCCCCGCCTGAATGCCGCCGGACGGATGGAGCATGCCGAGGCCGCGCTCCGGCTCCTTCTGGCCGACTCCGCCGACGAAGCGCGAGAGTTGGCCGCCGGGCTGGAGGCCGAGAATCGGCGCAGGCAGGAGGAGGACCGCAAGACGCTGGCCGAGGCCATCGAGAAGCTGGCGGTGGACTTCGATCCCGCCCGCGACTTCGGCGTCGTCATCGAGGGAGAGGGGTGGCATCCCGGAGTGATCGGAATCGTGGCCTCGCGAGTCGTGGAGCGAATCCACCGCCCGGTCGTGCTGATCGCACTCGACGGAGCCCGCGGACGGGGGAGCGCTCGTTCGATTCCGGGGGTCCACCTGTTCGAGGCGCTCCGCGAGAACGCGGCCCACCTGAGCCGCTTCGGCGGCCACCGGCAGGCCGCGGGGATGGATATCGAGCGGGATGAGATTGCGGCCTTTCGCGCCGCCTTCCGACGGAGCGTCGAGGCGCAACTGGGCGGGCGCACCCCCCGGCCCGAGCTGAGGGGGGACCTAGCGCTCGATCTCTCGGCGGCGGACGAGGCGATGCACGCGCTCCTGGAGTACCTGGGTCCGTTCGGGATGGGAAACCCCCGCCCCGTCTTCTGGGCCCGGGGGCTACGCGTCGTCGGAACTCCGAGGGTCGTCGGAAACGGGCACCTCAAGCTGCGCCTCGCGGAGGGAAAGCGAGAGCTCGATGCCATCGGGTTCGGGCTCGCCCCCCGCGTTCCTGTAACGATGCTCATGGGCGGGCAGGTCGATGTTCTCTATCAGCTTCAGGAGAACGAATACCGAGGGACCCGCTCGCTTCAGGCCCGCCTGGTGGATCTGCGTCCCTCCTCACCCCTTCCCCTCCCGTGAGGATCATCGCCGGGGAATGGGGTGGGCGGACGATCCGAGCACCTCGCGGCACAACGGTTCGACCCACCACCGACCGGATCCGGGAGGCCTGGATGTCCGCGCTGGGCCCTCGAATCGAAGAGGCCCGCATCGTGGATCTCTTCGCCGGATCGGGCGCTCTCGGCCTGGAGGCCCTCTCACGGGGTGCCCAGGAGGTGGTCTTCGTGGAGCGCGACCGGGGAGCGCTGGATGCGCTCGAGGGGAATGTGGCCAGCCTCGGGGCGGGAGATCGGTCCCGGATCGTGCGGGACGACGTCTTCCGCTTTCTGGCCCGCGTGGGGGAGACTCCCTATGATCTCGCGCTCGCCGACCCCCCGTATGGGAAGGGGTACGCAGCGCGACTGTTCGAACTCGCGGCGGCCCAGCCATTTGCGCGGGAGCTCTGGGTCGAGCATCGTTCCGGCGAGCCACTGCCGGCGATCCGCGAACTCCGCGATCGCCGATACGGTGACACCACCCTCACCATCTGGGAGATCCCTGAATGACCCCGGTTCGCTCCGTAACGGCGCTCTATCCCGGTTCCTTCGATCCGGTGACGCTGGGGCATGAGGACATCGCCCGTCGAACGCTACAGGTTGCGGATCGCCTGATCGTTGCCGTGGCGCGCACCGCGACCCAGGCGAAGACGCCGGCCTTCACCCTCGAAGAGCGACTGGAGATGCTCACGGAGGTATTCGCCGACGAACCGAGGATCGAATGTGTGGCCTTCTCGGGGCTCCTCGTAGACTTCGCGCGGGAACGGGGGGCCACGGTCGTCGTCCGGGGATTGCGCGCCGTTTCCGACTTCGAGTACGAGTTCCAGATGGCCCAGATGAACCGGGAACTCTCCCCCGGATTGGAGTTCCTCTTCCTGACTCCGGATGCGCGCCTTTCATTCCTCTCGGCCTCGATCGTTCGGGAGGTGGCTCGGCTCGGAGGGGACGTGTCCTCCTTCGTTTCGCCCTCCGTTCTCCGCCGGCTTCGGGAGCGGTTTGCCGAAGCGTCCTGAGGGATGAGCCTTGCCCGTGAACCCCTCGGTTCAGTAGCTTTTTTCGGCTGAGCTGGGCTCGCGCCTCGATCTGGGCGCCTCGATTCCTTGCCGGGCATACCGACCTGGCCTACTTCGTGATGGGGATTTCATGTCGTTTTCCGTGAATTCGCAGGAGGACATCACCGTCGTCGACGTGGATGGCCAACTCATCGTCGGCAACCGGCAGGAGCTCAAGCAGAAGGTTCTCGACGAGTTGGAGCGGGGGGCTCGCAAGTTCCTCGTGGACTTCACCAACACCGGCTACATCGACTCGTCGGGGCTCGGCGTATTGGTCAGCCTCTCGAAGAAGGTCCGGGAGCAGGGTGGGGAGTTGCGCCTCTCCACGCTCAACGAGGATCTCCGCACCCTCTTCGAGTTGACCAAGTTGGACACGCTGTTCCGCATCGCGGATTCGAGAGAAGAAGGACTCTCAGGGTTCTAACCCCCGGGCGACCGGGAGGAGAAAGGTGCCCTTGGAACGCCAACTCGTCGTCGATCTCCCCAACGACCTCCAACGGATCGAAGAGACGGTGGACTTCGTCGTCTCTCGCTGTTCGACCTGTGACGAGGTAGCGCGCAAGCTCCGATTCAACTTCCGCGTCAGTCTCTGTGAAGCCCTCGCCAACGCCATGATCTATGGAAATGGGCGGGACCCCTCCAAGCGGGTACATGTCGAAGTGATCCTCGACTCCGGGTGTCTCACGGCCCGGATCACCGACGAGGGGAGCGGGTTCGATCCCCTCCGCGTCCCCGATCCCACCCTCCGGCAGAATCTGCACAAGGTCGGCGGTCGCGGACTGTTCATCATGCAAAACCTGATGGACGAGGTGCGATTCAATGCTCAGGGCAACTGCGTGACCCTCGTCCTGCAGTTGTCGCAATCGGGTCGAGAACCTACCAGGGCGTCCGCATGACCCCAGACCGAACCGCCCAGGAGCTCCTTCCTGAGGCCGCGGTTCGGGTGTTGACCGAGTTCCGACGGGGGTTCGATCTCGACCTCCACCTCTGGAGGGAACGCGCCGGGCAGCCGGCCCTTCATCTGTATCCCCCCGAGGACGACGGCATCGCCCCGCGCCCCGAATCCATCCTCCTCGCCGTCCCTACGAGGCGTGGACTCGAGTTGACGCTCGAAGTGCGGAGTGGTTCGGATGCGCGTACGCATGCGGCGGCGAACGCACTGCGGGCCTCGCTCGAAGGGCTCTATGACTTCGCCGACGAAGTCCGATTCTTCGCCTACGAGATGTCGGAGCGATACGAGGAGATCAATCTCCTCTACTCGATCTCCGAGATCCTCGGATCGCTCCTGCACCTGAGCGATGCCTCCCACACGATCCTGACCGAGGTCTGCGAGGTCATGGGGGCACGGCGCGGTTCCCTCTGGGTGCAGGATCGCCGAGAGGGGCGCCTCCACCTCGTCGCCTCGGTGGGGGACGAAGGCCTCCGCGGCCCCCTGGAAACGGACGACCCCTCGGCCGTGACCTCGCGGGTCTTTCGAGACGGTCGTCCGCTCATCCTCACCGGAGATCTCTTCAGGGCAGGGGAACGGGGCGAGGAGCCGGCCTCGGCACGGGACGATTCCGTCCTCTCGGTGCCGATTCGCTACACCTCTCCGAAGGGGATGGCGACCACCGTAGGGGTGATCAACCTGATCGGGCGACGTCGGGGCGGCCGCTTCACTGCCTCGGACCAGAAGCTTCTGGCCGCGATCGCGAGCCAGGTCGGCGCCGCCCTCGAGAACAATCGACTCTTTCGCGAGGGCGTGGAGCGGGAGCGAGTCGGCCGCGAGATGGAACTCGCCCACGACCTCCAGATGAAGCTCCTTCCCACGGCCGACAGCTTGGATCCACTGGTGGTGGCGGCACGGGTCGAGCCGGCGGAATCCGTGGGGGGTGACTTCTACCACTTCTTTCGGGTGCAGGGAAACCGCTTCGGAGTGATGATCGGAGACGTTTCGGGTCACGGATTTCCGGCGGCGCTCATCATGGCGCTCTCGATCAGTGCCGGGTCGATCTATGCCTCGGAGGTGCGGGCGCCGGCCCAGGTCCTTCGGGGGATGGGCGAAGCGCTCATGGACGAACTCGAGTCCACCGAGATGTACCTCACGCTCTTCTACGCGCTGATCGATCCCGATCGAGGCGAACTCGTCTACGCCAATGCCGGGCACCCCCACGCCTTTGCGGTTCGCGCCGATGGTCGACGGGAGCGTCTCGAGGCGATGGATCCTCCCATGGGGATCGCCGGAATCGTGGACTACGGCCAGCGATCCGTGCCGTGGACCGCGGGGAGTGATCTCCTCCTCCTCTTCACCGACGGGCTCTCGGACGATCTGGCGGCCGGCTCGCGGGTCGCGGGCGAAGAACGGATTGTCGACGAGACGGTGCAGCGTCGCTGCGACCCCGTGCACGACATCGTGACCGCGCTCTTCGACCTGGAGAGACGAACGGAGGGGGGGGTGGCCCACGGCGATGATCGGACCGCGGTCGTCATGCGAGTCTGATTCCTTGACCTCCCGGCCCAAGCGATCTCTCGGTCAGAACTTTCTCGTCGACCCAGGGCTACGGCGCCGCATCGTCGAGGCGGTGCAGGTCGAACCGGGAGAGACGGTGCTCGAGATCGGTCCGGGGCGCGGCGCTCTCACCGAAGGGCTGGTGGAGGTGATTGACGAGCGGGAGGGCCACCTCGTCGCGGTAGAACTCGACGACTCCCTCGCCGAGGCGCTCAAGCGCCGATTCGACGGTAATCCCCGCGTGCGGATCATCCACGGCAGCGTCCTCGATCTCTCGCTCGACGAGGTCCTCGCCGATCCGACCGAACTGAAGGTGGTGGGGAACATCCCCTACAACCTCACTTCTCCGATCCTCTTCCACCTTCTTGAGCGGCCCCGACCCCGTGAGATCCTGCTCATGGTACAGCGCGAGGTGGCCGATCGGATTCTCGCCCCACCAGGCGGAGGCGACTACGGCGCGCTCTCGATCGGGGTGCGGACGGTGGCCGCGGTCGAGCGCGTACTC
Organism: Gemmatimonadota bacterium; assembly: GCA_040878815.1. Classification (GTDB taxonomy): domain Bacteria; phylum Gemmatimonadota; class Gemmatimonadetes; order Longimicrobiales; family Gaopeijiaceae; genus JBBEBG01. The sequence goes on along the minus strand of JBBDLO010000004.1, from coordinate 876 downwards.
CACCTGGGGCCCGGTGCGTTTCGCCCCAGGCCCCGCGTTGACTCGACGGTGATCCGGCTCCTTCCGTTTCACCCCGCCCCGCTCACGCCCGGGGAGGAGGCCGGCGTGCGGGTCCTGACCCGGGCCCTCTTTCAGTGGCGGCGTAAGCAGCTTGGAAAGAGCTTCCGCGACCATCCGGATCTCTCCTTCTCACCGGAGGCGATCGCCGGGGCCCTCGCCGCAGCCGGGGCGGCCACGACCGATCGCCCGGAGCAACTCTCGCCCGAGGCGTTCATCGCCGCGGCACGGTCCCTGGCCTCGGACGGATCGTTGACGGGAGGCCTCGGGGCTGCCTAGCTTTTGTGAAGGATTTCACAAATGCTCCGGACGTGGGGCGCCGACTGCCCCTCACGCCCCCAGACGCCTACCTTCGGCTCCCTTCGTGCCTCTGATCCCCCGTAAGGTCTCCGAATCCACGATTCGTCGGCTCTCGCTGTATCTGCGGGGGATCGAATCGCTCGATGGCGAGGGGGCAGCCACCGTCTCCAGCGCCACCCTGGCCGCGCGCGCCGGCACGACGGCGGCGCAGGTCCGCAAGGACCTCTCCACCTTCGGGTCCTTCGGGAAGCGAGGGCTGGGGTATGCCGTCGCGCCGCTGCGAAGGAAGCTTCGCGAAATCCTCGGGCTATCGCACAGCTGGCGTGTGGCGCTCGTGGGTGCCGGGCGGATCGGCGCGGCGCTCTTCGAGTACCCCGACTTCCGAGAGCGCGGATTCGAGATCGTCGCCATCTTGGACTCCGATCCCCGCAAGATCGGAAAGGTCTGGGATGGCGTGACGATCCGACCGGCCGCGGCGCCGGCGGCGACCCTCCGCGCCGAAGCCGTGGAGATCGGCAT
>JBBDLO010000003.1:0-9153 GCA_040878815.1 Gemmatimonadota bacterium | reverse complement strand
TTGCCGGAGTGGGCCGGAATGCCAGGGCGGCTAACTTGGCGGTCCTCCTCCTGAATGCGGTGGCGGGAAGTGTGGGACTGACGGTGCACCCGGGGCGCGGTCACCTGAGTGCGCCGGCTGCCGGAGCGGGGGAGCTTCTCCAGGCCCTGGGCTCACTCGGGTCCGGCGGGGCCGTAATCCTCTACGGAACGAATCCGGCGTACTCATTGCCGGGATCGTCGGACTTCGCCGCCACATTCGGGGCGATCTCCTTCAAGGTGGCGATCACCGACCGGCTCGACGAGAGCGCAAGACTGGCCGACCTCGTCCTTCCGGATCGCCACTTCCTCGAGAGTTGGGGGGACGCGAACCCGCGGCCCGGGCACTGGACCATCCAGCAGCCCGCGATGCGCCCCGTGCCGCACTTCGATGCCCGTTCCGGTGCAGACATCCTCCTCGGCGCCGCGCGGCAGCTCGGGCAGGACCTGGGTGCCGAGACCTTCTACGACTATCTCCGAGCCCGTTGGAGTGACCGGCACGCCGAGGCGGGAAGCCCCGGCGGGACCTTCGATGCCTTCTGGAGAGAAACGCTCCGCGTGGGTGTGGTCCAGCTCCCCGTTGCCGATGATTCCCCACCCACGTTGCAGGTACCGGACCGGGCGCTCGCCTTCGAGACCCCCGAATTGGACGGAGAGGGGCTCGCGCTGATCGTGCCCCCCTCCTCCCGCTTCGGAGATGGTCGATTCGCGAATCGTTCCTGGCTTCAGGAGTTGCCGGATCCCGTTTCGAAGGTCTCCTGGAATTCCTGGATCGAGATCCATCCGGATTCTGCGGAGGAGTTGGGCGTCCGAACGGGCGACGTGGTGCGGGTTACCTCGCCCCACGGGGATCTCGAGGTTCCGGTGTGGACCTACCCGGGGATCCGGCGGGGGGCCGTAGCGATTTCGATGGGGGGTGGGCACACCGGCTTCGGTCGGTTTGCGGATGGCCGGGGCGTCAATCCGCTCGCGCTCCTTCCGGCCGAAATCGAGCAGCCCTCGGGCGCGCTCGTACACCTGGCCACGCGGGTGCAGATCGAACCGACCGGTGAACGCCGGCGCCTGGCGAGTGTCGAGGGGTCCAACCAGCAGTACGATCGCCCCATCGCGCCCGCGGTGGAGCTCGGGGTGCTGGCGGCGGGGGAATTGCACCACGAGGACCGGCAGATCCAGGAGCTCCAGGCAGTCGGCGGATTCGTCCCCGTGCCGACGGATGGGGCGGCCGAGGCCTTTCCCCTCGAGGGTGCGCAGTACGGAGAGTATGACCCCGAGACGACGGCGCGCTGGGCCATGGCGATCGATCTCGACAAGTGCACCGGTTGCTCGGCCTGCGTGACCGCCTGCCAGTCTGAGAACAACATCGCCGTGGTAGGTGAGCAGCAGATGCTGGGAGGCCGGGACCTCTACTGGATTCGCCTCGAGCGGTTCTACGAAGAGGTGAACGCCGATGCACCGGGACCGCTCGACATCCGGTTCCTGCCGATGCTCTGCCAGCACTGCGGAAATGCCCCATGTGAGCCCGTCTGCCCGGTCTATGCCGCGTACCATACGCCGGACGGTCTCAACGCGCAGATCTACAACCGCTGCGTGGGGACCCGATACTGTGCGAACAACTGCCCGTACAAGGTCCGCGTCTTCAACTGGTTCGAGTTCTCGGACGTCCCCGAGCCGCTGAACTGGCAGTACAACCCGGACGTCACAGTTCGGGGCGAAGGCATCATGGAGAAGTGCTCGTTCTGTGTGCAGCGGATTCGCCAGGCGGAGAATCGGGCAGTGGTCGAGGGGCGCTCATTGGCCGAGGGCGACGTGGTCCCGGCGTGTCAGCAGAGTTGCCCCGCCGAAGCCATCGTGTTCGGCAATATCCGAGACCCGAGCTCGCGGGTCGCGCAGGTGACCCAGGATGAGCGTACCTATCGGGTCCTCGATGTCCTGATCAACACCCAGCCGGCCGTGAGCTACTTGCGGAAGGTGACCTTCCACCCGGTGCGGGATATTCATGTGTAGAGGCATGGCATGGCTGGCCTGACGGACCAGGAACGGGGCGCCCAGACGCACCCGGACGTGAAGGCGTACGACGAGGTCAATACCGACGTCCTGCGCATGCTCACCCCTCCGGGGAAGCTCTGGTGGTTCCTCTTCGGCCTTTCGGTGGCCGGGGTGGGGCTCCTGCTGTTCTCGTGGGGCAACCAGATCATCAACGGGATCGGGATGAGCGGCCTCAACTCCCCGGTGGGGTGGGGCGTCTACATCACGACCTTCGTCTTCTGGGTCGGTATCGCTCACTCAGGAACGCTGATCTCGGCGATCCTCTTCCTCTTCCGAGCGAAGTGGCGCCAGTCGATCTACCGGGCGGCCGAGGCGATGACCGTCTTCGCGGTGATGACGGCGGGGCTCTTTCCGCTCATCCACCTGGGTCGGGTCTGGCACGCGTACTGGCTCTTCCCATACCCGAACGAGCGGATGCTCTGGCCGAACTTCCGGTCGCCCCTCGTATGGGACGTCTTCGCGGTGACGACCTACTTCACCGTGTCATCGCTCTTCTTCCTGCTCGGGCTCGTGCCGGACATCGCCGCGGCCCGGGATCAGGCGAAGCCGGGAACGCTCCGCAAGCGACTCTATACGCTGGTGTCCTTCGGATGGCGCGGCACGGACCGGCAGTGGCATCACTTCGGAAAGGCGTACCTCTACCTGGCGGCCCTCGCGACCCCGCTCGTCCTCTCGGTGCACTCGGTCGTGTCCTGGGACTTCGCGATGTCGATCGTCCCAGGGTGGCACGCGACGATCTTCGCCCCCTACTTCGTGGCCGGAGCGATCTTTTCAGGGGTGGCGATGGTGATCACCATCCTGGTCCCGATCCGCAAGTGGTTCGGTCTGGAGAACTACCTCACGACGAAACACTTCGACGCGATGGCGAAGCTCTGTCTCCTGACCGGGCTGATCGTCTTCTATGCCTATCTGACCGAGTTCTTCATGGCGTGGTACTCGGGTGAGGACCCCGAGCGCCGGGCCTTCTGGAATCGCCTCTTCGGCACGTACTGGTGGGCGACCTGGATCATGCTCATCTGCAATGGGTTCATTCCGGTTCTGCTCTGGTTCAAGCGGGTTCGATATTCGATCCCCGCCCTCTTCGTGATCTCGATCTTCATCAACATCGGGATGTGGTTCGAGCGATTCGTCATCATCGTGACCTCGCTCTCCCACGAGTACATGCCGTTCGCCTGGGGCACCTACCGCCCCTCGCCGACGGAGATGGGAATCATGGTGGGGAGCTTCGCCTGGTTCTTCTTCTGGTTCCTTCTCTTCGTCCGACTCCTGCCGCCGGTGGCGATCGCCGAGATCAAGGAAGTCCTTCCCCCGCCGATGCGCCGGGGCGCACATGGGGGGGCTACACGATGAGCACGGAACGCCAGGGGATTCTCGCCTCCTATGACCATCTCGACGCGACCGTAGAGGCGATCGAGGCGCTCCGAGCCGACGGCTTCGAGGAAATCACGGCCTTCGCGCCCTTTCCCGAGCACCATATCGAGAAGGCTCTCGGGTACGGAGCGAGCCCGGTGCGCCTCTTCACGTTGGTCGGGGGGCTCACCGGCGCAGCCACGGGGTTCGCCTTCACGATCTTCACGGCGACCGATTGGCCGCTGGTCACGGGGGGAAAGCCGATTCTCTCGATTCCGGCGTACGTGGTGATCGCCTTCGAGATGACGATCCTCTTCGGCGTCCTCGCCACGGTAATCGGGGTCTTCTGGAACATGCGGGTCCCGAGCCTGAAGACCGACGTAGTCTACGACCCGAACTTCTCGGCCGGGAAGTTCGGTGTGTACGTGACGGCCACGGAGGATCACCTGGTGGCCGCGAGAAAGATCCTGGAGGCCGGCGGACCGTCACGGATCGAGGAAGATGCGTTGGGGAGGTCCCATGGGTGAGCGAATGGCTGATCTTGCAAGGAATCGAGTGGTGACACCGGCGTTGCGCCTCTCGGCGCTGCTCCTTCTTCTGGCCGGGACGGCCTGCACCCCGCTGGACGATGCGATGGTGTCCGTCTTCGGACGCAGCATGCGGGAGCAGGCTTCGATCGGGAGCTATGAGAATCCCCTGATGCCCCCCGAGGGATCGGTTTCGTTCGCATCCGGAAACTTCCCGGCCGGGCCCGGCGAGGTGAATGTGGGGCAGCCGGAGGGAGCCGCCGTTCCGGAGCCGATCACCAATATCCAGGTCGCCCAGGCCCTTCTGAATCCGGACAACTTCCCCCAGATCACCGGGCTCGAGAATCCTGTGCCCGTGACGCCGGCCTCGTTGGCACGAGGCGAGCAGGTCTTCAACCGGGCCTGCTCTCCCTGCCACGGATCGTCGGGGACGGGAGACGGACCGGTGTCCACAGTCGTACCGATCTTTGGAACCTCGCTCCTGTCGGATCAGGCGAGGGGATTCGTCGATGGGTACATCTATTCGATCATCCGGGCCGGGCGGGGAGCGATGCCGGCGTACGGACATCAGATTTCGCACTTCGACCGTTGGCACGTAGTGAACTACGTCCGCCAGCTTCAGGGGCAGTAGGAGCCTCTCCATGCACGAGATTCCCATCCCCAAGCAGATTGAGCCTCGGTACCTGCCGCGGAGCAAGGGTGCGTTCCTGATTCCGGCGGGGATGGTGGCCGTAGGCCTGATCGCCTTCCTGATCCTCCTCGGTTCGAATCCGGACCGGGCGTGGCAGGCCTATGTGTCGAACTGGCTCTTCTTCACGAGCGTGGCGCTGGGTTCCCTGATCCTTTGCGCCGTGACCGTGATCACGAAGGCTCGGTGGAACTGGTCGGTGCGCCGGATTTCGCTCTCCTTCGGCACCTTCCTTCCCTTCTCGTTTCTCCTCCTCGTTCCCATGCTCTTCGTCCTTCGGGAAAACTACTTTCCCTGGATCGAGTACATGGCGACGGATGAGATCGTGCAGCGGAAGGCCGCATACCTGAACATTCCCTTTCTGGTGATCCGGAATGCGGTGGGCGCGCTCGTGCTCTTCTCGATGGCTCTCCTTTTCATGTATCGAGCGCTTCGCCCGGACCTGGGGCCCGACCGCGAAGCCGAGGAAGGTGGAGATGCGGGGCGGGCGAGCTGGCGGGCTCGGCTCGGCGGAAACTGGTTGGGACAGGCCGAAGAGGAGGCGCGCAGTTGGGCGTCGCTCAAGGTGTTGGCCCCGGCGTTCGTCATGGTGTACGCCGTGGTCATGAGCATCTTCGTCATCGACTGGGCGATGAGCCTCGAGCCCCACTGGTTCTCGACGATGCTCCCGGGGTGGTTCTTCATGGGAGCCTTCTGGTCGGGCTTCCTGGCCACTGCCCTGGCCGCCGTCCTGTTGCGCCGCTCGGAGCCTTATCTGGTCGAGCATGTCGGACCGTTGCAGTTCCACGATCTGGGGAAGGGATCCTTCGCCTTCTCGATCTTCTGGACCTACCTCTTCTGGTCCCAGTTCATCGTGATCTGGTACGGGAAGCTCGTATGGGAACAGGAGTGGATCATCCATCGGTCCGGTCCGGAGTGGGGTCCGCTCTCGCTGCTGACCATCTTCCTCTGCTTCGTCGTTCCCTTCGTGGGGCTGATCGGGCGGGGTCCAAAGATGCTCCCGGGGTGGTTGGGAGGGGTAGCGGCGTTGGCGCTCATCGGTCTCTGGCTCGAGCGCTTCCTGCTCATTGCGCCTTCGCTACACGAAGCCGGAACGCCCACGATCACCCTCTGGGAGCCCCTCATCGCGATCGGCTTTCTGGGGATCTTCGCCGGGGGAGCCCGTTGGTTCCTCTCCACCTTCCCCGTCATTCAGGTCTGGCAGCCCAAGCCGGAGCCCGAGATGATGGAGGCCGAGCTGCCGGTCGTCACCCAGGCGGGTTGAGCCGTTCGAGCACCTGGTCGTGGAGGATTCCGTTCGAGGAGATCCCCGCGTGGCCGTGAATCGTTTCCACCCCGCTTCGATCGGTAAAGCGTCCGCCGGCCTCCCGTAGGATGGGCAGGAAGGGGGCGGTGTCCCACACCGAGAGTACGGGATCGACCATGATGTCGGCGCGTCCCGTGGCCACCAGGAGGTGGCCGTAGGCATCCCCCCAACCACGCACGACGGAGACCGCATCCGTCAGCGGGCGGAGATCGGCACCCCCGGCGGACTCGCCCAGAAGAAGCTTGGGGTCCGTGAGGAGCAGGGCTGCGGCATCGAGGTCCGACACGCCGGACACCTGCGCAGAACGAACCGTGGAGGAGCCGGGAGCCCGCCACCGGCACCCCAATCCGGTCGCCGCCGAGATGGTCTCCGAGAGAGCCGGAAAATGAGCGACTCCGACGGTGGCCTCTCCTTCCACCTCGATCCCGATGAGCACCCCGTACAGCGGCACTCCGCGCATGAAGGACTTGGTCCCGTCGATAGGATCGAGGATCCATCGAATTGCCGTCTCCCCACGCTCCTCTCCGAACTCTTCTCCCAGCACACCGTGCGTGGGGTAGGCGCGCCGGATCTCCTCGCGCAGGTACACCTCTGCCTCGCGATCGGCGAGGGTGACGGGCGTACCATCGGCCTTGGAGTCCGCAGAAAGGACGGTCCCGAAGTACCGAAGCGTCAGGGCACCGGCGGCGATGGCCAGACGCTCCGCGGCTTCCAGGAGCTCACCGCGATACCGTGGGGGTGCGGAGAGTGCCACAGACGTTAGCGGAGGACGAGGGATGTCACGGACGGTCCCGGGCGGCCTTGGCGCGGTAGAGATCCTCGTCGACGGTTCGGAAAAGATCCCGCACGTTCTCCATCTCCTTGGAGAACTCGGCGACCCCGGAGGTGACGCCAATGCCGTGGGGTCCGAGCGCGGGGTGTCGTGCCACCTGGTCGGACACCCGGGCGGCGTGCAGGCGTGCCCCGTCAGCGGAGGTGTCCGAAAGCACGGAAACGAATTCGTCTCCGCCGTACCTTGCCACGAGGTTCATCGCTCGGGTCGCGGCAGAGAGGACCTCCCCCATCGCCTCGAGGACACCGTCCCCAGCGAGGTGGCCGAATGCATCGTTGTACTGTTTGAAGTTGTCCAGGTCGAACAGAACCACCGAGAGACGGCGGCCTCGCCGAGCGGCCGCGAACTCGCGGGCCAGATGCATCTCCAGGTGTCGGCGATTCGGGAGCTTCGTGAGAGGGTCCGTCAGGGAGAGCGTCTGGAGTTGGGCGTGGAGGCGGGCGTTCTTGAGGGCCACCGCCGCGTGCCCAGCGAGCCGTTGAAGAAGGTGTGCGTCTTCCTCCGAGGGTTCCTGGTCGCGATTCATTCCCAGAAAGAGTGCTCCCGTGACGCTCTCGTCGATCTTGAGGGGAGCGATGAGCGCCGACTCCCCGTGGAGTCGGGCGCGGACCTCCGGTGGAAGGAGATCGCTCCCGTGCAGGTCCTCCAAGCGAATCGTGCGCTGTTCCTCAAGCAGAATCCGCGCCCACTCTCCCTCGAACGGGATCTCTCCCCCCACCTCGGGGGCTTCGCTTCCGGATCCTGCCGCGACCCGAGCCGTTCCCTCGCCGAGGAGCCAGACGATGGCCTCATCGGCCTCGAGAAGGTCGAGCGCGGTCGCAGCCACCCGCGCCAGGACCTCCTCGACATCGAGTGAACTCACGAGAGCCCGCACGATCTCTTCCATGTTCTCTGCCTCGCGGCGACGGCGTTCCAGCGTCGCGAGGTGGAGGACATTCTGGCTCGCCACCGCAGCCAGGTCGGCGATTCCCGCGAGCAGCTCCAGCTCCGCGGCCGAGTAAGCATCCGTGCGGTAGCTCTGTGCGCTGATGACCCCAATCAACTTCCCTCGCACCCTCATCGGAGCCGAAATGGCCGAGCGAGTCGCCTGCTTTCCTCCATTTTCCAGCACGACCAACGACTGATCTTCGAGCTGGTCCGAAACCATGACGGGTTCCCCCGTGCGGATGACCTCGCTGTCGGAACCCTGATAGGGGATCTGGGCACGACGCGCCTCTCCTCCCTCCCCCCAGAACACGACGGTGGCGCGATCGAGCGCCGAATCGTACAGCGAGATGTAGAACCCGTCGGCATCGATGACCCGGGCCGTCTCGCGGTACAGGGCAGCGTACAGCTCGTCGTCGCTCAAGGACCGGGTGAGGGCATGTCCGATCTCGAGAAGAACGCGGTATGGATCGGCGAGCGCAGGAGGCTCGGTCACGTCGACCTTTGATGACATGGTTGCCCCGAGATCCGGAGGGTCCGCGAACAGGTCTGAACGGGCAGCCGCACGAGTGGCCCGGGACAGAAAAGATAGGGGGGGCGCAGGGGAGGCTACAATGGTCCGGTCACGACCCCGGTGTTTCGGTGGCCCCGCGCCGGTCGTTGCGATCCAGGTAGTTCCCGATCTCGAAGCCGAGGGCCTTCACCAAACCCGCCTCGTGGCGATCCAGGTCCGCCCGCGCCAGCAAGGTACGAAAGATCCGCATGACGCTCTCCGGTGATCTCGCCTTGAAGAACTCGATGCGGTCCAGCCCCCCTTCGAGCGCCGTGAGCATCTCTTCGATCTCTCCCCGGGTCGCGGGGCCGGCGGACCGCTTTCCCCGCGGGAGAGGGTGTTCGGTCCCCTCGGCGGCCAGAAAGATCTCGTAGGCGATGAGGAGGCATGCCTGGGCCAGATTCATGCTCGAGTACCCAGGATCGGTCGGGATGACCACGACTCCGTCGCATCGGTCCAGCGCTTCATTCGAGAGTCCGCGATCTTCCCGACCAAAGACGACTGCCACCTTGCCCTGGTGCGCCTCCTGTGTGATCCGTTGTCCCCACTCCCTGGGGTGCCCGTAGTTGCGTTGCGCCGTGCGGGCTCGTGCCGAGGTCCCCAGGACGAATACGCAATCCGCGACTGCGTCATCGAGATCATCGAGGATCTCGGCGGCCTCTACCAGGTCGTCCGAACGGTGGGCGATCCCCGTGATTCGATAGGCGTCGAACTCCGCGGGACGGACGAGCCGGAGCCGGCTCAGACCCATGTTCTTCATGGCCCGGACGACCCCGGCGATGTTGACGAGGTTCTGTGGTTGGTCCAGAACGATGACGATGTTGGAAAGGACGGCGGCGTTCATGATATCCGGGAACTGCGGATCGCGGCGACGGAAATCCCGCAGGGGAATGAGAACTGGTCGTACTGG
>JBBDLO010000002.1:0-9179 GCA_040878815.1 Gemmatimonadota bacterium | reverse complement strand
CGAAGGGCTGATCTATGGGCTCATGATGATTCAGGAGAAGATCCGGGGGGAATCGCTCGGTCGGCATTCGGAACACCGCCGCGAGGATCCGGACCGCGCCGGCGTGCCGAATGCCACGGAAGCCGAGATCCAGGCGCTCTCCGGACCCTTCGGAAACTCGACGCAGCAGAACTGGACTCCAGGCGGAGTCACGGCCTCGTGGGCGATTTCACAGCAGGGGTCTGCGGGGGAGGCTCCGTCCCAAAGCGACCCCGTTTCGGACGCCCCTCCACCGAGCGGGGACAACCCGTGACGATGCGGGGATTGGAAGGGTACCGTGTCTGATCTAGCCACCCGGCCGATCACGCCGCACGCCTCCATCGAGCCCGCGCGAGCGCACTTCGGCGACGCCATCCGTCGGCACGAGGTGTCGGCCGGGGACGAGCACATTCTCTACGTCGATCCCGCACGGATCCTCGAGATCCTGCGGTGGCTCAAGGAGACTCCGGAGCACCACTTCGATTTCCTCTCGGATCTGACGGCGGTGGATCATGGAGGCGGGCGACCGATCCAAGTCGTGTACCAACTCCTCTCGATTCCTCATAGGGAGCGGTTGCGCATCAAGGCGGAGCTTCCCCTCTCGGATCTGGCGATCGACTCCGCCGTTCCCCTCTGGGCGACGGCGAACTGGTTGGAGCGGGAGGTATGGGACCTCTTCGGCGTGCACTTTCGCGGGCACCCCGATCTCCGGCGCATCCTGATGCCCGAGAACTATGCGGAGGGGCACCCGCTCCGAAAGGATTTTCCGCTCCGAGGGCGCTTCTCGCGAGCCGAGCAGACGAAGCGCGCCCTCACGGCGGAACCCGAGGATCACTATACCCCGCGGGATCTCGCCGAAGGCGGGGAACCGCAGCTCGTACCGTGGCGAGAGACAGGTGGGCGGCCGGTGCGTCGTGATCCATCCGCCGGCGAGGAGGACTAGTCGGATGGCCAGGAAGACGCTCGAACTGGAGGTCTCCAGGACTCCCGAGATGGGACTGGACTTCCGCCCCCAGGCGGGGGCGCTGGCCCCTGTGGCGGGGGACGTTCCGGGTCTGGGTTCCGAGCACATGCTGATCAACATCGGGCCCCAGCACCCGGCCACGCACGGGGTGCTCCGGCTGGTCCTGGAGCTCGATGGGGAAACGGTCGTCCGCTGCGTGCCCCACATCGGCTACCTGCACTCCTCCTTCGAGAAGCTGGGGGAGTACCGTACCTGGAATCAGATCGTCACCCTGACCGATCGCATGGACTATCTGGCGCCCCTCATCTACAACTGCGCCTATGCGATGGCCGTCGAGAAATTGATGGGGATCGAGGTGACCGAGCGGTGCAAGGTGGTGCGGGTCATCTGCATGGAGCTCGACCGGATCTTCTCGCACCTCCTCTGGCTCGGGACCTGGGCGATCGACGTCGGTGCCTTCACGCCCTTCCTGTACGCTTTCCAGGAGCGCGAGCGCGTCTACAAGCTGCACGAGTCCCTGACGGGCGCCCGGATTACGACCTCCGCGACCCGAATCGGGGGGATGATGGCCGATCTCCCCGAAGGGTGGGCCGAGGGGGTCCGGGACTTCGCCAACACGGTACCCGATACCCTCGACGAGATCGATACACTCCTCGCCCACAACGGGATTCACCTGGGTCGGACCCAGGGCGTGGGTGTGATCTCGGGGGAGGACGCAATCAGTTGCGGGCTCTCAGGCCCGAACTTGCGGGCCTCAGGAGTGCCCCTCGACCTCCGGAAGGACCGTCCGTACTACGACTACGAGACGTATGACTTCGAGGTCCCGATCGGTGAGCATGGCGACTGCTACGATCGGTTTCTGGTACGAATGGAAGAGATGCGGCAAAGCTGCCGGATCCTGAATCAGGCGCTGGATCGACTACCGGACGGGCCGATCAATGTCGAGGATCCCCGGATCGTCCTCCCCTCCAAGACGGACTGCATGAATGACATGGAGTCGATGATCCACCACTTCAAGTTGATCATGGAGGGGGTTCAGGCGCCGGCGGGCGAGTCCTATTACGCCGTGGAGGGCTCGAAGGGTGAACTAGGCATGTATGTGGTGAGCGACGGTGGACCCAAGCCGGTCCGTTGGCGGATCCGCCCGCCCTCCTTCGTGAACCTCTCGGCGATCCCACGGCTCGTCGAAGGGGGCCTTCTGGCCGACGTCATCATGGTGAACGCCAGCCTGGACATCGTCCTGGGAGAGATCGACCGGTGAGCGACGGCGGAAAGCGGCCCTGGGAGCTTCCCTTTCGGAATCCCGGATGGGCGGGGAACACCGGGGAGTTCGACCTGACGGAAGCGCAGGTTCGTGGAGATGAATACGTGGCCTCTCGCCCCCTCGATGGGGGGCATCCTTCGGGTGCGCCGACCTACCCGTACATGCTGGCGGACAAGGATCCGGACGCCCCGCTCTTCGAGGGTCCTTATAGGGTGCGATACGAGAAGATTCTGACCCGCTACCCCGACGCCCAGGCGGCCCTCCTCCCGGTGCTCAACCTGGCGCAGGAGCTGCGCGGACACATTTCGCCCGAGACGATGGATGAGGTCGCGGGCCTGCTCGGACTCCCCCACGCCTATGTCCGCGGCGTCGCGACCTTCTATACCATGTACAACAAGCGGGCCGTGGGTCGCTACCTGATCCAGGTCTGTACGAACATCTCGTGCAACCTCTGTGGGGGAGACGAAGTCCTCGATGCCTTCCTCGAGCATGCGGGTGTCGAGCTCGGGGGCACCTCCGAAGACGGTCTCTTCACCGTGACCGAGGTGGAGTGCCTCGCCGCCTGCGGCTTCCCCACGGCGGTACAGATCAATTCCCGGTACTTCGAGAACGTCACGCCCGCCGGCGTGCCCGATCTCCTGGACCGACTGCGGGCGGAGGCGAAGTAGGATGGCCTACCCGTACACGCACGAGAAGGAGGTTCGCCTCCTGAGCCGCGGGTGGGGCGACCCTGCGACGCGGACCCTTGCCGGGTGGCAGGCCATGGGAGGATACGAGGGCCTTCGCGCGGCGCTGGAGTTGGGCCGCGAAAAGGTCATCGACGAGGTCAAGGCATCCGGACTCCGCGGGAGAGGAGGCGCGGGCTTCCCGACCGGCGTCAAATGGTCCTTCATGCCCAAGGAGAAGAAGGGCGTCCACTACCTCTGCTGTAATGCGGACGAGTCGGAACCGGGGACCTTCAAGGACCGCGAGCTCCTCCGCTGGACTCCGCACCAGGTCATCGAAGGGTGTCTCATCGCGGCCTATGCCATGCAGGCGGAGCACGCCTACATCTATTGTCGAGGTGAGTTCTTCGAGGCCAACCAGGTGATCGCTCGTGCCGTGGAAGAAGCGTACGAAGCCGGACTCGCCGGCGAGAACATCCTGGGCTCGGGCGTTTCGATCGACGTGACGGTACACCAGGGGGCCGGTGCCTACATCTGCGGCGAGGAGACGGCGCTGATGAACTCGTTGGAGGGGCGCCGCGGACTCCCCCGGGTGAAGCCGCCCTTCCCGGCCGCGGCGGGGCTCTTCCGGAGGCCCACCACGATCAACAATGTGGAGACGCTCTGTGCCGTTCCCCACATCGTGAAGAACGGGGGCGCCTGGTACCGGCAGTGGGGATCGGAGAAGAGCCCTGGGACCAAGATCTTCTGTGTGAGTGGGCATGTGGTGCGGCCCGGCAACTACGAGCTGCCCCTGGGGTTCCCCCTCGAGTCGCTCATCCACGACGTCTGCGGGGGATTTCGAGAGGGACGACGCCTGAAGGCCGTGATTCCGGGAGGCAGTTCGGTCCCGATCCTATCGGCGGCCGAATGTGTCGACTGTGCCCTGGACTATGAGGGAGTCGTCGAGAAGGGCTCGATGCTCGGGTGCGCTTCTGTCATCGTGATGGACGACAGCACGAACATCGTGAAACAGGTTCGGCGCATGGTGGATTTCTATGCGCACGAATCCTGCGGCCAGTGCACGCCCTGCCGGGAGGGGACGACCTGGCTCTCACGGATCCTCGTCCGAATCGAGTCGGGGCGGGGAACCGAGGAGGACTTGCAGACCCTCCTCGACCTCGGACGTCAGATGACGGGGACGACGATCTGCGTTCTCTCCGACTCGGCTGCGGCTCCCGTGGCTTCCTCCATCGAGAAGTTCCGGGACGACTACCTCGCCCTCATCCGAAGGGGTGAGGCGGTGGGCGCGAACTGAGGCGATGATGGAGAATTCACCGACGACCACGGTCACCCTGACCATCGACGGCCGCGAGGTCACTGTCCCCAAGGGGACGACGCTTCTCCAGGCGGCGCAGACGATCGGGATCGAGGTGCCGCACTACTGCTATCATCCGGGGCTCACCGCACCCGCGCAGTGTCGGCTCTGCCTCGTCGAAGTCGAGGGCGCCCCCAAGCTCGCGGCCTCCTGTGTGACAGAGGCGGGCGAGGGCCAGGTGGTGCGAACCCAGAGCGAGCCTGCGACCGAGATGCGTCGCGGCGTTCTCGAGTTCTACCTGGCGAACCACCCGCTGGATTGCCCGATCTGCGATCAGTCGGGCGAGTGCAAGCTTCAGGACTATGTGCACGCCGAAGGACGGGAGCATGGTCGGAGTCGGGAGCCGAAGCGGGTTTTCGGTCGAGACGACTTCGGGGGAGACGTCCTCTTCTACGGCGATCGCTGCGTGATGTGCACCCGGTGCGTTCGCTTCATGAATGAGAAGGCCCAGGATCCGCGCCTGACCGTCGTCGAACGGGGAAACCGCTCGATCATCGACACCTTCTTCGCCGAAGGGGTGGAAGGCTCTCCCTATTCGGGGAACATCGTGGACATCTGTCCCGTGGGGGCGCTCGTCTCGAAGGACTTCCTCCATAAGGCCCGCGCCTGGGACCTCGACCATACTCCTTCGATCTGCCCCAACTGCTCGCAGGGATGCAACATCGACCTCCATACCCGAGACAACCTGATCCAGCGCATGAAGCCGCGGGACAATCCCGAGGTGAATGAGCACTGGATTTGCGACTATGGGCGGGCACGGTACGAATGGCCGAATCGCCCGGACCGCATCGAGGCGCCGTTCGTGCGTCAGGGGGACGGTCAGGTCGCTGCGTCGTGGGAGGATGCACTAGAAGCGTTGGACGCGAGGCTTTCTGCTGCCCAGGGTCCGGTGCGCGCCGTCGCGTCTCCCTTCGCCGCCAATGAGGATCTGGCCGGGCTGGCCATCCTCGTGGACGCGCTCGGCGGCGGAGAGATCGTGTTCCGATCGTCGCGGGCGGAGGCCGAGATCCCACTCCCCGGATTCGAAACGCTCGCCCGTCGTCGGGACCTCGTTCCGAACCGCAAGGGGGCCGAGCTCTTCGGGATGACCCGGGTCGGAGGCGACGATGCCACGGGGGGGATCGAGGCGCTGGAGAACCACGAGGGCACAGTCATCGTCCTGGGCGACGATCTTGCGGAGTTCGGGGCCTCCTTCGGAGCGCACGCGGGACTCTACGTCTACCTCGGTAGTCATGCACCATCGGCGTCCACCTCTGCCTCCTTCGTGCTCCCCATCACGACCTTCGCCGAGCAGGAAGGGACCTTCACGAACCATGTAGGACGAGTTCAGCGATTCTGGCCGGCGCTCCGCGCCCCGGAGTTGGCACGACCCGCCTGGGCCATCCTGGGTCGACTCGCCGGAGGGCTCCGGGGGGGAGCCGGACCCTCTGCACCGGACGAAGCCTTTCTCCATGCGGCCGAGATCGTGCCGGAGTTCGAAGGGCTGACGTACGATGTGATCGGAGCCGGCGGAGCTGCAACCCGCGAACCTGCCGCCCTCCCGGGAAGCTGAATCGTGGACGTCCTCTCTCCGACCGCCGCCATCGTCGCCTCGTACATCAAGGTCTTTGGCGTCTTCACGGCCATCCTGGTCGTCGTGGCGTACATGACGCTCGCCGAGCGAAAGGTTTCGGCCTTCATCCAGGACCGGCTCGGGCCGAATCGTGTCGGACCCTTCGGGCTCCTTCAGCCAATCGCGGACGGGATCAAGAACATCCTCAAGGAAGAGACGATGCCGGCCACGGCCAATCGCTTCTTCTTCGTACTCGCTCCGACCCTCGCGATCATCCCGGCACTCGTGACCTTTGCGGTCGTGCCCTTTGCGGCCCCGCTTCCCACGCCCTGGGGCGTCGTCGACATGATTGTGGCGGACATCCCGATCGGAATCCTCTACGTCTTGGCACTCTCGTCGCTCGGCGTGTATGGACTCTTCCTGGCGGGATGGTCATCGAACAACAAGTACGCCCTCCTGGGCGGCGTCCGCTCCTCGGCGCAGATGATCAGTTATGAGGTGGCGCTAGGGCTCTCCCTGATTCCCGTCCTGATGTTGGCCGGAAACGTCACGCTGACCGAGATCGTCTGGCAGCAACAGTTGCTCGGGTTCTGGTACGTGCTTCCCCTCTCCCTGGCCTTCATCCTCTTCGTGATCTCGGCCTTTGCGGAGACGAACCGACTCCCCTTCGACCTCCCCGAGGCCGAGTCGGAGTTGATCACCGGATACCACACCGAATATTCGGCCATGAAGTTCTCCATGTTCTTCATCGCGGAGTACTCCCACATCCTGACCGCCTCGGCCCTCATGGCGACTCTCTTCTTCGGGGGCTGGAGCATCCCCTTCTGGTCCGGGGATCACATGTTCTGGTACGAGGGGGCGCTGATCTCGGGGTTCTCCGAGGCCGGCGAGCCCATCGCGGCGAACCCGGCCTGGTGGAAGACGCTCCTCACCTTCCTCGCCTTCGCGGTGAAGACCGGCTTCTTCATCCTCGTCTTCATCTGGGTGCGATGGACCCTGCCTCGATTTCGCTACGACCAGGTCATGCACCTGGGATGGAAGGTGATGCTCCCCACGGGGCTCGCCTACCTGATGCTCGTCGCCGCCACCGTCCTCGCTCTGGATCAGGCGGGGGTGACCGGGCTTGCCTTCGGCGGGATCCTCACCGCCGTGAGCGCGGTGGCGAGCGGGATCTTCCTCTTCGTTCTCGATCGGGGCCGGATCATCGGCGGAGCCGCGGCGCTGGGGATTGTGGCCGATCGGAAGCAGGCCGCGGAGGCTCGCTTGGCCACAGTTTCTCGGGAGGTGGTGCGATGACGATCGGAGTAAAGGTGATGCGACGCCCGGAGGCGGGAGAAACCTCCTATCTTCGCGCCACC
The DNA here is from genome assembly GCA_040878815.1 of Gemmatimonadota bacterium. Classification (GTDB taxonomy): domain Bacteria; phylum Gemmatimonadota; class Gemmatimonadetes; order Longimicrobiales; family Gaopeijiaceae; genus JBBEBG01. The sequence continues at coordinate 2,001 of JBBDLO010000002.1, read as the reverse complement.
CTCAAGGGAATGGCACTGACATTCAAGCACCTGGTCGACCCGAAGAAGGTCACCCTCGAGTATCCGGAAGAGCGCCCCGAACTTTCTCCACGCTGGCGCGGCACCCATGTGATGGAGACGCATGCGGACGGTCGGCCGAAGTGTGTGGCATGTGGGCTCTGTCCGACCGTATGCCCCGCGAATTGCATCAAGCTCGTCGGTGGCGAGGACGACATGGGAAACCGCTATCCCATCGTCTACGAGATCGATGAGTTCCGTTGCATCTTCTGCGGGATGTGTCAGGAGGTCTGCCCGGTCGAGGCGATTCATGTCGGGGTGCACTTCGAAAATTCGGAGTACACGCGAGAGCGCTTCGTCTATGATCTGGATCGATTGATGGATCAAGAGCACCCCAGCACGCTCCTCTGGGACCCCTCCGACCCTCGGTCCGAGTGAGGCGCCCGACGCATGGCTGACGTCCTCTTCTATGTCTTCGCCGCGATGGCCGTCGGGGGTGCCGCCGGCGTGGTTCTCCAGCGGAATCCGGTGGGGAGCCTGCTCTTCATGGTGGGGACGCTCGCGGCTGTGGCGGGGATCTTCGTGCTCCTCGAAGCGCACTTTCTGGCGGCGATCCAGGTCATGGTCTATGCGGGGGCGATCATGGTCCTCTTCCTCTTCGTGATCATGCTTCTGAACCTGGGGCACGACTACCAGGCGGACATGAAGCGCGGGTTCGGGGCATTCCTCGCGTTCGCCGCCACGGGGCTCCTGGCGGGACTTCTCGCGCGCCAGGTCGGGGGCGCCGGGGAGAGCCCGATCTACCAATACTTTCCGGGGCCGGAGGGGATGGATCGGATTCTGGCGGAGCAGGGGGTGATCGGCGCGGTGGCGCAGCCCCTCTTCACCGAGTACGTCGTGGCCTTCGAATTGGTGGGCATCCTGCTCCTCGTGGCGTTGGTGGGTGCGGTTGCACTCGCCCGCGGGAGGGGGTGAGGCGATGCTGGCCGAATCGCTCGTTCTGGGTGCGATCCTCTTCGTCCTGGGGACCTTCGGAGTCCTGGTGCGTCGGAATGCGATCATCGTATTCCTCTGCATCGAGTTGCAGCTCAATGCGGTGAACCTGACCTTCGTGGCGCTCTCGCGTCACCTCGGGATCGAGGGCCAGCTCTTCGTCTTCTTCGTCATGACGGTGGCGGCGGCGGAGGCGGCCGTGGGACTCGCGATCATCATCTCGCTCTTCCGCCACTTCCGGTCGGTGAGCGTCGAGAACTTCAACCTCCTGAAGTGGTGATCGCCGCATGAGCGACTATCAACCGCTCCTTCCGGGGCTGATCCTCCTCCTCCCCCTCTTCGGCTTCCTGGCGAACGGGGTGCTGGCGTTGGTCGCGGGCGTCCGGAGTGCGAATGCGTTGCGTTTGGTCGGAGGCGGGGAGTCTCAGGACGCCGGGGCCGGCAGTGGCGGAGGACACGAGCCGGGGAAACGCGCGCTCACGCAGACCCTCCCTACCTGGATCGGGCCCGGGGTGATGGGGGCGGCCTTTCTCCTGACCCTGGCGAACTTCCTCGGGATGGCCGGAGCCGAGCCCGCCGAGGCAGTGGTGGTGACCTACTGGCGCTGGATGGCCACGGGCACCTTCAGCGTTGATGCGGCCCTGCACCTGGATCAGCTCGCGATGATCATGATGCTGATCATCACGGGGGTGGGCTTTCTGATCCATCTGTTCAGCGTGGGATACATGAAGGAGGATCCCGGATACGCGCGCTACTTCGCGTACCTGAATCTCTTCGTCTTCTTCATGCTCATTCTGGTGATGGGATCGAGCTTTCCTCTGATGTTCGTCGGGTGGGAGGGAGTGGGGCTCTGCTCCTATCTCCTCATCGGGTTCTGGTTCGGGGACCGCGAAAAGGCGGATGCCGGAAAGAAGGCCTTCATCGTGAACCGGGTGGGAGATTTCGGCTTCTTGATCGCGATCTTCCTCCTCTTTGCGCACCTGGGGGTCGTCGCCTACGTCGGGGTCTTCG
>JBBDLO010000001.1:0-9290 GCA_040878815.1 Gemmatimonadota bacterium | reverse complement strand
CACCACGTTGGCGAAGACTGGGCCGCGCACGAAGCGGAAGACCCGGCGTCCGGTCGTGCGATCCTCTTCGATCACCTCGGTGCCGGTGATGTCCGACGGCATCAGGTCGGGAGTGAACTGAATCCGCTGGAACTCCAGGTCGAGGGCCTCGGCCAGTGTGGAGACGAGGAGCGTCTTTGCGAGACCGGGGACGCCGACCAGAAGGGCATGCCCATTGGCGAGCAAGGCCAGGAGCAAGCCATCGATGACTTCCCGCTGCCCCACCACACGCTTCGCCACCTCCTCCCGCAGTCCCTGCGCCGCACGTGCGGACTCCTCGAGTAGCTCCAGATCTCGATCCCGAACTGCCACTCCTTCCGCCAAGGTCGAACCCTCCGTTATTCGGATTGGCCACTTCCACCGAATCGCTTCGGAGGATCTTCGGAGCTACACTTGAACTTCCGGGCCAGGTTTCAATCTATGAAGATCCTGCAGTTTCGTCGTCACCCGGGGGTGTTTGCTTCCCGATTGCGCACAGAAGCATAGGGTCCGGTTCTGGGAGCCGCCATGGGGGTGCGGGGCTGTGTATCGGGACGCGGTTCGGGCACGTCGCAGACGCTTGCGAAATTTTTCACAAGCGTCTACCTTAGCGGGCTGTAAGGAGCTTGGGGGGTGGGAAGGATGAGCCGAAGCCGAGGGGACCCGGAGTCCCCGCTGGTCACACTGGCGCGGTTCTCGGGACATGGCCTCACCTGGGCGATGTCCACGGGGTTCTTCCTCTTCCTCGGCTGGCTGCTCGATGGAAGGGTGGGGACGGTGCCGCTCTTTACGCTGCTCGGGGCATTCCTCGGAGCTGCGGCGGGGTTCTACTACATCCTTCAGCAGCTTGTCTTTCTCCCGCGGGAAGCGGAGAAGCAGAGAGCTCGGGAGCATGAGGACACGCGCGAATAATGAGGGCATGGCCCCGCAGGATGCTGCGATACGCTGGGGTTTCAGTGATCGTGGTCGGAGGGGTGTTGGCGGTCGGCTGGCCGCTCCTGAACGGAGATGGCCGACGCGGGTTGCTGATCGCCGTGTGCATCGCGCTTGTGGTGCAGTGGGGGAGCTTCGCAGGTTTGGCGGCGCTCCGCCCGGGGTCCGGTGGGTACCTCGCGCTCTGGGTCGGCGGAACGCTCGTCCGGCTCGCGGTGATCGGGGCGGCCGGGTTCACGATCGCTGCAATGGAAGGGATCGATTTGGTGGTGGCGCTCCTCGCCTTGGCGGGGCTCTTCTTCGTGTTGCTCCTCTTGGAGCCGTGGGCGCTCCGAGACCGAGCGGACCGTCGAACGAACGGATGATGATTCGGGAATGATGCCGGCAGCCGCCGCGCAAGACGCGGCCAATCAAGCGAATGCAGAGGAAGGCGCCTTCGATCTCGGCACCCTCCTCATGGACAAGATTGCCGATCACGACTACGTCGCGATCGGATCGTGGCACTTCGACTTCCCGCACTGGGAACCGGTCCGGATTGCCGGCCTTACGTTCGATTTTTCGATCTCCTCCAAAGTCTTCTTCATGGCATTGGCCGGGGTTCTCTGCCTCGTCACCTTCCTGATCGTGGGGCGCATCTTCGCCCGCATGCAGGCCGACGAGGCCCCCTCCGGCTTCAGCAATGCGGTGGAGGCGATGATCGTCTTCTTTCGCGATCAGGTCGTGCGGGCCAACATCGGCCACGGTGCGGACCAATTCACGCCCTTCATCCTGACGCTCTTCTTCTTCATTCTCTATATGAACCTCCTCGGGCTCGTGCCCTTCGGAGATTCGTCGACCGCGAGCATCTCGGTGACGGCGGCGCTCGCGATCCTGGTCTTCCTCTGGGTGGAGATCGCCGGGTTCCGCGAGTTGGGGCCGGCCGGATATGCACGCACGATCTTCTACGCTCCCCCGGGCCTCGGGGGAGTAGGGAAGGCCATCATGCTCGCGATCATGACTCCGGTGGAGCTCATGGGAAAGCTCGCCAAACCCTTTGCCCTGGCGGTCCGTCTGTTCGCGAACATGACGGCAGGGAAGGTCCTCATCATGGCCCTTCTGGGTCTGATCTTCGTGTTCGGAGATCTGGCGTTGGGTCGGTGGGGAATCGCAGGGGCCGCCGTAGGAATGGCGGCCGCAATCACGCTCCTGAAGGTCTTTATCGCACTGCTCCAGGCCTTCATCTTCGCCATGCTCTCTGCGGTATTCATCGGGCTGATTCGTCATGCCCACTGAGTTCGCGGCGGGTTCGCGGGGTTCTTCTCAACACTCCTAAGGATCAGACGGAGACACGATGCTGACTTCCACTCTTCTTGCCGTTCAGGATGTCGCCATGAGCCCGGAGGCTGCAGCCAGCTACCTGGGACTCCTCGGATCCGGCCTCGGGTTCGGAATCACCGTGCTCGGCACCGGAATCGGGATCGGACTGATCGGTTCCGCAGCCGTGCAGGGGATCGCACGCCAGCCCGAGATGGCCGGAAACATCCAGACTGCGGGGCTCATTTTCGCGGCCCTGATCGAGGGCGTGGCGCTCTTCGGACTCGTTATTGCGCTGCTCTACAAGCTCCTGGCTTGACGCAGATCGAAGGCTCGGGCCTCCCGGATATCCGGGGCTCCCATTTCCCCTTCTGCGGTGAGGATTCGACGTGCGACGATTTGACATGAGGAGAAAGGCGCTCTTGGCAGCCGCCGCCCTCCTCACATCCCCGGCCCTCTTGTCGGCCGTCCAGGAGGAGGAACACGCGGACGCCGGCGGAGCCAGTCTGTTTACACCCGATCTCGGACTGTCCGTCTGGACGATCGTGGTGTTCCTGGTCGTGCTCTTCGTTCTGGGGAAGTACGCATGGAAGCCGATGCTCGCGGCGCTGGATGCGCGCGAGCAGGGCATCGTCGGCTCGATCGCCAGCGCCAGCCAGATGCGTGAGGAGGCGGAAAAGCTGCTGGAAGAGCACCGCCGCCAGTTGGCCGACGCACGGCGCCAGGCCCAGGAGATCGTGGCCTCGGGTCGGGAAGCCGGAGAGACGCTTCGGAAGGATATCGAGGCGAAGGCTCGCGAAGAGGGCGATCGCATGCTCGAGCGGGCACGGGTGGAGATCCATCGAGAGCGGGACCAGGCAATGGATACCCTCCGTAAGGAGTCGGTCGACCTGGCGTTGACCGTGGCATCGAAGATCCTCCACGAGAAGCTGGATGGTCCGGCGGACCGGGCCCTCGTGGAAGAGTACTTGGCCGAAGTGGGCCGGCCTGCGGCGGAGGCCTGACGGTGAGAGGAGAGGTCGTCGCCCGCAACTACGCATCGGCGCTCTTCGATCTCGCCCTGCGCGAAGATCAGGTCGAGGAGTACGGCGCCGGGTTGCAGCAGGTGGCCGAGCTTCTGCAGGATGTTCCGGGATTCAGGACCTTTCTGGAAACGCCGAGTATCGACAAGCGCGAGAAGAAGGAAGTACTGCGAAAGGCTTTCGGGGATCGAGTCCCGGCTCCAGTGGTGAACTTTCTCCTCTTGGTGCTCGACAAGCGTCGGCAGCGGCTCCTCGCCACCATGAGTCGCCAGTACCGCGATCTTTTGGACGAGCATCTGGGACGGGCGCACGTCGACGTGTCTGTAGCACGGCCGCTCGATGAAGCAGGGGTCGCGGCAATTCGGGAGCAGCTTTCTCGGATTCTGGAGAAGGACGTCATCCCCCACGTGCAGGTCCGACCCGAGTTGATCGGAGGGATCGTGTTTCGGAGCGGGGATGTCGTGTACGACGGCTCGGTGCGCCGTCGGTTGGAGCATATGAAGCGGCGGTTGATGACCGCCGAGGTCTAAACGAATAGATGGTTCCACAGGTCGCCTAGGGGACGGACACACCATGGCCAATTCGGATTCCCAGCTTCGCGCCAGCGAAATCAAGGGCGTGCTTCTCAACGCCATCGAACACTATCGGGAGGATCTCCACGCGGAAGACGTGGGGGAGGTGCTCGAGGTGAAGGATGGTGTGGCCCGCATCTACGGCCTCATGAACGCGATGGCGAGCGAGATGCTCGAAATCCTTCCTGCCGGAGGAGGGGACCCGGTCACCGCGCTGGCCCTCAACCTCGAAGAGGACAACATCGGCGCCGTTGTTCTCGGTGACTGGACCGGCCTCCGAGAAGGGAATGAGGTGCGGCGAACGGGTCGCGTACTCGAGGTTCCGGTCGGCGAAGGCTACCTGGGGCGGACGGTCGACGCCCTCGGGACTCCGGTCGACGGGCTCGGTGCCATTGAGCCGATCGAGGGTTCCCGCATGATCGACATCGTGGCTCCGGGCATCGTTCTTCGACAGCCCGTCGCGGAGCCCCTCCAAACCGGGATCAAGGCCATCGACGCCATGACCCCGATTGGACGGGGACAGCGTGAGTTGATCATCGGCGACCGGTCCACCGGAAAGACGGCGATCACCGTCGATACGATTATCAACCAGAAGGACGCCGGCGTGATCTGCGTCTACTGCGCGATCGGCCAGCGGGCGGGAAAGGTGGCTGCGGTCGTCGAAACGCTGCGCGAAGCCGGTGCCATGGACTACACGATCGTCGTGACGGCCAACGCGTCCGATCCGGCGCCGATGCAGTACATCGCGCCCTACACCGCGACGGCGCTCGCCGAGCACTTCATGTGGCAGGGGAAGCACACCCTGGTCGTGTACGACGACCTTACGAAGCAGGCGCAGGCCTACCGGCAGCTTTCGCTGGTACTTCGGAGACCTCCGGGGCGCGAGGCGTACCCCGGCGACGTCTTCTATCTCCATTCGCGGCTCCTCGAACGAGCGGCAAAGCTCTCGGACGAGCACGGGGGAGGGTCGCTCACCGCGCTTCCGATCATCGAGACGCAGGCGGGCGACGTTTCGGCGTACATTCCGACGAATGTGATCTCGATCACGGACGGACAGATCTTTCTCGAGCCCGACCTTTTCTACGCCGGTGTGCGTCCCGCCGTAAACGTCGGGATCTCGGTCTCGCGTGTCGGTGGCGCCGCACAGATCAAGGCGATGAAGAAGGTGGCCGGGCGTCTCCGACTCGACTTGGCGCAGTTCCGCGAACTCGAGGCCTTCGCGCAGTTCGGTTCCGACCTCGATTCGGCGACCCAGCGGCAGTTGGCCCGGGGCCAGCGGACGGTCGAACTCCTTAAGCAACCTCAGTATGCACCCATGCCCGTAGAGCAACAGGTCGTGGTCATCTACGCGGTGACCAACGGCTATCTGGATACAGTCCCGGTGGAGAAAGTCGGGGCCTGGGAGCGCGGTTTTCTGGACTTCCTCGAGGCGCAGCATCCCGAGCTTCTACAGGGAGTGCGGTCGGAGAAGGTCATCAGCGACGAGGCCGAAGCGAATCTGAAGGCGGCCATCGACGACTACAATGCGCGGTTTGCGGCGGAGCAGGGCGCGGCGTCGGCCGCCTGAGTGGAGAGTTCCGCAGCCAGGGTCGCACGACTGAATTCCGGGGAGGGATAGAGAAAGGTGTCGCAGGCACGGGAAGTCAAACGGCGGATTCGATCTGTCGAGAACACGAGGCAGATCACCCGCACCATGGAGATGGTGGCCACTTCGAAGTTGAAGAAGGCTACCGATCGGGTGCATGCCTCCCGTCCCTACGGCGAAGCCCTCGAGGAGATCGTGCGAAGCCTGCACAATCCGGCATTGGCGGAACGCTTTCCCCTCCTGCGCGCTCCGGAGGATCCCAAGCGGGTGGCGATCCTCCTCCTGACCGCCAATCGAGGACTCGCCGGCGCCTTCAATGTCAATTTGATTCGCAAGGCGAAGGAGCTTCTGGTCGAGGCGCGGGCGAAGGGGATGGAGGCAGAGCTCCACGTGTCGGGTAAGAAGGGAATCAGCTTCTTTCGATTTCAGGGAGAGACGCTGACGCAGAGCTGGAATGAGATCAGCGACAACCCCACGCCTGCCGATGCGGAGATGTTGATAGAGCGGCTACAGTCCCGGTTCGAGAGCGGGGAGTTGGACGCCGTCTGGGTGGTGGCTTCGGAGTTCCGTTCTGCGCTCTCCACGCCTCCGGCGGTTCGGCGGCTCCTCCCCATTCGGGCCGAGGAGGGCGGGAGCTCACCGGAGGGATATGAGCTCTCTCCGTCGGGAGATGACATCCTCAACCGAATCCTTCCCCTGTACGTTCGAAATGTGGTGTACCGGGCCCTGGTGGAGAACGCGGCCGCCGAACAGGGTGCGCGGCGGGCGGCGATGAACAGCGCGACCGACAGCGCGTCGGACATTCTGGATGCGCTCAAGACCAAGTACAACCGGGCCCGGCAGGGTCAGATCACGCAGGAAATCGCCGAGATTGTGGGTGGCGCAGCGGCCTTCGAGTGAGCAGCCGGGGGACCCCGGCCGCGACATGGAGACAAGGGAGACATGGCTGAGCGGAATATTGGAAAGGTGGTGCAGGTCATCGGGCCCGTCCTCGACGTGGAGTTCTCTCCCGAGGACCTTCCGAGGATCTATAATGCACTGAAGATCGAGGGGACCACGGCTGGCGGACAGGAGGTCAACCTGGTGGCCGAGGTGCAGCAGCATATCGGCCGTGGGCAGGTCCGGGCCGTGGCCATGTCCTCGACCGATGGGCTGGTCCGGGGGATGGACGTCGTCGATACCGGGTCCGCGATCTCCGTTCCCGTGGGAGAGCCGGCACTCGGGCGCATCCTGAACGTGCTCGGCAACCCCGTGGACGAGGCTGGTCCTGTGGTGGCGGCAGATGGTTCCGTGGTCGAGCGGTGGCCGATCCACCGGGAGCCCCCGAAGTTCCGTGACCTCGAGCCCAAGACGGAGATCTTCGAGACCGGGATCAAGGTCATCGACCTCCTCGCTCCCTATGTGAAGGGCGGCAAGACGGGGCTGTTCGGCGGGGCGGGTGTCGGGAAGACCGTCATCATTCAGGAACTCATCAACAACATCGCCATGGAGCACGGCGGGCGCTCCGTCTTCTGCGGCGTGGGCGAGCGCACCCGAGAGGGGAACGACCTCTGGCTGGAGTTCAAAGAGGCCGGGGTCCTGAAGTCGACAGCGCTCGTGTACGGGCAGATGAACGAGCCTCCGGGAGCGCGCATGCGGGTCGGCCTCTCGGGCCTCACGATCGCGGAGTACTTCCGCGACGTGGAGAAGCAGGACGTGCTCCTCTTCATCGACAACATCTTCCGGTTTACGCAGGCGGGTTCTGAAGTGTCGGCCCTTCTCGGCCGCATGCCGTCGGCGGTGGGATACCAGCCGACGCTCGGCACGGAGATGGGTGAGTTGCAGGAGCGGATTACCTCCACCCGGTCGGGATCCATTACCTCGGTGCAGGCGATCTACGTGCCCGCCGATGACCTCACGGACCCGGCGCCGGCTGCGGCCTTCGCCCACCTGGATGCGACAACCACACTGTCGCGTGCCATTTCGGAGCTCGGCATCTACCCCGCGGTGGACCCGCTCGATTCGAGCTCCCGGATTCTGGACCCGCAGTTCATCGGTCAGCGGCACTACGACGTGGCCGGGAACGTTCAGCGGATCCTCCAGCGCTACAAGGATCTCCAGGACATCATCGCGATCCTCGGCATGGACGAGCTCTCCGAGGAGGACAAGATCATCGTGAATCGCGCGCGCCGGATTCAGCGCTTCCTTTCGCAGCCCTTCTTCGTGGCCGAGCAGTTCACCGGGCGCTCCGGGAAGTACGTGAAGCTCGACGAGACCATCGAGTCTTTCGAGCGGGTCGCCGCCGGGGAGTTCGATCACCTCCCGGAGCAGGCGTTCTACATGCAGGGCGGGATCGAAGACGTCGTAGCCGAGGCTGAGCGAATGGCCAAGGAGGGATGAGATGTCTGACAGGACGCTGACGCTGACGCTCGTGTCGCCGGTCCAGACGGTATTCGAGGGAGTGGTGTCCGGGGTCGTGGTTCCCGCCTGGGATGGAAAGGTGGGGATCCTTCCCGGGCATGCCCCGTTCATGGCGCTCCTGGGCGGAGGCACCCTGGATATCGATCTCCCCGGAGGCGGGAGCCGCCAGTTCTTCGTGGTCAGGGGCGTCGTGAAGGTCGAGGGGGACCGGGTGACGGTCCTCTCCGAATACGCCGGTGCAGAAGCACCGGAGGGCTACGATCCGCGTTCGGCCTGGTTGGATCCGGAGGCGCTCGAGGGCGCTTCCTCCGCGGAGGCCGCCCACTAGTCTCATCTCCGACGGGCCGGTCGCTGGGCCGTCTGATCGATGCCGAGTTCCGATGGATCTCGACCTACACCTCCATTCTTCCGCCTCCGACGGTACCCTGCCTCCGGAAGAGGTGGTCGCGCTCGCGGTTTCGGCTCGTCTCGATGTCATCGCCCTTACGGACCACGATACGGTTCAGGGAGTCGCGGGTGCGATCGAGGCCGCGCGGCAACATCCGATCGCCGTGATCCCGGCGCTCGAGATCAGCACCACGTGGGACGACTCCGAATTCCACATCCTGGGGTACTTCATCGACCCCACGGATCAGGAGCTCGTGGCCCATGTGGGCCGCGCAACGCAGATTCGCTTGGATCGTCTGCGGACCATGGTGTCCCGACTCGCGGATCGGGGAATCGAGGTTCCCTTCGATCAGGTGGAGGCGGTAGCGGGAACCAGTGCTCCGGGACGACCCCACCTGGCGCGGGCCATGGTCGATATCGGGATCGTCCAATCCGTTCCGGAGGCCTTTGATCGCTTCATCGGGAATGACCACCCCGCGTATCTGCCGACGCGGCTTCTCGATCCAGAGCAGGCGATTCGTCTGATTCAGGGTGCCGGCGGCCTGGCCGTCTGGGCGCACCCGCCCGTGAATCGGTTGGAGGCCCTCCTCCCCGAATTGCGGCGGTGGGGGCTCGCGGGTCTGGAAGTCTACCGCCCGTACCACTCGCGCGATCGCATGTTGCAGCTGGAACGTGCGGCCCGCAGCCACGACCTCATGGTCACGGGTGGGTCGGACTGGCACGGACCGGAGGGAGGGGAGTTGGGCTCGTTTCGAGTACAGGCCTCCGAGGTGGCGGAGTTCTTGGAGGCAGGCGGCATGTAGCGGATGGGCGACTGGGGCGCCGCCTATGTCGGGGCCCCTTGCGCGCCCAACGGTAACGCCCTTCACTAGGCCAACAGGCTACGAAGGCTGGGCCATGGATTGGCGATTTCCGACGGCCATTCCGAGTCTTCGTGCCCATCATCGCGAAGGTCGTTGACTCTCACGAATCCATCGCTAAGTTTGTAGGCTCTGCCACACGCCTCATGGCGTGTCGGTGGATCGGCTTTTTGACAGACGCCCCCCTGGGAGTGAACGAAAGTACGGACTGCGGGAAGGG